>CAUZIY010000207.1:0-5045 GCA_963579995.1 Phycisphaerae bacterium
CAAAGTCTAAATGGTGCCGGTCTGAACGCGCAGGTGCCTGAACCGGCAACCCTATCCCTTATTGCAATGAGTGTGCTGATGGTTGGTTGTAGGCGGCGTTAAGGCCTATTAATCCGGCTGGAAATCTTAAATTATCCTGCCCTTTCTGCTATACTATTCCGCATCTAAAGCATTAATCATTGATCTGCTTGCAACGTAGTAGAGGCAAGGAATGCTCCGATTTTCTGTATTGAGATCTTCTATCACAACCCTGGTATTGCTGACGGCGATCGTCATGCCTGTGCATGCTACGGTCACCACGATTGGCAATGTGGATCCGGGCGTCAGTGGTACGCAGCCGGATACTTGGACGTTGGATGAAGCGTTGTATGTTGGCAAGGCTAACGACGGCACACTCAACATTACAGCAGGTGGCGTGGTCTCTAATACAAAGGGTTATATTGGTTATAAATCGGGTTCATCCAGCGAAGCAACGGTCTCCGGTACAGATTCACAGTGGTATAACTCAGCCAATCTTTAGGTGGGTGTTGCGGGTGACGGGGTGATGAATATTAAGGAGGGGGCTCTGGTATCTAATAGCAACGGTCGCATTGGGTATCAGTCTAGCTCTACGGATCCAGCGACGGTCTCCGGTGCCGGTTCGTGGTGGAATAACTTGGGAAGGATGGTTGTGGGCCGCTCTGGTGATGGCGTATTAATCGTGGAGGCGTCGGGTGTTGTCTCTAATGGCTTGGGTTTCATCGGACGTTATTCCAGTTCTACAGGTGCGGTGACCGTGACCGGCACGAACTCACAATGGAACAATTCATCTGCTCTGTATGTGGGTTGGTACGGAGATGGCGCCTTGGAACTTGAGGAGGGTAGCGTGGTTTCCAACGCTTCTGGTTTCATTGGACGCTATGCGGAGTCAACGGGCGTGGTGACAGTAACCGGTGTGGATTCACAATGGCACAACTCAAACTCCTTATACATCGGCGGAGGCACATCGGCGGCTGGGGGCCATGGCGTATTGAACATTAAAGACAGTGCCCGGGTAATCGTTTCGAATTCAACCAAACTATGGTCTACGGGAACCGTGAATCTGAATGGTGGAATACTGGATGCCGGCACGCTGGATCTAACGGAAGGCATATTTGACATGCTCGACGGGCGTCTGCACGCCGATAGTATCATTGGCGATCTAGACGTCCAGGGGGGTGTTGTGGCACCCGGTAATAGTTCCAGCATGACGTCAATTTCTGGAAACTATGTACAGCGATCGAATGCCGCATTAGAAATAGAACTGGGCGGAACCATTCGGGGTAATGGGCATGAAATGCTGGTTGTTGATGGGAACTTGACCCTTGACGGCAACCTTGACGTATTGGTAATTAGTGGCTTTGAACCCCAAGCTGGTGACATGTTCGACATTCTTGATTTTTCACCAAAGAACCTGAGCGGTGCGTTCAGTACAGTGAACCTTCCTGCGCTGGCATCTGGGTTGACTTGGGATAACTCTGATCTTCTAACGGCTGGTCAATTGCGGGTACTGGAAATGCTATTGGGCGGTGATGCGAATGGCGATGGTGTCGTGGACGTGGCGGACCTTGGGGTTTTGGGTGCCAATTTCAATCAGTCGAACATGGTCTTTGCTGACCGCAACTTCAACGATGACTGCATTGTTGATGTGGCAGACCTTGGCATTCTTGGTGCCAACTGGACCGCTTCGCAATCAACAGGTAACGCGTCCGCATTAGTTCCTGAACCAGCAACGCTATCGTTTCTGGTAATGGGTGTGCTGTTGGTTGGACACAGGCGGCAAGCCTGACGCAGGGGCAATTACACCTCTTCTTTGGACAGCGTGAGGATCCGTCTCGTTCCTCCAGGAAAAACTATCTGGAATTTTGTGTGCAGGCTGATCTGCTAACCCCCACCCCCTAGGGTGGAGACAGCCCATGTCCCATGGACCCTCTGCGAGGTGGTTTCTGGGTGGTGGGGAGTGCTGGTGGGTGTAACTTTCGTATCCATAGATCTTAACATGGAAGTGTTGTCAAATAACTCCGAGATCCTGATCATATAAAATAGCGATAACCGATCAGCCTCTTGCACTGGATTCCTGAAAGCTACTTCAAATGCAAAATTTAGATACCGAACGGACATCGCCTAAATCATATGCAGTAGCGGTTGCTTTATCGGCAATCTTTGGGGTTGTCGGTATCCACCATTTTTATATTGCAAATTTTCTCCATGGGTGCTTCGACCTTGGTCTGTTTATTATGGCCATAGTGCTCTTGAGCTTCTCGGGAAATCCGTTCTTTATCGGCATTGGTATGCTATGCTGTCTTATTGATGTGGCCCATACCATTTATGTAACTTATCGACTCTTGGTTGGGTTGCAAAAGGATGGAAATGGATTAATAATCAAGTATCCAGGACAGCCGTAGCTGAATGAAACCTTTGACTGTAAAAAGAGACTAACAATGGATAATGGCGCAGAAAAAAGCGATAAGGGATTTGTCCCAGTGGTTTTGCTATGTGTCTTGTTGGGAGCCTTTGGAATTCACCGATTTTATGTTGGCAAAATCGGTACTGGAATCCTCATGTTGTTTACCCTAGGCGGCCTGGGCATCTGGAACCTTATTGATTTCGTTATGATTGTCACTGGCAATTTCAAAGACAAACATGGTCGTCCGTTAAAGCCCTAGCTGCACGCTGTCCCCCCCCGCACCTTGGCATCTCCTCGGCGCCAACTGGACCGCAGGCCAGGCAACAGGCAATGTGTCCGCTTCGGTCCCTGAACCTGCAACGCTATCGCTTCTGGCAATGAGTGTGTAATGGTTGGACGCAGGCGGCGAGCCTGACATAGGGCCAACACCTCTTCTTGGAGCAGCGTGACCAACCGCGGCCATGGCCTCCTACGCACAGCTGCATATAACACGTTCAATAATCCAGATAATCCAACTGAAGACACATTCGCAATAGTCCTTGGGTTTTCGCTTAATACATAGCTGCAACTGATTCAATAAATTATCAAGTGTGGGACATTTTTCGGGTACCCTATTATCAATTTAACCAAACAAAGTAGATCTTGGATAAAATACGGGTTATGTCCAACGTTGAGTTGTTTCTTGATCGCCATCGCATCAGTTGGGAGCACAACATTGATCGCCAACTGAATCCGCCTCGCAAATTTGAAGGCAACCCAATTCTCGAAGGTGAGCATTCTTGGGAGGCGAGCTTTGTGGCCGTCTACGGCAATGTTTTACCCCGTGAAGGTGGCGGGTTTCGCATTTGGTATCACGCTGGTGCTAAGGGGCATCAATCTGACAAAATGCTGTGCTATGCAGAGAGTGATGATGGCTTTAACTGGAAAAGAATGATGGTCAGCGATCAACCCTATGGTGGTGTATCGCCTACGAACATTGTACTTGGACCAAAGCCGACCGTTGCCGTGCCCTGTGTGATTAAAAATCACCATAGTGATGATCCAAATGAGAGTTTATTGCTGATGTTTAACTCCTACGTTCGTGACTATCCCGAACTGACCGATGTCATGCAGGGAGCCAAACGCTGGTGCTTTGTGGCGACAAGCCCGAACGGGATCGCTTGGTCACCTCCCAAGGGACGGCTGGCAATACCGGGTAAGGCGGATTGTCCAATCTCGATTGTGTGGGACGAGGTCAATCGGCGGTACATCGCATACTTACGTGGCAACCGTAAACCCCAACCATTTGATCCCAATCAATGGGAACCGAACGCTGAATCGGCACATGTCCGTTACGTGCGGGCCTCTGTGTCGAGGGACTTCAAGCATTGGTCAGACCCAATTGAGATATTGCGATGCGATGAAGGCGATAATGATCCATTTGGACAGATTCAGCAGATGGCCGTCACCCGGCGTGGCGGCCAGTTCATTGGACTTCTCAGCCTCATGAACGTGCTGGAGTACCATTGGATAGAAGAACACAATTTACTGATGGAAGAAGCGGCTACCGATACCCAACTGATCGTCAGCCGTGACGGCTTTCATTGGGACCGCGTGGCCAATCGTCAGACATTTCTACCACTTGGCGCTCCGAACCAATGGGATAGCGCCTGGCTCGTGACACAGCACAGCATCGTTTACAACGGTGACCAAATGCTATTTTTCTACGATGCGACCAACAAAGGTCGGGGTAACATGCCTGCGTGGAACAAGAAATCACCCAGAACGTCAAATTTTCGCATCGGCGTCGCACAGCTCCCCCGTGATCGATTTCAAGCGTTACGCCCGCGAAAACTCCATCTTGATGGTATTATCGAGACTAAACCGCTGGATGTTGTGGAAGACAGCGACCTTAAACTCAATGTCGACGCCACCCACGGTCAGGTTGAAGTGGAGTTGGTTGACTATGACGGCGCCACCATTGAAGGATTTTCACGAACCGATTGCACTGCCATTGAGGACAACAATGGCTTGGATATTTCCGTTCGATGGGGTGATCGTACGATCGCACAAGCCACTGGTTTGGCCGCAACTCGACCTCCACATGTCCGTGTGCGTATCTATCTAAAACAAGCATCACTATTCGCCGCTGATTTGCCTGATGAAAACCCGTGGCCCGTTCCCCGTGAGTACGGGACAACAAGCGATCTGGAGCACATGAATCCGAAAGCCTAAGTGGGAACGCATGCAATCTCCAAGTCTGCCAGGGACAAGGTGACGTCAACGCTCACTCTGACTTCACGGATGGTTCGAGAACCACTTCAAGTCGTCAGACATCGCCCTACTCGTGTTCGGAACAAACTATTTCTGCCTGCTGACCGTCGAATATTATGATCTGGCGTATGGATACATCGAGCAGGATCACCGGTGCAAATAAAATAATGATTGGCTACGATTAAAGATATCCTGCAAAAATTCAATCCATGGGGAAACCCATAAGGTCTTGATATGAGCAAATTCAGTCCATTTACTTTTCTCCACATGAACGACCACCATATTGGGACACCGCGTTCTTACCGCTTCCGGCCGGCCATCAACCGTCGCTGGAAAGCCATCAAGCGCCAGATCTCAGAAATCGACG
>CAUZIY010000208.1:0-5040 GCA_963579995.1 Phycisphaerae bacterium
TCTACAACAAGCCGGTTGCAATGGTGGCCGCTGAGGAGGGGCCTGCCTATGGGGCGGCGATTCTCGCTGGCGTGGGTATTGGTTGGTGGCGTAGTGTGCCCCAGGCATGTCGGGCGGTGGTTAAGCAGGTGGAAACCCTTAGTCCCGACCGGGTCAAGGCTCGGGATTATGCACGGAGGCATCGTCAATATCAACGCTTTTATTTGTCTTTGAAACAAGAGTTCGCAAATTTGGGCTCGTTGGCTTGACTGTCTGCATTGGGGATGTCATGTATCGTGTCCACGCAATGGTTTGACTTCTACTCGTTTTCACACATCCTTAGAACTATATTGGGAAATTTTCAAATTAGATTGATGCGAGCTATTGAAAAAATAATTACCGTCTCATTAACTACAGAATGGGCGATCTCATTATGACTCAACCTGATCGAAAACTACGGCGTGTTGCCTGTCTGCAGGCTCCTCATCTCAGTTTCAATCCCCAAACCCTTGACACCCTTATTGATGAAGGCTTTACGGACATTAATTTGTGGATTAAAGAAGAGGGTGGGCAGAATTATGGGCACTTTTTGATCGATGATGCCCGGCAGATGACGCAAATGGCTCATGATCGCGGCCTGGATGTGGTGCTGTTTTCCTTGTACATCAAAGGCCAGGAGCCGCTCGTTCATCGGGAGCCGGAGCGTGCCATGATCGGCCACCCCTGGCCGCCATGAACACGCGGGCGATATGCCCCTTTCAACCGCAGAACAAGGCGGACTATTTGGATCTGTTACGCGAGACGGTTACGTGGCCGGGTGTTCGGGAAGTCCAGTTAAATGATGAGGGGATGCTCGACCTCTATTTTCAGGTTGGCTGTTACTGTGATTATTGCCGCGGTCAGTTCGAATTGCTGACGGGCAGTCCTCCTCCCGAGGCGCTCATTGATCCTGACGATCAGCTCTGGTGGCGCTGGATGGAGTTTCGGATGGATTCTTGGACCGCGTTACATACCGAGTTGCGGGCTGAATTGAAGAAACTGCGACCTGATGTGCAAGTCGGTATTCAGCACAGCGTGAAGTGGGCGGGGTTTGCTGAGAACCCGTGGCGTGGCGGCATCAGCCTGGCCCGCGATGCTCAGACGCTGGACATGCTGGCTACTAATCCGTATCCCTTCCGCAACTTCAACGTCATGCCCTACAGACCGCACCGTCGGATATTAACTGAAGGGTCGCGGGCCTTGGCCGGCGTCTGTCTTGACACGCATTTCAATATGTTGCCGCAAGCCTACATGCCCTCGATCAAGACAACGCCGATGGGGCGCCAAGATGGTTTGCTGGCCGGACTGATTCCTTTTGCCATGGGGGCCGACACGGTCACGCCCTACAACTACGAGCTGATGAAAATCATTCCTGGTTTTACCGAGGGGTTTGTGGATACGTTACGGTTACAGCCCTACTTCGAAAGCGGTAAGCCTTACTTCTTTTCGACGGCCATTCAGCCGCATCAATCAGAAGTTCGCGGACACCCCGAAAGCAAGTGGGGAAACTCGTGTCTGACCCAATTTTCGGATGTGATGTTTCATACGGGCATGGGGTGGCGATGGTTCTGGGATCAGCGTCTGGAGGATGCCGCCGACCAGTTGCATGGCCCGCTGGTCATGCCCGATGTCCACTGCTTGACCGAGCAGCAACTAGATGCCGTGCAACAGGTCGCTAGACGTGGTGAAGGAGTGCTTTGGATCAGGCAACATGCCCCAAGAACCCTGGTGTGGGCAAGGCGGTTGTCCACCACCGAGCCGGTTCGAGCAGGGTGATTTTGAACTGTTGGTGGAAGGTGATCATCCGGTCCTAAAGGATGTGCGAAGACCCATCATGCTTCAGACTCGCGTCCAGTGGTCCGGACCCGAAGGCAATAGCCTGGGGACCGTTGATGGCACACCCCGGCTCGTGCTGACCGAATCGGCGGACGGCGGACGGCGGACGTCAAGCCTGGCTGGCTGGTTTGCCGTTCCATACCTATAACCCCAAGGGCCACCACTCCGCGATTCGTCAGCTTACCGGTGGGGTCGACCTTATTCGAAACTTACTGCGATGGCTTAGTCCCGCCCGTCCGGCAGCACGTCTCGATCCTTTCCCGGCGCCCAATGACTACGGCAGAGTTCGACCGTGGGATATGCGTGACGTTCCCACCATGGAACTGTTGCCAGTCATTTGCGATCAAGCCATTATTGCCATCGTCTTTCCCTATCGAGCCATCGGATTCGAGACCAACCTGCTCATTAACCTTCCCGCAGGTGGGAAGCTAGCGGCCGTGCGTGAGTTGTGGGCCGATGAGGACTTGACTGGCTTAGTTGAGCAAGACAGTAAGGGCGAGATTTGTATACCGCTGGTTGTGCCGGGAGACTGTGAACTGAAGGCGATCGTGGTGGAGTTCAATTAATCGGTGGGGGATTAATCCCCCGGATCGTGTCTTTGTTGGGCTCGGTCAAGATTTTGACATGTCGGTGGTTGGCGAGTAGTTTCCCTGCCAAACTCCGCGTTGGCGTAGGGTGCAGCTGGATTGCTTGTGAATTTGCATCTGATTGGGATGCTTGGGTACAAGTTGTTTTAGGGGTTTTTGCCAATCAACCGAGTCCCTTGCGTCGACTTGGAATTTACGCGGTTTGCAGTGCCAAGCAGACGCTGCATGGACCACTGTTTTGACTGTCTTTTGGGGGCAGTGGGTCATCAGGTTAAACTGAGGATTACGGGTGCCTATGAATGATCAAAAACATCAAACATTACATTCTTCGTGATCATCAATCGGACATAGTGATGTCCGATGTGTACGAGTTGCCGACCAGGGAAAGCCATCCGGATATATTTGATAACAACATTGCATTTGTCTGCCTATTGCCACATCCGGGAGATGGCAAACTGTATTGTGGATTGACAGCATACAATACGGATGTGTTGTATCGGTTTGATACCGAGTCGAAGGAATTTGAATCACTGCACTACCCTGAGATTGCCGAACCGTTTGAGGTCAAGGTGCATCGATCCCTTGAGTTGGCGTCGGATGGCACTGTTTACGGAGCGACTGCGTGTTTGCACAGTGTGAGTCAGAGAAAACAAGCGCCTGGCGGGGCATTATTCAAGATTAAACCAGGCAGTGATCATGCGGAGAAATTCGCCATTCCGGTTGAACATGATTATATCCAGACGATCTCTCTTGATGATGAGCGGCAGTTGATTTATGGGCAGACCTATCCTGTATTCAACGCATTTTCCTACGATCTGAAAACAGGTAAGACCAAGAACTTCGGCTATGTTGGATCCATTACCCATATCAGTGCCATTGATGACAGCGGGTGCTTTTGGGGCACCTGGAATGAGAACGAACATTTCCTATATAAATATAATCCTGATGCTGATGAGATGACCTGGTTTCATCATAGTGTTCCAAATGCCAAGGCCGATAGCAGTCGCATGTATGCGGGTGCGGGACCTGTTGATACGATGATCAACGGTGGCGATGGCTATCTGTACATTGGTACCTGTGGCGGAACCTTGTGCCGTCTTGACCCAAAAACGGCCGAGGTCACCTACTTGGCCAAGCCTGCGCCGACAGCCCGATTGCCCGGATTGATTGTGTGGAAGGATTCGTTGCTGTTGGGTTGCATGGGTGATGATAATGATTCAGTGTTGTTTGCCTATGATCGCGACAATGGGTCGGTGCATCATCTTGGGCCGCTGGTTGATACGGAAACGGGGCTGACGCTGTTCCGCGTTCATGATTTGAGACTTATGGGTGAAAATACCGTTTATGTGGCTGAGACTGATGTGCCGGACCGGTCTGGTTATTTGTGGGAATGTGAAATTGACTTTTAGCGGGAATATTTCCTCCTGCTCATCGGTCGTTGATGTCAAGGTTGGTTATCGGGTTTCCTGCGGTAAACATCGTGTTACCTGGATTTTCGAGCATGTCGTTTCCCTTCATCGCGCTAACTTCCCATGCCTAATCTACAGATGAGTATTGAACAACTGTGGCTGGTTGCGGGGATGGTTGAAGAACTGCGTAACCATGGTACGGCTATTCCAACTGAGGCCGATGAGATTGTTCGTGATGCGCTGGTAAATATCAATGTTGCGACCTACATGGCATCGCAGTACCCCCGAAAGCTTGGCAGGCTGCGTCAGATCATTGCTGGGTTGGATATTCCAGCCACGGCTCCCAGTGCATACAGTGAGGAAAACCAGTTTGTCAAAAAGGGGCGGCTGGGGTTGTTTGAAACCATGGGTATTTTTGAGGACCGTGTGCTCGGCGTTGGTCTAAAGAGTTATCCCTACGTGATTGATGTGGATGGCGATGGCCGCAAGGATCTGCTTGTGGGCGATCACGACGGGTTCATCTACGTGTTTCTCAATGAAAATGTCGACAGCGATCCTGTGTTTGGTCGCGGCCACCGGTTAAAGGCCGTTGATACGGGTGAGCCATTTGTCGTACAGCTTAATCCCAAAATGTCATTTGGCGATCTGACGGGTAACGGGTTCCCCGACATGGTTCTGGGTAACCATGGAGGGCAGGTTGCATTTGCGCCAAACCGTGCAGCCAACGGCTCGCTTGCCTTTGCAATGTCAGATGTTTCATTTCTGCAAACAGAATCCGGGCCGATTGATGTTGATAACTATGCTTACCCCGAACTTGTAGACTGGGATAACACGGGAACGCTTGACCTGGTGGTCGGCAACATCGTGGGGAAGCTCTTCCTGTTCAAGAATACAGGCAAGCAGGGCGAGCCGCTGTTTGAACCCGGCATTGAGATTCCCGGTATCGAAACGTTGATGTATCCCTGCCCTGTCTTTGCTGACTGGAATGGTGACGGCCGAAAAGATCTTATCCTGGGCCACCGTGATGGGACCATTATCCTGTACGCCAACGTGGGGGATGACAATCAGCCCATGTTTGAGCGTCATGGCCTGGCGCGGCATGCCGATGGCCGCCCCGTCGATATCGGTTTGCTCAGCCATCAGGTGGCTGTGGATTGGAACAACAACGGCAAACTGGACCTTGTGGTTGG
>CAUZIY010000209.1:0-5005 GCA_963579995.1 Phycisphaerae bacterium
GCCGTGGTTTTGTAGGGATAGGTGTTCTCGGCCGATTTGCCGCCGGTCAGGTGCCGCCCCGCGAGATATCTGGTCCCGGTGTTTTCAAGCAGTGGCAAAGACTTGCCTAAGTTTGTTATTTCCCTGTTGATCAACCGGGCATAATCATACAGGCCCGTGGTCACGTACTCGCTCTCGTCGGTATCTTTGAACTTCAGCAAACTGCCTTGCCAAACCGGGTCCCATGTGAAATATAGAATCCCGGTAAAACCGTAAGCCAACTTGGTGAATATCTGCATCCGCATATCTGATTCACTGGGCCGCAGATAGTGGTCCTTTCGCTCCATGGCCTGTACAAAACCCCAGTACGGCACTTGCGATTCTGTACCGACGTCTCTGACGGATTCAAGGGTGTGAAAGTATCGGCCATACAGCATGTATTCGACATCGTGAACCGGTTCGTATTTCCATGGATAAATATTGATTACCAAGACATCAGGGTTAACAATTCCAATGTGATCCCTTAGGTAATCTTCATAATCCCATCCGGAAGGCGTGGTTCCCAAAAGACAGCCATTCCAGTATTTGTGTGTCTTCTGGCAAGCGCTGTCTATCGGATGGGGCGCGCAATATAAGGAAGCGCTGTAAGCCAGCAAATGGGGATATTCCCTCTGCAGCCATGCCACAATACGCCGGTACACGAACATTTGCGTGCGCCAATTCTCGTCCCACATCGAGATGCCCGCACAGCCGGGATACCCGTCAACTCTTCTTCTGATATCCGCGATTAGATTGGCATCGAGTTCTCTCCCATCGCCCAGATAAGAGTGCCAAGGCAAGTTCTGAATCTTATGTGCGTGTTCAAAAACACGCCCGTTGTCCTTGTCCTTAAACGCCAGAACCGCGTTAAAACCGGCGTCTCGGTACCTGGTGTCAGCCATCGGAGGTGTTCGCTGTGTCAAGCCCATCAGGGTTAATGGGTTTTTCCACGTCCACCGCAGGCCGAAATTCGACGGTCGGTTTGGATTGGCTTGTCCGCCGATCGTTTCAAACCGAACATTGGCATAGGCTGCGACACCCTCGGAATCGTCGCCGATGCCCCCGACGCCAAATCCAAAGAATCCTTCTGTCGCCGGTACGGTCTTAGCGCTTGACCGCGTAATATTTGAACGTGTCAATACATCGTTGACATAGAAATCCACCGTGGAAGTATCGGGGTTATATAGAAATGCGGTTGTGTAATATCCATCGTCACCAAGTTCGATAGGGTTCTTGTCGTCATAACCGTCAGCCAATAGCATGACCGCTCTGTCTTCTACTTTTCCATGCCCCAGCCGCATCTGGTACCAGCCGTTGGTTAGCCTGATGCCTACGAAGTTGCTGCTGGCAAAGTTGTGTTTGTGTTCTTTCAAACGCCATCGGACTGACAGCTTCCAACTTCGGCTCATGATGAATTCGTATTCTTCTTGCGTCGCAAAATGGCGTTTGTAGGCAAGTTCTCCGCCCTTCCCATCCCCTGCGGCGCCGGAAACAATCCGCCACGAGCGAACCATTGAAAAATCGGGGTCGGGAGAAAGCGGCCCTTCGGACGCCGGATGGGTTGCCGTGGAATGCAGGACTTTGTTCCAGCCTTCGGTTATCGGATCGGTATCGCCGGTGTGGTTACCAACAACCCAAACCTGACCCGGGCAGATGGATGCCAGCATAAGCAGTATGAATAGGCAAAGGGTTCTCTTATCCATGGTCACTCCGAATCCGAGTATGAGATTGACGGCCCTTGACCCAATATTCTTTTGAGGGACCGTAGATATCGCCGCGATTATACCCGTAAGGACCGGTCAAAGGCGTGCAGATTACAATCGTCGTACCTGTCAATAACAGGATAAAGACAGCTCAAAATAACACGTGTCCATTGAAGGCCGGACATGAAATGAGGAACCGTGTCTCGGATAGGAAAGTTGATTCTATATGGACCAACTACGGTGGCCGGGGGGACTTTCTAAGCACCTCCTGTCTTCCACGAGTCCGGTGGGGACTGGGGTATGCAAGCGCGCCCCCAGCCCTTGCTCATCGATCCTGACCAAATGGGCTTTGAACCGCTCTGTAGGCAAGTACCTCGGCGTGGATCGGCAACAGCGTGGCTGGCCAGGTCCGGTGCTAACCCAAAAGAAGTCCAAGCCGTCATGCGACACTCGTCGATCACTTTAACGATGGATACCTACGGGCACCTGTTTCCCGGGCAGGAGGCGGAAACGGTGGCACGGTTTCCTGCAATGCTCGACGGTGAGCCAACTACCCTGCCGCTACGGGCACCAATGGCCACCCCCCGCAGATTCCCCAGCAGTCAGCACGCGAACCAATGCGACACAGCGTATCACCGTGCGATGATATTGGTGGGCTTGAAGAAACCGATGACGTTCATAAGTTCTGTAAAGACATGGATATTTGCGACGCTATGCAACTTAATGCGAAGACATGCAGGAACTGGCCCGGGAGGACTCGAACCTCCAACCTCCTGATCCAGAGTCAGGTGGGACTTCCCGCAAGTCATTACTCATCAAGCACTCCTGAGAGCGACAACCCAAACCCCAGCGCATACCCCAGCAGTCAGACGCAAAATAAGGGTATTGATGTTATCCTGCAACAGATAATTTATTCCTGGCCGTTGCTTCCCGAAGCCGTTCGCGCAGGCATCGTGGTCATGGTCAAGGTGGTATCGAACAGATGAGACTTCCGCAGTGCAGCAGGACGCCCCCTGTCCTCTCTTGGGTCCCATACCCGGATGGGGGTTAGTGGGTAAGGCCGCACGCAAATTTTCAGATATTTGTTTTCTGAGAAACGAGACGGATAATCACGCTGACCTAAGAAGAGAAGTAATTGACCCCAGTCTGTAAGCAATCCGCAACCAGTCGAATGTAGTTAACCGGCATGACTCGAAACAATTTCTACGGCTTTACGCTGATCGAACTGCTCGTGGTAATCTCCATCATCGCACTATTAGTCGGCATGTTGCTGCCATCGATCGAAAAGGCGCGAGATTCTGGTGAACAGATTGCTTGCCAGACGAATTTGCGACAGATGGGCATTGCGATGGAAAGCTATGTTGGTGAGTGGGATGACTGGATACCCTATTACGAGATGTGGTATGACGACCATCACCGGTCAAAGTTGGTGGTCCATACCGATGGCACGTGGTACTGGGAAAAGAACTGGGTAGAACTCAATTCATTGATGAATTCCTACCTAGACCCATCCAGTAGCGCCATCGCGAATATCCTTAACACGAATCAGGGATTGACATGTCCCTCATGGAGAGGGCAAGACGCGTTAACGGGTAATAGCGACTACGCTAGGCTTGTTCGTTCGAGCACGCGCAAAGCAACCGGTCAAATTTGGTCCCCTATGGCAACAACAACCAGTTTCTTGGTAGCCAATGGCGAGCCTCAGTCGATGCGAAAAATTGGTTTTATCGGAAAAAGTCGTTCGTCAAGTTTCCAAGCAACATTATTACTGACGGTGATAATGCATTCTCCTTTCCCGGAACCAACACGCAATTCAGTCACTGGGCCTTAATTAATCGAACGGCACCCATTCAAAACTCGCGCAACAACACGCCGAGTTCGCTGGATATGCTGCCGGACTTTCGCGAGGAGCTGAATTTCCCGATTGGCGAGCGGCATTTCGCTGGTGCCAATGTGGTGTGCCTGGACGGTCACGTGGATTGGCAGATGCAGATCAAATGGCACGCTGTGGATAATGACCATCGATGGCGCGAATTAGATGCTGGGCTTGTGTGGCGAATTCCACGGTAAGATGATTATTGGCCATGGATGGTGACCTAGATTGAATGGTGAGGCGCACCATAGCTTGCGCAGCCAAACAACGCGATGCATACGGACCTGTGGTACCTGGCTTGATCATGCAGGCACCGTGTCAAGCATCGCCAAACGTGTGACCGGCCACCAAAATGAACGTACCCTTCAGCCGTATTATCAGAGAGCCAACAACGATCAGGTCCGCCGCGCCGTTGAAGTCATGCCCAACATCCCTCTGCGTGCAACGGGCACCGAAGATCCACAGGCATGCGCCCAGCACTAGCCCCAGCAGTCAGGCCAAACCGACGCGCAATCGACCGCCATCGAGCGGGAACTGGCCAAGCTGGAAGATGTTGATCGTGATGCGATGACCAGGCACGTCATCGCACTAGCCACGATGTCCAAGAAACGACGACACGCCATCCTCACGCTGACTGAAGGGGAGGAGTGATTGACCCTCCGTCAGACTCGCCGCCTTCGCCCAACCATCAACACACTCATTGCAAGAAGGGATAGAGTTGTGGGTTCAGGAACCAAGGCCGATGCATTGCCTGTTGCTTGCGATGCGCTCCAGTTGGCACCGAGGATGCCAAGGTCGGCTACGTCAACAATGCCGTCATCGTTGAAATCACCGTCAGCAAAGGTCATGTTCGACTGATTGAAATTGGCACCCAAAACACCAAGGTCAGCCACGTCCACGACACTATCGCCATTCGCGTCACCGCCCAACAGCATTTCCAGTACCCGTAATTGACCAGTTGTTAGAAGACCAGAGTTATCCCAAGTCAACCCAGATGTCAGCGCAGGCAAGTTCACTGCACTGAACGAACCACTCAGGTCCTCTGGTGAAAAATCAAGAATGTCGAACATGTCACCCCCTTGGGGTTCAAAGCCGCCAATTGCCAAAACGTCAAGGGTTAAGTTCCCATCGACAACCATAACATCGTATTCATTGCCACGAATGGTTCCCCCTAACTCAATCTCCAGTGTGGCATCGGCGTGTTGAACATAGTCTCCGAAAATGGTCATCATCCCGGCACTGTTGCCTGGGGCCACGACACCGCCTTGGTTGTCTAGATCACCAAGAACATTGCTGGCATGCAGTTGGCCGTCGATCATGTTAAAGACACCTTCAGTCAGATCCAATGTGCCGGTATTGAGTACTCCGCCATCGAGATTGATCGTTCCCGTGTCCCATGGCGTGGTCGTGT
>CAUZIY010000210.1:0-4984 GCA_963579995.1 Phycisphaerae bacterium
ATTGGTCGACGCGGTGAAGCGTGAACACAAATTGCACCATTGAATGAATCGCGGATTCGTAGCCCCCCAAGAAACTGCCAGCGACGTCGCCGGAGCATGTCGTCTGGTTCCAACTCCAACTCCCGCCTCGTCCAAAAGGAAGAGCTTTCTGCGCTGGCATTAAAACTGGTTGGTTCATAGAGAACTGCAAAGTCGTGATTCCCCATCAGCGACCATTCGCACCGTTCAATGACCGCATCAATACACTCTCGTGGGTTAGGTCCGTAACCAATGATGTCTCCCAGGCAGACCACGTGCTCTATGCCTCGTTGCTCAATGTCAGCCAGTACAGTCTGTAAGGCTTCGAAGTTGCTGTGGATGTCGGAGATAAAAGCGGTCGGCATGGTTGCCTGCCCATTTCCTAGTACGTTTATTCAGTTACCGTTTACCCGGCAGGGTTGATCTGAATGCAGGGGTATCATCCTTTGGCATTCAAGGAGCCTTTTTGGGGGGTAGCCCAAATACTACTCAGGTAGATGCCGGGCCCACCGCTCGGTCTTGGCGCCTGATTGTATTCGCAGGGGCGGCTTTTCACCTAATTTGAGTATCATGTAAGCATTGCTGCTGCTATGGGCCGCGATCTTCACGGTCGTCTCACCCCAACAGGATCATGCACTCTATAGTATCGTCCAATGGCAACGACTAAACCCGGTGATAGTCAGCAACGTGTTTTATTGGTTCGCCCAACCGCCCTGGGTGATGTGGTGCGGACCGTGCCGGCGCTGGTTACGCTACGCGCTGCCCTGCCTGATGCACAGATTGACTGGTTGATCAATGAAGAACTGGTGGATGCGATTCGCCATCACCCGGCACTCAATGATGTCGTTCCATTTCCGCGTCGGCGTTTTGCTCTGTGGTGGCGGCAGCCACGGGTCGTGGCGGAAATCTTCCAGTGGGTCCAGGACTTGCGGCAGGGGCAATACGATACCGTGATTGATCTTCAGGGTTTATTGCGATCAGCAATGATGGCCCGGCTCACAGGTGCGGCCCATCGTGTTGGTATGGCAAATGCCCGAGAGTTCGGGTACCTGGCCTACAACCGTCGTTTCCCAATCGATCGAGCACTTCACGCAGTTGATCAGGTTCAGGAACTTTTGCGGGCGGCCGGTTACACCCCGAAGTATGACATGCGGCTTTACCTGGATCCCGATGACCAACAGTGGCTTGATAAGTTTCTTGCCAAGCACATCGGCTTGGGCAATTCCTATGTCATCATCGCACCTACTGCACGCTGGCGCTGCAAATGCTGGCCGATCGGACGTTACCTGCACGTTGCCCACCGCCTCGTTGACCAGTATGAAGCGAAGATTATTGTGCTGGCTTCGGCGGCTGAACAGCGATACATATCACCACTTAAAAAGGCGATGGTTCACCATGCCATCTGCCCGCAGACGACGGTAGGGCAGATGATGGCGCTAATCAGTCGGAGCCGGCTTGTTGTGTGTAATGATTCGGCACCACTGCATGTGGCAGTTGGTTTTGATCGGCCGATTGTTACCATTTTCGGGCCAACCAATCCGCAACT
Source organism: Phycisphaerae bacterium (assembly GCA_963579995.1). GTDB lineage: Bacteria > Planctomycetota > Phycisphaerae > Phycisphaerales > Phycisphaeraceae > UBA6626. Next base: position 1,565 of record CAUZIY010000210.1, read on the forward strand.
TGTGGGGCCATACCAGCGTTCAGACAGCGTGGTTTGTCCTGCCGGTGTTGGTGGATCAGTCAGGTATCGCCGTCACCGAAATGATCAGTCAGTAATTCGCCAAGTCTCGGTTACTATGGTTTGGGAGAAAATTGAAAAAGAGCTTCGAATATCGTGTGTGAGATAAGCGTAATCAGGTCGTTGGTCGTTTTGTCGGGATTGGGAAACGTGATGTGTTCATGACTGGTTCGTGCATGGTGGTTCTACAGTTGGGCTGACATCTGATGAAGATTGACCATATTGGTCAAGCGTGTATCGATATAATGTCTAGTATGTATTGCCACTTTTTTGCCCCCGCGACGTACATGGTGGAAAATGTTCTGTCGCAATTTCCGCCTCCTCTGAAGGAGGCCCCTTGACCTGGGTGTCTAAACCAAGTGATGAAACCATCAGATGACAGATGGCATTACCACAATTGTGAACGATAACAACTACAAGACTCATTCGGCTGTCGGTGATTTGCTGGAGCCCCTTGCCTGGTGTGGTTGGAGCTTGATGGCCCCGCCCTCACTGCGCTTGTCGAAAATAGATGGCAATGCCCAGTTTGGGATGATCGGACTTTCGGATGCCGGCCAATCTGGTCTGGATTTGTTCTGGTATCCGGCTCCCAAAAGGCGGCCGGAAGAAAAAGTGAAGCGTCGTCTATTCAAAGGCCTTGCGAAAAAGGCAGTTGACCGAGCAACAATGGCAGTTACGGAAATTGATAACAATAGTTTTCGCCCATTAAAAAGCGTTGATGACACCAGCAAGGGGATCACCCGATGTGTTGGATATGCACCTTTATCCAGTCGTGTTCTTGAGATTATTTATAAACACGAAGATCAGGACCAGCGTCATGCTCTGGTACAAACTATTTCAGCGTCATTGGTTGACCAGGCGACTGATGAGCCCCAAAGATGGTCTTGCTATGGATGCAGTTTTGTTGCACCAACTGATCTGCGACTTGAAAAAGCAATACTTCGGTTGGGGGATATCCAACTGCGTCTTGTCGACAAGACGCCAAGTGGCAGGTTTCGGTCATCGGTAACCGTTCGGCAGGTTTATCCAGCTGAACTGGCACTTAAACGGCAGTCAATGCATCGTTGGATGGCACACCTGATGGCTGATCAGCAGCGTGATGACCGAAATCGAAAAACGAAGTTGCCTAAAGCGGTTGATTGTCAGCCCATTGAGACTCAATGGGGGGATGGTCTGGCGCATCGTGCCTCTCGGCAGGGGCCGCTGAAGATATTTCAGTGGTTTCAGCCCAAACACCAGCTTAATTATCTGATCCACGATCCATTGCATAATCGCCTGATTCTGCTTCAGGTGGCTCAGCACGCAGACGATCCCGATTCACGGATGGCTGCTCTTGTCGAAGGCTTACATTGGGCAGCGCCAAACAGTGCAATGGGTTTGAGTGGTCATGGTATTTAAACGCCGCAAACAAAAGGTGGTCAAGTTGTCACCTCAGCAGGCTGAGGAACTCAAGCCGAAAGCGGTCAAGACGATTAATCGTGAAGCAACCGATAACGGTGGGGAACGGATTCAGATTGTGTTTTATCCACGGGGTGTTCAGAAATTAATGCGCCGCAAATCGTCGGTCCGCACGATTGAGTTGGATGCAGTTGGCGTTGAGGTGTTTAATATGTGTGATGGAAAAACCAGTGTTCGTACTATCTCTCAGCATTTTTCCGAGGTCTACCATGTTAATTCACACGAAGCAGATTTGGCTGTCGCCACGTTTATACGCATGATGAACCAACGAGGACTGGTAACACTTGCCACTAACCTGAACTGATTGGCCGTGACTGTATCAACCTACAACGAAGAGATGTTGAGACTGAGTTTGGTGCTTGGTCTAGGGACAACGCTTATTCGTCGTTGTCTTGAGTCGTTTGGGTCGCCAGCAGCGGTGATAAATGCCTCGTTAGGCGATCTGGTGGCGGTGGAGGATGTTGGCCCGAAAACTATGACAAAGGTTCTTGCCCAGATTGATAGTTCACAGACGGATGAATCGCTGGTGCTGGAGAAGCAACTTATCGAGGAGCACGGTGTCAGCCTCTATTCACAGGATGATGATCAGTATCCTCGACTGTTACGACATATTCCTGATCCACCCCCTCTGCTTTTCGTCAAGGGACAGACTGTCGAAAGTGATGCAGTGAGTCTTGCCGTGGTTAGTGCCCGGCGCTGCACGCAATATGGTCGCGTGCAGGCTGCTCGATTGGCCACGTTGTCAAGCCGGGCGGGACTTCGTGTGGTCAGCGGGGGGCATACGGCATCGATGCGGCGGCTCATCAGGCAGTATTGGCTGCTGGGGGGCGGGCAATCGCCGTTATTGGTGGTGGTTTGGCCCGACCTTATCCCAAAGAACACGCGTGTTTTTTTGATCAGATTGCTGATGGCTGCGGTGCTGTCATGAGTGAACTGCCCATGACTTGTCCGGTACTGGCTGGAAATGTTCCACGGCGTAATCGGATTATCTCCGGCATGTCATTGGGGGTTTTGGTGATTGAAGCATCGCTGCGTAGTGGGGCCCTGATCACCGCACGGATATGTGTTGAAGACCATGGACGGGAGTTGATGGCTCTGCCGGGTCGTGTTGATTCGCCCTCTTCGGCCGGCTGTCACAAGATCATACGGGAAGGATGGGCCACTTTAATCACTAGTAGCACGGATATCCTCGATACACTTGGTGAAACCGGACAGTTGCTGCGAGCTGGTTCTTCGGTGCCACATCCGGACGTCGCAACCAATTCCAGGTTGTTGGCAGGTGTGACCGAATCACAGCGTAAGATTATTAATGTACTACAGTCTCCGTCGGCCTTGGATTAGGTGTTGTCAATGACTTGTTTGCCTGTATCCGTGGTGCAGGCCGACTTGGCCATGCTCGAAATCTGAGGTCTGATAAGACGCGTTGGCAGCCAATTTTCCGTGAGCCGTTATTTTTTTTCGATAAGGACTTACAATAGATGTTACCGGTTTATGATTTATCCAGTGCTGAAGGCCGTGACTGTTTTGACAAGCGTCTTCACCTTCTGGGCCAAACATCGTCAACAACCGGCGATGCGGCAAAGACAGTTGCCACGATTATTGAAGACGTTAAATCTTCAGGTGACGAAGCTGTTGTACGATACATGCGGCAATGGACTGACCCAGGTTTTGATGTGAATCGGCTCCAAGTGTCACCGGAGGAACTTGCTGCCGCACTCCAAGCTCTCGACTCCGATCTACGATCGGCGATTGAAGTTGCAATCGATCATGTAAGGCAATACCAGGAACACATTCGGCCTGATATGCCACCGAATATCATGATTGACGGTGCTGATTTGGGGTTGCGATTTAATCCGGTGGATAGCGTGGGTTTGATCGTCCCCGGTGGGTCCGCCGCTCTTTTTT
>CAUZIY010000211.1:0-4980 GCA_963579995.1 Phycisphaerae bacterium
TCAATTGCTCGTAGGCGGTCAGTGATGAATCGCTGTGGATCAAACATGCCGCATGGGCCCGCAGTTTACTCGGCGGGTGGTGCAGTTTCTTCTTGTCCGGTTCCTTCACCTTCGGCCGCAGCCTTCTTGGGTGACTTGCCGCCAGTTATAACCTTGCGGTTGGCGACCTTAAGCAGGCCCAGTGGATCATCCTCTTCTGGATTGAACTTCTGGGCGTCGGTAAGCTTGTCGATCCGCTCGGCGCGTGTGAGCACATTGCGATGTTTCGTGAGGCCAGAAGCGGATTTTAGGCTTCGATCTAGGCTCATGGACGGTTCATTCCTGTTCTGCCAGTCACCGTGTTGGCAACTGTGTATATTGTTCTGCGTACATTTTGGAAAAGTCTAGCAGGCCATTGTACTCGTTTTTCCAGGTCTGGCCTATTTCATGCAGCCTGGCCGCATGGACCCGGATGGCCTCCCCAGCCAGGTCCCTGAATCCCATTAAATCAATTACACGCAGTCCGCCATTTTCCAGGCCAACCGTGGTTGTTTCAATTCCCCATTTGTGCAGGTATCCAACGAGGCGGCTGGCTTGCTTTTCGATATCCGAGCCGCCACCGGGGTAGGTTACAAGTACATGGTAGTACAGCCCGGCTTCCCGCTGATCATGGGCTTGTAATACCCCATCGTTTGCCGTGGGTATCGGGTCTTGGGCAACGGCAACATTTCGTGAATAGCCCACCCAATAGGCCAGGAAAATAAGACCGAAGATCCCGCCGATAATCAGCACGGCAAGGCCGCGTGGTATTCGCAGTACGATCGGATGGCTTGCCTCGGATGACCACGAACTGGAACTTGATGATTTGGTTTCACCGTATACAGGCTGGCTAGTTGCATCCTGTGAACCTGGGTCTGGCTGTGTGGGTGACGGTCCAGCGGTCGTTGCCTGGTCGCCGATCATCACTTCGTAGGGTGGCTGTGTGTGTTTGGTCCGATGTGCCATTGCCTCCGTAATTTACCTCAAAAGTGGTCCTGACTCCAATATCTGTGGTGGGTCCTGACTTGGGTTCCGGCCTGTTTTACCTGTGAAATGACAATGTCCGGCGGCAGGTCAGTCAGCAGGCATGGATTTGGTCCGGATTGGCGTTCCATGGTGCACGTCATCATTGGGGGCTTGATGATCCAGGCAGATACCAGTGGTTTTGGGTGTCCCGGCAGCCTGCGAGACAGTTTTTTAGGATAACGATGCAGGTCGCCATCTGTGCGTGATCTATCCATCGGTTGCCACTGCGATTGCACTGGCTGTGGCGTGGGTGGCAATATGGCTGATGCTGATCCACCATTCATCGATCTGCAGGTCGTGTGCGATACGCTGGGCCTCGCCGGTCAAGGTGACAAATGGTTGGCCATCAGGGTTACGCAGAACAAGGACATCGGTCCATTGGATCCCACCGCTCAATCCGGTTCCCATCGCCTTGAGGACTGCTTCTTTGGCGGCAAACCGCCCGGCCAGGTGTTCCGTACGGCACCGTTTGCCATCGGCATACGCAAGTTCGTCAGTTCCATAACACCGCTCCAGGAACCGTGTGCCGTGCTGATCGATCAGCCGCTCAATGCGAGCGATTTCGACGATATCAATCCCATGTCCAATGATTCGCATCGTGAATAGTAGTCTCATCAGGTGCAGGTTTTGTCAACCATCGGGCGCAGGTATTTTATGCGGGGCTATGATGTGCACAATGGATCGCAAGCTCGAAACCATCAGCGAAAAAGTCTACGGCGGTCAGCGCCTGACCGCTGACGATGGGCTGGCCCTGTTGCGAAGCAAGGATCTCGGGACCATCGGGCAGTTGGCCTCGCATGTTCGCCATCAAAGACACGGCAGGAAGACCTACTACAACATCAACCGTCACATTAACTATTCGAACGTATGTGCCTTGTCATGCAAGTTCTGCGCCTTTTACCGTAAAAAGGGCCAGGACGGTGCGTATGAATATTCTGTCAGTGAAATTGCCGAGCAGGCACGGTCGGCTCAGGAAGGCGGTGCCACCGAGATTCACATGGTAGGGGGGCTGCATCCCTATCTGCCGTGGAGCTATTATCTCGAAACACTCAGTGCCATCAGGCAAGCGGCTCCCCGTGTGCACATCAAGGCCTTCACGGCGGTCGAGATTGTGCACTTGGCCCGCATCGCCCGGCGTCCGAACGATCTGGCCGGTGTTCTTGTGGATCTCAAGGCTGCCGGCCTTGGGTCACTGCCTGGAGGTGGTGCCGAGGTGTTTGATGACCGGGTTCATGACGAGGCCTACAAGGGAAAGATTCGATCTGATCACTGGCTCGACGTGCACCGCATTGCTCATGAACTTGGGTTGATGTCCAACGCCACAATTCTATACGGTCATGTGGAGGCGGTGGAGGATCGAATCCATCACTTTCAAATTTTAAGAGAGGCCCAGGATGAAGCGATTGGCCGGGGGCATGCCGGCCGCTTTGCGACCGTGATTACATTGCCGTTTATTCCGGATGATTCCGAGTTGGATCACCTGCCGGGTCCCACGGGTATTGAGGATCTGAAGATGTTTGCCGTCGCGCGGCTCATGTTGGATAACTTTGATCATGTCAAGGCTTTCTGGATTATGCAGACGTTGGAACTGAGCCAGGTGGCACTGGATTATGGTGTGGATGATATTGATGGAACAGTCGTCTGGTATGACATTACCAAGGTGGGTGGTGGGGATACCCATCAGGAGGTGTCAGTTGCGGATCTGCGAAGGACGATTGTTGAAGCAGGCTATGAGCCGGTGGAGCGAGATACGCTATATCGGCCGGTTGTACGCAATGGTGCTGATTGGCATGCGGTCGAGCCGCAGGTACCGGTCATGAGTTGAATGTGATTCTTCCCTTGATTCCCGCAGGCATTTCGATGAGTGCCAGATGCAATATGGTGCGTGTGCGCTTTGCGGCGTGGCTACTGGTATGCCAGCGTTTTATCCAGTAGTCGGACTGCGTTTGTGCTTAGTATTTTCTCTTTCTGTTCCTCCTTGATATCAGCGTAGATCACCCGTCCCAATTGTTGGCCGTATGAATGCACGGCAGCATCGGATCCATAGAGGACGCGATCGGCACCTGCCTGTTCGACCAGGTATTCCACGATCCCATGTCGTGAAAAAGAGTGGCACAACTCCAGGTAGATGTTTGGGTATTTGTGCGCAAATTCAACGTAGAGTTCTTCATTGACACACCCCGAATGGCCGAGCAGCATCTGGGCGTTTGGATAGTGCTGGAATATGGATTCGTAGTCCGTCATGTCACCCCATGTATGCAGGAGGACCGGCAGGTGGTATTTATCCGCCAATTCCCAGACGGGACGGTAGCCTTCGTGCGTGTACGGTATACCGTGGCCGTTATGGATTTTGATCCCGCGCATTCCCGCGTCCATGCAACGGCGGATTTCATTGATGCCGGTGTCCTCCTCGATGGGCCAACAGACGGCATATCCCTCAAACCGGTCGGGATAACGTTTGATGGCGTCGATGACTTGGTCATTGCCCCATTTTGGTTCGGCGGTCAGGCAGGCAAGATGCGAGATGAATGATTTGGCAATTCCGGTCTGATCCATCTGCTGCACCATGTCCTCGGCGTGGCCGCCATGGAAAGACACGCTGAGCCAACTGCTAAGGTGGGCATGCATGTCAATGATATTGTCCAGTGGCAGGTGTTCGCCTGCCCTTGCCGCCAAGATCAGTTTGCTTGTGCTTTTGGGTTGGGCTGGTACCCGGCCGGGTGTGTCGGTTGGTTTTGTGTTTTGATTGCTGTGTACAGAATTGACAAGGCGTTGAAGGTTTCCGGATGCAATACCCTCAAGGCTGCTTTCGTCGGCGCTGGTGTAGCACAGGCCGCAAAGCGCGGCGCCCGGTTCGGAAAGTGGATAGCCGGATCCAAACAGGATCTGTCGTTGACAACCCAGGTTAATCATCGCTTCGAGCCCACGGTAAAGCGAAAAGCCAAGTCCAAGGGTGATATGAAGGTTGGGTGTGGCGGCAAGAGTCCGGATCATCGCATTGCTCTTCCATTCGGCCTGGGGAAGAATGATAGGAAGTGACGCATATTGTTCGGCGATATCAGCCGCTTCGGCCATCCCTGTTTCAAACAGGACCAGCGGCAGTCGGTGTTTTTGCAGGCTTGTCAATAGGTCGCCGGTAACGCGTGGTGCCAGGCCCCGGGTAAAGGTCTTTGGGTAGAAGCAGACAGCACGAGCTCCGCGGTCGATGAGTGTTTTGATGCATGCATCGTCCTGTGTGCCCAGTCCCCGGAAGTCAATGTGGGCAAATGGGCAGGGGATGATACGGGGGTCCTGCTGGGCTGCAGAAAAAAGTTGATCATTGCCATAAGCAGGATCAGACCAGCCTGGTGTCATGGGCAGGACCAGTCCGCGGTCGTATCCATATCGGTCCAGTGTTTGGCGCAGGGAGTCCGTGGTGCTGTGTTCCCGGGTGGGGGTGTCCGGGGTTTTGCCCAGAAACATTAATGCATCGAAATATCTTAGCTCAGTCATTTGGTTCCATTCACGGGTATGTTACGTGGTTACTTTATGGCACGTGATGTTTTATGCCAGCCAGTAATTTGAAAGTGGTCCCCAGGGTTCGACATGGTTCTGGGTATGTATCATGCAGAACCGTATTGGTCACGATAAGATGCCAGTGGCAACTGTAAAGACCGGCTGTTGGTTTTAATCGTTCTGGACTCGGCCTATGGATCCCATTGAGCAATACCTGGCACCTGCCATTGGTGATGGCGATTTTGATCAGTTGGTGACACTGTTCAGTGAAGTCTACCCCAATCAGGCGCTATGGCTGCAAATGTTCATCGACGGCCTGGAGCAAGGCTGGTTGGGGTACGCTGGTCCGGATGAATTTAGACCTCGGCGATATGTGGTTCGTCAAGCAGGGCGGATCGTGGTCAATGCAACTGTTCGTCCGCGTAAAGTCAAGACCACGCG
>CAUZIY010000212.1:0-4891 GCA_963579995.1 Phycisphaerae bacterium
ACTCTAACTCGAAAGGCATTGCGTTCTTCTCCGTAGGATATGTTTACATGCGATCCAACTGGACCCTTGCTTCGGTGAACAACTTGTCATGGAATTCAACCATGTAGGGGCAATCTCCACCAACCTGAAACCATTGCACACCACGCTTGGCGAATTCCACTACGTCCTCGATGGCGGTGGACAGCCCGCATCCGACAGGCATGCCTACGGCATGAGCAGCAGCAATGGTCTTGTCGATGCGTTCAACGACTTTCGGGTGGTCAATCCTGCCAACAACGTCACAAGAAGCAGAAAGGTCCATCGGGCCAAGCACAATGGAGTCGAGCCCTTCGATGGCCAGAATCTCGTCGATTTGATCAACTGCTTGGGTTGTTTCAATCATGACACAGACCCACAATTGCCTGTTGGCTTCCTTGATGAATTCGACCAGATCTTCTCGACCATAATTGGTTGGAATCATTGGCCAGATGCCACGTTCCCCCATGGGGGCATAGCGGCAGTGACGGACAACCTCACGGACCTCTTGGGCGCTGGTTACCTGGGGAATAATGACGCCGTGGGCTCCAATGTCGAGAATTGGTTTAAGTACGCCAGCCCCTGGATGTGGACCCGGGACGCGAACGATTCCAGGAGTGTTCATATGACGCGCGACCATCAGGTGCTCGCGCAAGGTGTCCAGTCCCATAGGCTGATGTTCAAGGTCATACATCAGGAAGTCTGATGAGTAAGCGAGCGCTTCGGTGGATTGAGGGTCTTTAAAGTAAACGCTAGCACCCATCAATAGTTGGCCTGCTTTAAGGCGTTTTCGAAATTCTATGATTGGTTCAAACATGACGCATCGCATGTGGAAGCGGTAGGTGTTGGCCGTTGAGTATAGACCCACGTTTATATGACATCAATTGTTTTGTGGGCAGATGTTTCCGGGGCTGGCCGGCCAGGTCCGGACCACCAACTAGAAGGTACTTGTGCAAACCGTATATTGAATCGGCCGGCATGGAAACAGCCGGTTGTTCCGATGGCAGGGTACGGCATGTGATGACAAGTGATGAAACTAATCTTTAAGATGTATGTCATGATTAAACTGGCCAGGGATCCCCCGGTGCCGTGGCGCTGGTAAACGGAAAGGAAACACGATGTATTCAACCGGACAGACCTTTAAATTGAAACCGGGATTTTACGCCGACTACAAGAAGGCCCACGATGATTTATGGCCGCAGATGGTCGAGGCATTTCAGGCTAACCAGGTGAACATGGTAATCCATCATCACCATGACCGACTGTATATGTACGCGACCGCGCCTTCCAAAGAACATTTTGAACGCGTTCATGCCGGAGCTGGCGCTAAACGTTGGTTGTGTTACATGGCAACCATGATGGAAACGGACGAACAGGGTAACTCGATTGTTGAACAGATGGATCTGGCCTTTTCATTTGGAGCCTTCAAATGACATCGCGCAGATGTGGGACAAGATGGCCATACAACAAAAGATGCGAGCTATTTGATGGCTTGATGGGCCAGGAGTTGACTAGCGCCGAATAACTCGCGATGGGTGATGTCAGCGCTTTAGGCCGCTTGTGGATTGTAGGATTGATGCAGCGGCGGTGGCCAATATCTCACAGCCAAGGATGATATCTGTTTCCTTTGTGTCTTCAGCGTAGTCATGGCTGATGCCACCAATGCTGGGTACAAAAAGCATGGCGCAAGGCAATTGATCAGCCAGGGTCATTGCATCGTGTCCAGCAGCGCTGGGCATACGCTTCCAGGCACCTGGGGCATGAACCTGAGCTGCTGCTGCTAAATGGTTTAGTAGGTTTTTGTCCATGGCGGATGGTTTGATCGTACTGGAGGGGTGTAGGGAGACATGTACCGGTCCGGTCCGGTTGGTTGTGACAACCAGTTCTTCTACTTGTCGTTCAAAGCGGTCCAACACTTCAAGTTCCGGGTCACGAAACTGAAGGGTTAAGTCCGCATGACCAGGTATGATAGATGTAGCGCCTGGATCAAAATTCACCCGGCCAATGGTCCAGACCGTATTGGGGCCGGCAATAGGCTGCAACGCCTTGTTAAGTTTGTAGGCAAAATTGATTAGCGAAGCTCCCGCATCTTCACGCAGGTTCATGGGCGTCGTTCCCGCGTGGTTGGCCTTGCCCTTGAAACGGATATCAAAGTTTCGGATGCCCACGATGGTGCTGACGACACCGATTCGGCTGCCTTCTGTTTCCAGGATCTTCCCCTGTTCAATATGCGCTTCGAGGTACGCCATGTGCCGGTCAGGTTCCAGTCGAGTCAAGTCAAGCCCGAGGAGCCCGGCTTCCGCGATCGCTTTATTCAATGGTTGGCCGGTTTGTTGGTTTGTCCCGTCACCAACCTCCAAAGATGTAATCTGGTTGCAAAATGAAAGGCTACCAAGGCAACCGATAAAGGTGCCTTCCTCATCAATAAATGAAACCACATCGATTGGCAGATTCAGGGACGGCTGCAATTCGCGCAGTGCACGAACGATTTCAAGGCCATAGATGACACCGAGCGAACCATCAAGCCAGCCACCCCGGGGTTGCGAATCGGTGTGCGACCCGATGAGCAGGGCTGGGCCAGGGTGCTTGCTGCGTCCAACAACATTTCCAATGCCGTCGATACGCGCGTCGAGCCCCGCATCGGTCATGCGTTCAACGAGCCAGTGACGTGATGTCATGTCTTGTGGTGAAAGTGAGGGTCGGTGGATACCTGGATGGTCGTCAGGGCCAGCCTGGCCAAAAGTTGCCAACTGGCGAAGATCCTCCAAGAGTCGCTGTGGATGAATGGTTGCGTTCATGGTTCGTTCGTCACTAACCTACCCATTTCGATTCATGATTGCACAGTGCTGGTTATTTGACGAGGCGCATGCTAATTGAAATCGTGGGTTGTGCTCATGGGTACGATTCAGCTATAGAGTTCAGTGTGGTGGCGTTACCCCTGGTTGCCAGATTGGAAAGTCAGCTTGAAGAACCCAGGTGATCCCTGATTAATCGTGATGTCAAGATCCATTAATGGGTAAGGCAGACCGCTTCCTAGCATCAGTGCGAAAATCAGTATCGACAGGGACTTTATTTGTAAAGCCCTTTTGGATCACCAAACCATCCAAACGGCTGATTACTACCGACGGATAGTTTTTCAACCTCAAAGTATCTGGTCTCATCGTTATTTTGCAGTCGCAGGTTACGGGCTGATTCCGGGCAAGGTCATTTCGTGCACATACCTGCCGGTAAAGATGTAGAGTTTTTTTCCTTCACGCCAAGCGTTGTCAGCGCCACCATAGGAAGGCCAATTCGCATGCCCACGCGGGTCACGATGAATATCAATAAAATTCACGGTAGTCCCGTACTGGATTTGACCTGCCTCATTCCACACCAGCAGGTATTTGTCCTTATCGTTGCTGTTCTTACCCAGGTACCCAATAAATTCCGGCGCATAGTCGCCCAGGGGGCTACCGGATCCATCCTTCTGGTGGAGGATTGGGTTCTGGGATAGATAATTCCAATTGATCCCATCGTTTGAGGTGGCGATACCGATTCGGGTCGGATCCTGACTCCAGTCCGCACCGTTGTATTTGCCACCGGTTCCACGCATGAAAGCCATCCATGCGCCGTTCGGTAGACGGTATATGCCGTGATAGGAAGACTGGCTATTAATCCACCGATCGGACGTGGATGGTAACACCGGATCAAATGCCGGATTGACAACGGCCGGATCACCAGGCCGAGGTGTCCAGTTGTGTGAAGACAAGTCGTCGGTTGTTGCCACTGCGGTCATCTGGTGGCCAAATCCGGCACTCATGGTGTTACGCCAGGAGAAATGATCTGAGTTCCAAAAATGAAAATAAAGATGCCATCGTTGTGTATCCTTATTCCATACGACTTTTGGTGACGAAAAATGTTGATTTTCTGATCCACCAGAGGGGACGAGTACCTGGCTGTTTGGTGGCGAAATCTTGATGTATGGCCCCGTCACGGTATCCGCTACCGCAACGCCAATACCGGACATCGGGTCATGTTTTGCGTAATACAGGTAGTATTTGCCATCTGGGTTTAATCCGCGATTGTTTTTGACCACAGCAGGAAAGCCCAGGGTGTTACCGCCATCAATTTCCCAGTCTTCGGTTTGCCACAGAATTTGCGTGGTAGAAGTGACATCTAGTGGCAGGTCGCCGTCGAGGTCGGTCAGGTCCACAACTTGTAAATTACCATCAAGGGAAAGGGGTGCGGCTTGCGCCGCCGTGTTGGTCACAACGATATTATCAAATCGTGCAACAGATCGTTTCGTTCCCAATCCAATGGAGCCAGTAAGGGGTTGAGAAAAGTCATGGGTTGTCATTGTTTTCCCATTAACAATCAACGTGGCCTGTCCTCCATTTAGAACGACATCAAGGTTGTAGAAAGCCTCAATACTAATTTCATCTTCAAAATGGGCATCAGTAATCCAGTTGGATCCGTCGCGATGTCCAATTCTCCATTCGTTCTTGCCATCCCAACCCCCGGCAAACTTAAAATCATCAATCGCCTGGTAATCAAAGATTACAAAACCGTGATGAAAGCCGGTGCCCCCGCTGGGTAATTGCATGCCAGTATGAATGGTTAACTGGTCAGGAACCGGACCGTCTAATGCAAATAGCGCAATAGGTAGGTTGCCCAGGAGCGGCGCCACTTCGTACCGCCCGGATTCATTGACCTTGCCGGAACCTGACACAACTTTCAGGCGATCTGCAGTGCCATCGTCAAAGTCTTCAACAATGGGAAACTGTGGTATCGTATCAGAGATAAACAGGTCATCGAACTGCACCGTTGCGCGCTTGGCGCCTAGTCCAACCGACCCGTCAAGTGACCGGTCAAAGTCATGGTCAACCATTTCCTGGCC
>CAUZIY010000213.1:0-4828 GCA_963579995.1 Phycisphaerae bacterium
CCCGCAATTGTTTTGCCAATCGAATACGCCTCGGCGAGACCCACCAGGCTAAGTGCCAAGGCGCCAGCGAGTAACGCATCGGCCTGGCTCCAGTCAAGACGGGGCAAATGAAAAGTTTTGAACAATTCACCGGCACTGGGCAACTGTTCACACAAGGGAAGATCCGCAGACGTCAGACCGATCGCCACCACGGCAAGCGCCGAGCCCCCAACAGCAATGAGGGGACCGGGGGCAATGGGCGACAAACGCTTAACAGAAAACATCACCACCAGGCACATCAGACCGGTGCCGATTGACCAGATGCTTGTTTGATCTAGATGAGGCCAAAGCCGCTGCACATCGCCCACAATGCCGGGCCAATCACCAGGTGAATTGAAAACCGGAAATCCAAGCAGCCAATGCACCTGGCCGGCTGCGATTAGAACCCCGGCTCCCGCGGTGAATCCCACAATTGCGCTGTAACTCATGTAACGGGCCAAACCGCCAAGTCGTACCAATGACATGGCAATCTGCATCAATCCTTTTATTAATGTGAGACCGATCACCAGGTGCAGATACATCGCAGAATCACCTGGTTCGACCAGGCGTGTCACAATCGATGCAACCAGAAGACTCTGGGTATTGATTGGCCCAACCGACAAGAAGCGTTGGGAATTGAACAGTGATGCGACAAAACATTGCACGATAACCGTGTAAAGCCCGTGCGCTATGGGGACACCGGCAACCAAAGCGTAGGCCATGGATTGTGGCACCGCGATCACTGCAACGGTAAGACCGGCAACGGCGTCACGCTGAAGTGCTAGGCGGTTGTAGCTTTTGGCCGTTTCGAATGCCGGTCTGACCAGCGACAGGACAGTATTGAGTAGTTTAGTGGTCACCTTTTGGGTCACAGCCTAGCAAGGAAAATGGTCTCTTGCTGCCAGAACCTGTCCCAGTAGGATGCATTGGTATTTTCCTACCGGACAATAGCGAGTGTAAACCATGCCCTATTACATCGGGGTCGATCTAGGGGGAACAAATATCAAGGGCGGTGTCGTGGACGAACAGTTCACGATCTGCAACCAGCATTCTGTGCCCACTCATGGTGATCGTGACCCCGATCATGTGATTTGTCAGATTGCTGACCTGACCCTTGAACTGGCAGATCAGGCGAACATACCCATGTCTGAAATTACAGCGGTTGGCATCGGTGCACCGGGACCCCTGGATTTTGAATCAGGCGTGATCAGAGCCGCCCCCAACATGCCCAAATGGGAAAACTATCCTATTCGTGACCGAGTTGCGGAAGTGACCGGAAAACGAACCATCCTTGAAAATGATGGTAACGCAGCAGCATTTGGTGAATTCTGTGCCGGTGCAGGCCGTGACCCATCTGTGCAGCACTTGGTCATGCTCACCCTGGGTACCGGCGTCGGCTGTGGCATGATTATTGACGGCCAGCTAGTACACGGCGGCGACGGCAACGGCGGTGAAGCCGGTCATCTGATCGTGCAACCCGATGGCCGACCATGTGGTTGCGGCCAACATGGCTGCCTGGAGGCATATGCATCCGCTTCACAAGTCGCGCGCCGAGCACAGGAAGCTACAGCCAATCATCCCACCAGTAAACTTGGTGATATTAGCCCGCTTGGCAATATCAAAGCGGAACACGTGTTCACCGCTGCCGCCGAAGGTGATATGGTTGCCTCGCAAATCATTGAACAAACCGGCTATTTCCTTGGCATTGCATGTGTCAATCTCTGCCGATTACTGGACCCACAGATGATCGTCTTGTCCGGTGGCATGAGCAAAGCAGGTAAACAACTGTTTGAGCCAATTCGCCATACCTTTTCTTCACAAAACTGGCGCATGTCCGAGCCAACCGTTTCGATCGTACCGGCTCAACTTGGCTTAAATGCTGGCATTATCGGAGCTGCTGCCGCTGCCTGTAACGCCGACTAGACCACGGAATCCCTTAAGACAGGAGCTAAAAGCGCCGACCAGAAACAGACGGAGTCCGCCTGAATCAATGGATACTGATCGTTTGGAATGGGAATTAAGGCTTTGAGCTCAACGGCACTGAAATCTGGTCTGGAACTGTACCTCAAACAGATTGACGAGACTCCACTTCTAACCCCACAGCAAGAGCGTGACCTTTGCTGGCAAATCATTCATGAAAACTGCCCGCTGGCTCGCGACCAGATGGTACGGTCCAACCTGCGGCTGGTCGTGGCCATTTCCAAACGCTATATCAATCGTGGCCTGCCACTTACCGACCTGATTGAAGAGGGGAATCTCGGGTTGATGCGTGCCGTGGAAGGGTTCGACCCCGATCAAGGTGCCCGGTTCTCGACTTATGCATCATGGTGGATTAAACAGGCAATCAAGCGAGCCCTGATCAACGCCGTTCAGCCTATACATATCCCCGCTTACATGGTTGAATTGATCGCCAAGTGGAAACGAGCAAGTCGCGAACTGGAAGACGAGCATGGTCATCCGCCCAGTATGCAAGAGTTAGCTGACTATATGAAACTTCCCATTAAAAAGGTGACTATCATTCGCAGGGCCGTACGCGCCTTTCAGCGTGACGGGCAAAATGGCGGCGGCAACGGTGAGGAAGGCCCGGCACTAACAGAAATGCTATTTGATCCCAAGACCCGCACACCGGATGAACAGGTCCTAGAAGCAGATGATATGGATACAATCGAAAGGTTGCTGAACGCTATCGACCAGCGCGAAGCCACAATCCTGCGCCTTCGCTATGGCCTCGATGGAAACGAACCATCCACGCTGAAAGAGATTGGCACTCAAATCGGATTGACGCGCGAACGTGTCCGGCAAATCGAGATTGAAGCATTGCGCAAACTCAACAAACGACTCAACAGCGATCAACCCTTCTCCGCCAAACACGATAAACCCAGACGTTATAACAGGCGAAATATTGTGCCGAAGCGCAAAAGCGCATAGGCGGCCACACCTACATTTTGCAATTCCCAGGCACCCACCACCATCTCTAGACCCCGCCACGGCCAAGAGGCTGCACCTGCCGACATACGCCAGGATTTCATGAATACACCTCTCTGGTGAATATTGCGAGCAGTTGACATGCTTGGTTTTTATCCACCGACGCCATCCAAACCAAAACCAAGACCACACTCTGTGATACCATTACACGATCTGATTCCAGAATAGTTTATCGTTGCCATCAGTCGACTTCTGGAGTATCACCATGGCGAAACAAGCTTGCTTGACAATCACATATTTGGATTTCTGGCGCCTTTTGATCAGATGTTCGCAGATTCCCTTACCCGATGGCTCTGCCGATATCACCTTGACCTCGATCCAGCCAAATGGGTACGTGGCAACAAACCGTATTGCCGTGGAATTGGAATCCGGTTCCGCCAGTTTCGAAATCGATTATCCAATGCTCGATGACGGCCGCTGGGAAGGACCGGAGAAAACCGGCGGTTCAGATGCACCAGACTACCTTTGGTCCCGGCGATGGATCATGGGTGAGTATCAATTCATCGCACGCATCGAGCAGCTCGGAGCATCACCGATTTCAGTTGCCTCCTCACGGGATGTTTATGATTTGTATGAAGACGATTTGAACGGCGGTCCGGCGGCGACCAATACATGTCGCCAATTCATTGAATGTTCACCATTACGCCCGACCTACATCAATGAAGATCGTGGTGCGTTCAGCATACGAACAATCCATCAACGCGTTGAGTCGTGTGAGATAGAAGCCGATATTGTCACGGCAAAAGGTGACGATGTGATTGGCGGACCATGGCACATGTCGATCTCCAGACGCCGCAAGCGCAAAAGTTTCCCCATGAAGGGCTGGCCCAGTGGCGACTACTGGATCCGCTTTAGGGCCCTGCAGGATGGCGCCCCTACAGGCGCCTATTGCGTGCGACTGTTTACCAAACAGGGACGGGCCACTGAAAGCCGCATACGAGCCGATGACCTGGACGCAACCGATATTGGCTGCGGAACACTTTTCCTCACCGATGATACTTTCTACGACAATATCCAGGGCATTCAATTTCTACCCGACTCAGCCCAAAGAATACCTGACCAGCCGGCGATTGAGTCGGACCGACCCTGGGAGCTTGATGCACTGAACATTCATGACATCAGCTATGACGAGCAGAACCGCCAGTTTCGGATGATTTACAGAACCGGAAGTCATATACCGGAACAATCTGAGCGGAAGAAAGCACTGCGGCATACACACATGCTTGCCGTTTCACAAGATGGGATTACATGGGAGAAACCCAATTTAAACCTGATCGAATTTGAAGGAAGCAAGGCCAACAACATTCTCTCAAACCGTCCCACACCTTTCCTCAGTGGCAAACACGATCACGAATCAGATGAAGCACGACGGGCCATTGAACACGCCACGATCCGCTATTACAACGCGGACCGTGACGGACCGATCGACATGGCAGAAATATTTATCGCCCCGGGTGACCGTCGCGGATTCCCTCTTGCATGTCGGAGTACGGAAACGCCACCACCACCCGAAGGCGATGATCTGTTTCGGTGCCCCAACAGCAGTGACCGTGGCCATACTCCATTAATCGAGCGTAATGGCGACTACTTGGTACTCAGTCGTGAACCACTTGTGTATGGCGGCGTCGGCCAGAACCTCATGCACGGCACCGAGACGGTGCGCGGCCACGCCAATCTTGATGACTCAAAAGGCCTGTTCTATTTTTATCGTCCCACCGCGCCCGGGTATGCACCTCATTGGGCGCCCAGTGACAACCTGTGTCGTAGCCGCCGGCAAATTGCAGTGTTATGGACAACCGACGGCTTGAATTGGCAACGTCGTTAT
>CAUZIY010000214.1:0-4754 GCA_963579995.1 Phycisphaerae bacterium
TAACCTAACGGGTCGAACATGCCAAGGAAAATCTACGATAATTGTGTGCGGCCTCCATACTTACCTCTGTTACCTCAGGGCCCTTAGAGCTAGCGAGGGCACAGCGGCCTTGGAGGCTCATAGCGTCCGGATAGCCTCAGCGGCCGCATGCAATGGCGATTCTTGATCAAGGTGACGCAGTTGCCCCGGTCATTGAACAGGACATCACTCATATAGGCTCGCATGAGCATAATGCCACGGCCATGGAGCTTTCCTAGGTTCTCGTCGAGTGTCGGATCAGGCACTTGAGAGGGGCTGAACCCGGTCCCTTGATCTTTGACTGAAATAGTCACGCGGTCATCTGCAATGCTGTATTCGACAACGACATGCGTTTGCGGGTCCTGCTGATTGCCGTGGCAAATGGCGTTGGCCAACGCCTCATCCAGTGCAAGACGCACCGCAAACTGGGCATCCGGCCCAAACCCGTGGGCAATCAGTTCCGGGAGGACGGCCTCATGCACCTTGCCTGCTTCGGACGTCCGGTTCGCGATCGTGAGTTTCTTGTTCGGCATGACACCCGCAACCGCATCCCAACACCGCCCTGACAACAACATCTCACCTGTTGACCGTAGACATAAACTTATCGGGTTTCAACACTTCCGTCAAAGCTGATGTTCAGGAAAAACTCTCGGTGGCTTCATTTACGTCACCATAAATCTTGAATAGCTTGTTGAGCTGGGTGATCAGAAACACCTCGTAAATCTGCTTGTTGATATTGGACAGGCGAAGCTGGCCACCTTTTCTCTTGATCTTGTTATTCACCGTGATCAACGCGCCGAGTGCCGATGACAAAAGGTGCTCAACCTGCTCAAAATTGATCAGCACTTTCGGATTACTCATTCGACTGATGAGTTGCGAAATCTCTTTGCCTATCTGGATGATAGACGCCTCTTCCAGAATATCGTGATCGACAAATTGAATCTGCGCGACACCTTCTTTCTCCTGAATGATCAGCTTTGACTTGTTCTCTGCCATCACGTAAATACCTGATCGACACGGGTGAAATGTAGGCGTGCTCCCGTGGCGTGTCAAGAAGACAGCAAGAGCACTCTAAACTGATCCCCCCGCGTCACGACGGTTCGATATTCCAATGTCAGGCAAGGACGACTACTGCATGGCAAAGTCCACTAGAATCCACTGTAATTTTTTTACTTGAGTCACAGCAGTCGGGGCATCGCTCACGAACGCACCGGTCCATCACTTAATTGCGCCACGGAATCACGCTGCCCTGACATGGTCAGTCCAGTGAAATACTCCAATTCCACCTCTTCTAGCACACCAACTGATAGGCACACATGGCCAAATCACTTAAGACACGGACCAACCCTCCTGCGGCCGACTTATCGCGTAAAGAGGAGCCTTGATGGAACCGACCGACCGCAATTTGCCACTGCGTACTGGCGGCCATATGCGGCCAAGGTTACAATCTAATCTCCTCATATTTAAGAACCCCGTTGCATGGAGGCACCCCAATGAATAGTTCATACAAATACGCTTTTCTGGGCGTGATTGCAATTTGCATCGTCATCGTAGTCGTTTCAAGTCTCAACCATCGACCTCCCAGCAGCGATACGGTCACTGCATTGCCATTGTCGACAACCGCAGTTGTCCCATCTGGCCTGTCCAAAGCAACGAAAGCCACAGAGTTGAGCCTTGAGGATCGCGTAACTCAACAGTTGCCAGCAGCCCAACAGAACCTCGATGTCCCAGGACCAGTTGACAGAGCTGCAGCCGGACCGAAGTCCTCAGTAAAGAAGGTAAACAACCTACCTGCTACTGAAGTAGCTACACAAACTCGTACGTTCGGCAATCCGCCGCCTAGCTTGTCACGCACCACAAAACTATTGGTCCAGTCATCGCCAACACAAGCCACATCGGCTGATGCGGCGGCTAAAACTGTTGCGCCCAACCAGTCCCGGTCCAGGCAATACCGCATCATGCCCGGTGACACATTTAGCAATCTTGCAGTTCGCCATTTTGGACATGAAAAGTACTGGCAGGCTTTTGCGCATGCCAACCCATCGGTAAACCCACAGAAACTGCAAGTTGGCCAGACCATAAAATTACCTGACTCCAAGATAGTGCTGAAGGCAGATCAGCAATACCTGACCACGCCATCAGCCAATACGACCACCCACGTGGTCCGAACCGGTGAATCGTTATGGACCATTTCCAAGCACCATTATGGCAGCATCAAGGGTTGGCGCATTATTTTCAACGCCAACCGCGAAGCGATCGGTTCTGACCCAGACCGATTAACGGTCGGCCAAAATCTGACAATCCCACCAACCACCGTTGCTGGCAATACCTCAGAGCGATAACTTATTCCATCTTATCGCGACACATACTTGCCATGCCTTCTCGATGGCCTAGGTTACGCCAGCATCAATTTACGACTAAGGGCTCCAAAGGGGCCAAGTTTCACACTTATACAATTTAGGGCTGGAGTTTTACGGTCGGCCTTGCCACCGATATAGGGTTTGGCCACAATCAGCGGATTAAGGCAAAACGGATGCAGCCTATACAAAGCGTACAAAGCGAATTACCCTGTCTGATTACCGTACCGCTGAGTTTGGACCAGAAAGGGATCATTGATGGAAGTGATTATTGAGAAGACGTACGAACAAATGAGCATTGCCGCAGCACAGGAGGTGGCGATAATTCTCAACGCTAAACCCAACTCCGTGCTGGGCATGGCAACCGGGTCAACTCCACTGGGTGTGTACCAGCAACTCGTCAAGCTACACAAGGAACAGGGACTTGATTTTTCACAGGTGACCACTTTCAATCTAGACGAGTACGTGGGCCTGCCGACTGACCACCCACAAAGCTATCATCACTTTATGCACGAAAATTTCTTCAAGCATGTAAACATACCCCTGCAGAACATCTATATCCCGTCCGGGACAACCAGCAACTACCGAGCCTTTTGCCAATGGTTTGAACAGCGTATCCGCGAGTGCGGCGGCATCGACTTACAGATTCTGGGCATCGGCTCCGATGGCCATATTGCGTTCAATGAGCCGAGCAGTTCACTCAGTTCCCGTACCCGGCTAAAAACACTTGCCCAATCCACGATCGAGGACAATTCTCGTTTCTTTGATCGTCCTGAGGATGTCCCTATCTATGCGATCACGATGGGTGTTGGGACCATAATGGAGGCCGATCGCATCATCCTGTTGGCCAGTGGTGAGAAGAAGGCAGACGCGATTGCCAAAGCAGTTGAAGGACCGGTGACGAGTATGATCACTGCCAGCGCCCTGCAAATGCACGCCAAATCAAGGGTGTATCTCGACACGGCGGCCGCAAGTAAGCTGCAAATGCGCAACTATTACGACTGGATAAACGAAAATAAACCCGGAGCACCGCAGGTCTAATGCGTCAATTTCAGCCCGGTCTGTCACCTGCCCAAACATGCAACACTATCCATTGGCAGAAAAAGCTCTGTGCATAACAGTTTATGGACCTGATCCGGTTTCATACATGTTTCCGTCATGACTTTGGCGCCCATCAGGGGATGTGTCCATGCGATTGATACTCTTCGATCTTGAAAGCGAACAGCGTCACAATTTCTATCCGCTGGCACTGAGCCGGCCGATCTGGGAACTACGATGTGGCATAACCAGCCTGGGCCAGAAAATGGTCGTCACGGTCGGCGCCTCGGATATAGCATGCTTTGTCCCACCCTACATGGCTGAAGCCTACCGTGAACGGGCCGATTGGCCGGTTAACAATCCGGGAATGCTGGACGATGATGACTTGTTTTTAGTGGATACCCGAGTCAAGGCGTCACAGTTCCAAGTCAAGCCTACCGGCCCCAGTGAGGTAGGGCTTACCAAGGATGGCCGATGTCTTTATGCCCGCATTACACGAGACGATCGAGCCAAGATCAAGACCAACGACATTAACGAACTGTTGACATTGGCCGCGCAGATGTTTCCGACCGCCCAGGCCGAGGTGCCGCTGTGGAATTATACGTGGGAACTCGTGTTGGCCAATCCCGATCAGATCACCGAGGACTTCAAAGCCTGTGGCCGCAGCGGCATTGAGGGTGATGTCGAGCAACCCAATGCGGTCCGCGGAGATGCCAAAGACATTTATATCGCACCAGGTGCCGTGGTGCATCCGATGGTGGTGATCGATGCAGAGAATGGACCGGTTTATCTGGACGAAGATGTCGAGGTGCATCCATTTTCCCGCATTGAAGGACCATGCTACGTGGGTCCCAAATCAATCCTGCTGGGCGCCAAATGCAGGGAAGGTAATTCGCTAGGACCGGCTTGTCGCATTGGAGGTGAAGTTGAGGAATCAATCATACAGGGCTATTCAAACAAGTATCACGATGGTTTTCTAGGACACGCTTACGTTGGCGAATGGGTGAACCTTGGCGCTTTGACAACCAACAGCGATCTGAAAAACGACTATGGAAATGTCGAACTTATCCTTGACGGCAAGACCCGAATCGACACCGGATCAAACAAGGTCGGGGCGCTGATAGGTGATCACACCAAGACGTCGATCGGAACGCTGTTCAATACGGGCGCCTATGTCGGTGCCATGGGAATGATCATGGCCACGGGCAAACCCCTGTCCAAGTTCATCCCCGATTTCGCGTGGCTGATTGAAGGCAACGTCACCAAAGGCTTTGGCAGGAAAAAAATGTACGAAACCGCTAAAATCGCCATGAGCCGACGCAAGCAGCAGTGGACCGAAGC
>CAUZIY010000215.1:0-4741 GCA_963579995.1 Phycisphaerae bacterium
CAATCCATGCCGTAATTGCAAATGGGGGCTCCAGCCCCCAGTACGTCGTATCTTGATGCCAAGCCACAAATTGATCCGTTGATTCTGGTGGTTTGACAAAGAAACCTGAACTGACCAGCACAATATTGGCACCCACAATCGACTCAACCCACTCAAGCACACGTGGATGCGTCGCCAACTCCCAGATTTCCGCATCTTCCAAATGCATATTCGTAATGCGACCCTTGGAATTGCGTAAAGAGACCTCTTTCTCAATCCTCTCATATGCGCGACGATATCGGGCAACTTGCGCATCGTTTAACAGTTCAAGGCCTAGCACATAACCTTCTTGTTCAAATTGCTCTTTTAATGAATCCTCCATCATGCTTAACCTGATTATATTATCCTGCTTGCAAACCGCCATAACCGGCCACCCAAACCCGGCTTGGACGTGCCCACTGATAGGCGTGTGGCTCCAAACAACACTTTCACAGAACCCCACCATTGGCCGCCGATAGAATACGGTAATGAAGTGGCATATTGCACCAGGAATTGCGCCAACCAATCGTGCCTTGTCCTGGACCCATGATTTCATCGACCAATATGACACGTCTAAACTCGAATCAATTCGAATCAGCCTTGGGTCCAACAGGTACCAAGGTGTTTACGGGCGTTGCCACTACCCCACTAAAAAGCGTCCAACATACCGTATTAGTTGCCAAGTCCCTGGTCCATTTCCGTGCGATATCCCAACGCGGAAACGCCCGCTTTACGCCGATCCCACCGGGCTGTTCACACGCGCTCCTCGTGGCTGCCGCCGTGGCGATCTAATGTTTGACCCCCAAAGTGGCAAGAAATGGTACCGCGTACGTGGAAAAACACGGGTCAAAACGATCGACTCAGGCATCATTTGGATTTTAGGCCACGAGGCATTTCACTTTTTGCGTAAGACACGCCAAATCCCCGGGCGCAATACAGAAATCGAGGCAGATGCCTTTGCCGACCAATGCCTCCAGGATTTCCTGAAAGGTTCGCGTCCTCCCCAACAAAGTTTCATGAAAACATTAACCCGACAGCTACTATTACCTTGGGTCGGCACACTAAAGGGTTTGCAGTAAGCTTGCCGCCGTCACCGACAACGTTAAAATCCACTCATTCCCTACCGCTGAGGCAGTCCGATCATGGATCCCCAACAAATCGCATCGAAAATTCAGACTCAATTTCCTGATGGCATCAGTGAGTCACGACCACAGGACAAACATCCCCACGTCCGAACGACAGGCAACCAGTGGCGAGCCATTGCCGAATACTTGAAAGGTGACCCCGAGTTAACATTTGATTTTCTTGGCTGCATTTCAGCGGTTGACTACGTGGCGGATGACCAACTCTGTGCCGTTTACGATATGTATTCCATGCAGCACAAGCATTGGTTTGCAATCAAAGTGTATGTAGACCGCAACAATCCCCACATTGATACTGTGAGTGATTTATGGCCGGCAGCTGAGTGGCATGAGCGTGAAGCGTATGACCTGATGGGAATCAACTTCGACGACCACCCGGACCTTCGCCGCATCCTGCTGCCCGAAGACTGGGAGGGGCATCCATTGCGCAAGGACTATGTATTCCCACGTGAATACCACGGCATTCCCGGAACGACCGAACTGGATTGGCACCAGAAGGCAGACTACCCGGCATAAGCCAGTTGACATTTGCGGGTTGATTGGCTGATCGCCGCGAACATCTACGGACGATACCGAATATCCTACTTGGTCTAAACGACCTGCTTCAACTGAGCTGGAACACCAACCAACAACCTGGTCAGTTTTATGGATAACTGATATTCATTGTTGGGCCTGGAATCAGCCCGTATGTCCGAAGCCGATGATTGATCCGCGGATTTCCAGGCTCAACCTGGTAGGCCAGGTAAAGTTGCTCGAGGGCTCGCTGACGATCACCAATCGATTCGTAGAGATCCGCCATCGCAAGGTTGGCTGATGGATCGTCCTTGGCAAATCGTGCGGCCTTTCGGTAAGCCAGTACGGCACCATCCACATCGCCCATTCGAGCCAGGTAATCACCCTGGCGACGAAAATCCTTGGTCTTGCCATACTGCTTGGTCGCATCCCGCAATCGTGCTGCCAACAAGTCATATTTATCCTGACGGAAAATCGCCTCGGCCAGATCATCCAAAATCTGTGAGGTCTCGGGGCCATCAGGATTCAACGCCAATGCCTTTTCTAAAGCGTATTGCGCATCGAGCGGCTGGCCACGCTCCAACAACACCTTTCCCAGAAGATAGATGGCCTTCGAATCCGTTGGTTTTTGCGAAACGGCCCGATCAAGACGTTCATATGCAACGTCAAGTTGCCCATCATGCAATGCATCACGAGCCTGCTTACGCAAAAGGGGGCTGGACGATTGACACCCGGCAACAAGCAGACCAATCATGCTGATAAAAATGATGCAAAAGCGGTAATATGACATGACAACTTCCTCGTTAACCTGATCCGGTTTCGACCCGACATGGGGCCCGAGTAATCCAAGTCATGAGGATAAGGAATTCATGGGCACCAGACAAGGCTCTGGCCTGAATGGGACCATGAATACGACAAATAGCACAAGAATTATGCACGGTCCTGCTCGAAATAGCCAATTATTTCGTGGACGGGGCGTGACCCAAGTTCGTGTTCGGGCCGGGGGTCTTCCAAACGCCTATCAGCCGGGTCATTCAGATTACAGAGCCAGTGCCAAGTCCGCCTGCGCCGCACGTGCTCGCGGTAAGATTCTACGGCGCCGGCATAAGGGAGACTGGGGCGTTTTTTATAGACGGGGGCTTGGTCGCAATCGATGAGCCAGTCGCGTTCGGGAGGAGCCTGGCGGAAGTAGGAGTATTTGATCATGCTGCGGGGGGTGTGGTTTAATTTGGGGCCGGCGCGGTGCCAGATGCCGTACCGTGTAACGACAATGGTGCCGGCGGGCACATTGAGGGAGATCTGGCCGGCGATGTCGCCGTAGTGGGCAATGGCCTCGCGGTCGACCGCGCGGCAGTGGGAACCGGGCAGGATGATGGTCGGGCCGTCTTCCTGCAGCACATCGCGTGGGTAGTAGTAACACTGCAGTTCGGTTATCTCGTGGCCGCTGCCGGAGAGGCCGTCGGAGTGCCAGGTTTGACCGACGAAGGGTTTGGTGAACAGATGATGCTGGGCTCCGGTTGGCACCCGGAAGTTTTCCCCCAGCAGTGAGCGAACGATACCGGACGCTTGCGGATGCAAAAGGACTTCCTTGATAAATTCCGGGGTTTGGGCCAGCGTCTCGGCGGGGCCTGAGGGGCTAGTTGCGCAAGTGCGGTTCGAAGTGTCATCGACGATGCCCTCAAGGACGACATAACCCTTTGCGATGAAGTCCATAACATCGTCATCGGTCATGGTGGGCTGTATGATCGTCACTTTAAACTCCTCCGTCAGACCCATTTTTCCAAGATAAATTCATACCCGATGTAGTCGTTTTCATCCCGGTACTCATACAGTTTGGAGATAGGGAATTGCACGACGCGCCAACCGTCGGCGATGGCATCCAATACGGTGTTGTAAGGCGAATTATGCGAAGGGGGTTGGGGATCGTGGGGTTGGGTCGGGTCGTAGAGAACCCAGGCGGAAACGGGCGATCGCATATTGGTGGATTGGGAGCTCAAGTAGAGGACCAATTGGCGGCGCTGGGCCAGTAAGTTTTCCAATTGGTCGAGATCCGACAAGGCGAAAGTACCGGATTTCACCTTATCGCGACCGAATTCGATCCACTGCTCTACTGGGATCAAAGGGTGTTCCGCCATAAGGCATGACCTCGCGAACAATGCAGTTTCTTACCGCCAGAGTATACCACTGGTGGAAATCCAGAAAAACATGGCCGCCTTTTAGGCTTGACCAGCACAAAAGAGGCCTGAACGATTGATACCCGCCAGCAAGCAGACCAATCACGCTAATAAAAATGATGCAAAATCGATAAGATGACATCACAACTTCTTCGTTAACCTGATCCGGTTTCGACCCGACCTGGGACCCAAGCAATCCAAGTTATGAAAATAAGGAATTCAAGGCCACCAGAAAAGGCCATGGCCTCGATAGGGGCACGAATACGACAAATGGCACAAGAATTACGCACGGTCCTGCTCAAACATGATGCCTCAGCAGGTATCCATTACGACTGGATGCTCGAACCACCTGGCACAGGGTCGCAGCGATTATGGACCTGCCGAGTCTACTGGCCCGCGGTACAATGGCCTATCAGGGGAACATGGGAGGTCGAGGTGATCGAGCCACACCGACGTGATTTCCTGGACTACCAGGGACCACTGACCCACGGACGAGGCACTGTTAGTCGCATTGAAAACGGTTTGTATGTGCCATTGGCCTGGCTGAATGACCGGCTCGAACTCGATCTGACTTTTTCATGCTGGTCACACCATATCCATCTGGAGCAGATTGATGGCGCAAGGTGGCACGCAGCAATCAGCAATTGTTGACCGACAGGAACCGCTTTAAGGCAAGATCAGATATAATGCCAGCATGTGATCTTGTATCGTGGAATCTCATGTTGGGAGCATGAATTATGGCTAACGACGACGACTTACTGGCAAACGCTATTCCAATCGAGGACTCAGATGATCAGGGCAGTTCATCAGAGCCCGAAGGGTTGGACGCGATCGACCTCATGGAATCTGATTATGACGACGATGGCGAAAATAAAATTCAGTCATTTGATCAGC
>CAUZIY010000216.1:0-4718 GCA_963579995.1 Phycisphaerae bacterium
TACAATAATTGAGCGCAGGTATCAATTTATAGACCCGAACAATACTGCCAGGCACAGCACAGCCCCTTGAGTTAGACACGTGAACTTCGATCGCATCATCTCACAGTTTAGACGCTTGCTGGCCGAGCCACCCATCGAGGTGGCGTTTGAACTGCTGGCGATTGCGGTGCTGGTCTATCTCGTCTTTCGATTTTTGCGTGGCACCCGTGGCGCTGGTGTTTTTAAAGGTGTCATTATCCTGCTGGTGATTGCGACGCTGAGCATTAGTGCATTTGGATCAGAAGACAGCTTTGGCCGCTTGCGCTACCTATATGAAAAATTACTTGGCGTCATCACGCTGGGTCTCATCATCGTCTTTCAACCCGAACTGCGACGTGGGCTGGTGCGTCTGGGCGAAGCCCGATTATTTCGAGGTGGCGGCTTGCGCAAAGCTCGTGTCATTGAAGAATTGCTGGGCGCAATAGGATATCTGAGCCAAAATAAAATCGGCGCCCTCATTGCCATTGAACGCCAGGTAGGCATGGGTGGCATTATCGAATCCGGAACACGAATTGAAGCCAATGTATCCCAATCCCTGATCAACACCATATTTTGGCCCGGCAGTGCCTTGCATGACATGGGGCTGGTCATCCGGGGTGACAGGGTCATTGCCGCCGGCGTGCAGTTTCCGCTTGCAGAAGGCGAACAGATCAGCCAGGAACTTGGCGCCCGACACCGGGCGGCGATCGGCCTTTCCCAGGAAAGTGACGCCATGGTTCTGGTGGTCAGTGAAGAAACCGGACAAACAAGCATCGCTGAACGCGGCATCCTGACACGTGATCTAAGTGTCGATGAAATGCGTAAAAGGTTGATTGAAGGATTGGGCCCTAGTCAACTACCTGCAGATAGTGAAGTTGGAACAGATGACGTCCCCACCCAGGAAGACTAACCTCTAATCATCATGGCCAAAAAACAGTCCAGTCCATGGCAGAAGGGCCGCAATGCCCTAATCGTCACCATTGTTACCTTGTTAATCTGGCTCTATGCAGAATCCAACACCCTCAAGACGGACGAGATACGCGTTAAAATCCAGTTTCTTGCGCCCACATCTTCAGATCTATATTTAGAGATCCGCGATTGGACCCTCGTCACCATCAAGTACAAATGCGCCGCTGGACAGATCGAGACTATTGAAAAACTTGAACTAAACCCCCTGCTACTGGAGGTCGAAGCGGAAGGAATACGCGATGGTGGTATAAAAACAGTTGATCTCAAACAGGCAATCGCAAACCACTCGGAACTCGCCCCGCATGGCGTCATCCTCGAGAGCGTCATCCCCGAAAGTGTCTCGATCACAGTACATCGTCTGGCAGAACACACCATGCCCATAAAAATCAATGCCGACGCAAAGATTTCCTTTTCCGGCAAACCCACGGCCAATCCTAACACCGCAAGCGTACTTTTACCCGAAAGTCTGCTCAAAAGATTTTCAACAGAATACCTCGAAACTCGCCTGGCGCTTAATGCCACGCAACTTGACGATTCCCGCGTGGGCACCCCCCAGACCCAGACTTCACTTGAAATTCGGCTACCTGGATTTCTCATGGACAATCTCCCATCTGGCTTTCTCCCATCTATTTCACCGACCCAAACGGAGGTCACATTTACAATCAAAAACCAGAATCAGAAATGGCATCCCGACCCCCCTCTGCCGGTTCGCCTCATGCTCCTGCCGGAACAGGCCGCCAACTTCAACTTCAACATTGATTCAGTAGATGAGTTCAAGGACGTCGGGTTTTCCGTACCCAGCGATCGCTTTACAGAAATCCGTAATAGTGATGTTGTGCTCTACGTCCATATCAAGGCGAATACACTCCGAAAACTCACCGGCCCGGTTCAAGAAACCTTCAAGACCAGTTGGATTGCCCCTCTTGATTTCATCATTGATGAGGCACCAACCTCGGTTAACATCACCATCACATCCAAGCCCACATCTCCTACGGTCAATACGAACATCCGTGGCCTTGGCATAGGAAATAAAACAGCAAGGCCGCCGAGCAGTCTCTCAGTGTCTGTCAAAGATAATCCTTGATCGCCATGGATAATTTCGCCGCCAATCGGTAGAATCACACAAGTTGATGGTTCGGAATATTGGCAAAACAGGCACCCCAGCAACCCGACCCGATATAAACGAGAGGTATCGATAGTTGACAAGATCTACATCTGTGGCGACCAACCAGTCACAGAAGGACATTCAAGATTATTGTTGCCAGCTTTCCGATCATGCGGTCATCGCCAGCCAATCGCTATCCACAGTCTCCGGAGCCTCACGAACCAAATCGCTTCATGTCGTAGCCAGACACCTGGAGGAGGCCGCCTCGTCAATCCTCCGTGCCAATCAGTTAGATCTAGCTGAAGGCGAGAAGCAAAACCTCTCCTCGCCACTGCTTGCACGCCTCACGCTAGATGACCAACGCCTGGCGAAAATGGTCGTCTCGGTCAGACAGATCGCCGAACAAGTAGACCCGATCGGCCAACTCATTGAAGGATACCGCCGACCCAATGGGCTTCGGATCGATAAACGCCGTGTACCCATCGGCGTATTGCTGATTATTTACGAAAGCAGGCCCAACGTCACAAGCGACGCCGCCGCCCTGTGCATCAAGAGCAGCAATGCTGTCATCCTAAGAGGCGGCAAGGAGGCCCGGCACTCCAACACCGCAATCGCAAAATGCATTCGTACCGGGCTGAGCGATAGTGGACTAAATACTGACGTGGTTCAGTTTGTAGAAACCCCCGATCGGACTGCGGTTGGCGAATTGCTTCGTATGGAAGGCAAGATTGACCTGGCAATCCCCCGCGGTGGCGAATCATTGATCAAAGCGGTGGTCCAACAGGCCCATATACCAGTCATCAAGCATTACACCGGCAACTGCCATGTGTATGTAGCCGCTCCGTGTGATGAACAGATGGCACTGGACATTTGTGTAAATGCCAAAACGCAGAACCCTGCTGTCTGCAATGCGGCCGAAACGCTGCTGTTCGACCAAAACCATCTGAAGGACGGGGTATTGGAACACATCTGCGGAGCCCTGGCTGATCGCGGCGTTGAAATCCGTGGCGATCAGGAAACATGCAAGGCGTTTGCAGGAGCTAAACCCGCCACCGAGGAAGACTGGCATGCTGAGTATCTTGATCTGGTCGTGGCGGTCAAAACAGTCGGCAATCTGGATGGAGCCGTCCGCCACATTAATCATTACGGATCCAAGCACACGGATACCATTATCACCACATCCGTACAGTTGGCGGACCGATTTACCGAACAGATCGACTCGGCAAACGTGATGGTCAATTGCTCGACACGTTTTTCTGATGGCGGCGAGTACGGCCTGGGTGCCGAGATCGGCATCAGCACCGACAAACTTCATGCCCGGGGCCCAATGGGCGCTGCTGACCTGACAACTTACAAATGGATCGTTCGGGGTGACGGTCAAATACGACAGTAAACCCAGCCGGAACCATCGGGATTTCATACGCATTGGATTACCGCGATTTCCACCGTTGATCGCACCGTTTGATTAAGCCAAACTGTTCCACCATCACCCACGACCCAAATGCCCACCAGCACGGTACAACTTGTCTGTTTTGATCTAGGAAATGTACTTATCGATGTATGCAATGATTGGAAGGAAGCTTTCAACCTGGCCAACCTGCCGCAATCTCCAGCCATCGGCGACCCCAATGTGCGTCACCAGCTTGCTGGTCTCGTAGAGTTGCATGAATGCGGACATATCGAAACCGACAAGTTTGATCAGCAGACGGCAAAGTTGTGCCAGATCACCACAGCCCAGGCGGCCATCGTGAACACCGTCTGGCTCAAGAAACCCTATGAGGGCGTAGATGCATTACTCGAAAGGATGGACAACACAAATATTCGTACCGCCTGCTTATCCAATACCGTAGCCCGCCACTGGCGGATGATGAACGATGACACACCATCCCGCCTGCCATTGGGCCGCCTTGATTTTCGATTCGCCAGCCATCAGATCGGCCAACGCAAACCTACAGCCGAAATCTACGAACACGTGGAAAACACCTGCTCGGTATCACCCGCAACCATCCTCTTCTTCGATGACCGCCGGGATAATATTGCCGCCGCGACTCGGCGCGGCTGGCAGACAAACATCATTAATTTACTTGAGGACCCTGTGGCCCAGTTGACTGCACACCTAACCGACCAGGGCATTTTATAACTTAACCGCTTGCAAACCGTGGTGCTTGTGGCCTATCGTGAACACAATGACTGCATCATTAACAACTACACCGCGAACATCTGCTCGTGTCCACCGCATTGAAGTCCGCCCGCTTGAAGGCCAGCCAGATCCTGCCGGCAGAGCCGTCTTGGATGAGGCAAAGCGTATATGCCCTTCGATCCGCGAGGTCTCAACCGCCAAGATCTTCCTCATCGAAACGACCCTTGACCACGGTGAACTTGAATGCATCGGAACGGAACTATTGACCGATTCAGTCAATCAGTCACACGCCATTGGTGCCACACACCCGCAACCTAACCAAACAACGATTGAAGTCCATTACAAGCCAGGCGTGATGGATCCTGTTGCCGAATCAACCCGACAAGCCATTGTCGAGATGCTGCCGCACCTGAAAATCGACGACATTCAAGTCTGCACGGCCCAACGATATGACCTGACCAGCGAAGGCTTGGATTCGAAAACAAT
>CAUZIY010000217.1:0-4678 GCA_963579995.1 Phycisphaerae bacterium
TCTGTTCCTGGAAGAAGTCGCTGGCTTCCACTACCTCCCGCGATATTTCCACGCAGTCGAGGGTTTGGAGTGGGTGCTGGCCGGCTGATCCGAGCGTGATGCCACTGGCCAGGCCGATCACCAGCGCGTCCCTAGGGTCTGGGTGGATCAACAGGGGGATGTGTGCCAGAAGAACCTGCGTCGGCAGGTCGCCGCGAGATGAGGCATCTACCTTTCCATTAACAAGAAGGCTGATTTCCTCGTCGGGATGTTGGCGAACAGTGACGGTCGTACCAAATCCCTCCTTGTGATAAAGAGTTTTAAATGAATCGACTTTCTCTTTAATAAATGCATGAGACTGCGCTTCATCCACGGTCAGCCGTCTTGACATGACAAAGGGCCCCATGGACATGTAAGCGTTGTTCCAATCAGGCATTTTCATGACGGAAGCCGACATGAGCGTGATAAGGGCGATGCAGATGAGCCCTCGAAGTCGTGGCGCCACGGTAAAGGCCATGTAGATGAAACCACATCCGACCAGGACATTGGCGACGACAGCCAGCAGGATGGTGTCCTGCAGGCCTAGACTTGGGATCAGTACGAATCCGGCGAGGAATGTTCCCAGTATTGAGCCAAGCGTGTTACATCCATAGAGACTGCCGATGGATCGTCCCACGGTGTTCGATGATTGGATCATGATCCGGCTAGCCAGGGGGAATGCGGCGCCCATCAGGATCGTGGGAGCCAGCATGATGGCGATGACCAATCCGAACTGTGACCACTGGCGAAGCCAGAATGAATCACCGATCCGTGACAGCATGTGGGTGACCCAGAACGGCAATTCACCAAAGACCGGCACCACGGCCAGCGCTGATAGTCCGATACCCACTTCAATGATTGCCAGCGTAAGCATCGGGTCTTTAAGCCGATCTACAAATCGCGCAAAGATCATGCTTCCCAGTGCCAGGCCAAGAATAAATGCGGTGAGCATCATGCTGAACGCGTATACCGATGAGCCAATCATCATGGACAGGATGCGCGACCATGCGACTTCATACGCCAGCGAGGCAAACCCGGATACGCCATAGCCAATCAATAGCACGGTCAACGCGTGTCGGCCATACCGTGACGTGAAGTCTGGTTGGTCAATTTGTGTTGTTGGAGCAGGTGTTTGTGTGGCGTGTGTCTTTTTCGCCCAGATCAGGGTCTGCCGGTGCAGCCAATAGCCAACAATGCCTACCAATGCATTGAGGGTGCAGGCCAGGTAAATCGTTTTCGTGACGCCAAGGGCTGGTATGAGTACGAACCCGGTCATGGCCACGCCGAGCACCGCGCCGAAGGTATTGATGGCGTACAGCGTGCCCACGGACAGGCCGACACGATCGGAAGATTGCACGAAGAAGCGGCTGAGGACCGGTAGTGTTGCGCCCATGAGGGTTGCAGGGATCAAAAGCAACGCGCCGCAGATTGCAAAGCGGATGAGGCTCAGGGCGTAGAAGGTGGTCTGTGTCTGCTGGTGGCTTTGATAGACGATGCGATAAAGCGGTTCGGCGACGTCAATCAGCAATGGCAAAATCAGGCAGTAAACCGCGATGGTGCATTCAAGGATTGCGAAGACGCGCAAGGGGTCGTTGCGTCGGTCGATGATGCGTCCACCTAAATAGCTTCCCAGTGCCAGGCCGCCCATGAATGCACACAGGACGGTCGTGATGGTGAAGGTGGTGTTGCCCATCACCAGGCGAAGGAGTCTTGACCAGGCAATTTCGTGGACCAGCCCGGCAGCACCCGATGCGAAAAAGGCGCAGAGTACCGCCAAACCAAAACGACGAGAGGGCGAGACTATGTTTGTCAATGTCCGCATGAGCAGTTTATATGCAGCCAGTTGTCGGTAATTGATTTGGATTCATTGTTGATATGTCCTGACCATAATCCACGCGGCAAGTCTGTCAGATTTTATTTGGTGCCAGCAACTGGATTCGTCAGATTGTTGATTTGTATTACATCATGTCAACTCGATGGCGTTTATTGGATTACTATTTGGCGATCATATTAAATGGGTATTATTTGCTATAATTCCTAGCCAATTTAGATATCCTGCCGATAGCTGTAAGGAGACATCGGATGCGAGTGAATGCTATCAAGCTAAAAGATACCCGTTTTGAGGGTTTTGAAACCCATGTGGACGGCCGCTGGAACTACGACGACTTTTTTAAAGAGGAAAATCGCCAGTGGGCAAATGACTGGATCTCTTTCGATTGCGTATTGGCTGATGAACCACGCAATACGATCTGGTGCGGGTTGACACAGTTCGGTGGCGAGATCTTTTATGCCTACGATGTTAAGTCTGGGCAATTCAGGAATATGCATTACCGTGATGTCGGAGATCGCTACGATGCGAAGTTTCATCGTTCATTGCTCTTCGACAGTGAGGGTATTATTTGGGCAGCCACGGCACTCCTGCATGACGTAGATCAATACTTGGATGCTCCCGGAGGCGCGATCGTTCGTTTTGATCCAGGCTCTGAAAAGATTGAAATTATCGCTCGCCCGATACCTCATGTCTATATTCAGGCCATCGTCATGGACCGCCAAAGACGTATTATCTATGGCCAAACATTCACGCCCGAAAAGTTGTTTCGCTATAACATTGACAGTGGGGAGGTGACAGATCTGGGGCTGATTGGAAGTGGTTTTGGGATGGCGCAGACGGAGAATATTGATATCGATGAGGACGGCACGGTTTGGGGTACCTGGGGTGTAACCCGCGCTTGGTCTAACGACCCGGGACCAGAAGCCATGCGGCTATGGCGATATCATCCTGACTATGGTCGAATCGAGTTTTTCAAACACGGGTTGCCGAAACTGCATGCTCGCAATGGGACCGATATGGGCCAGGGGGTTCATTGTGGACCTGATGGCGCAATGTATATGGGTACCGGTGAGGGCTTGCTGTGCCGCGTCGATCCAAAGACTGCCGAAGTGGAGCCCATCGGTAAGCCTGGTCCCGCCAGACGCCTGGCTGCGATGACCAATGGGCCCGATGGGAAGATATATGGCACAGCAGGTAACGATGGATCGTGCATCGTATTTAGCTATGACCCCAAGACCCGTCAGATTGATCAAGTGGGTCCCATCTACGACGGTCAGATCAATGAACGAGCTTGGCATATCCACAACATTACGATGACCGGTGATGGTACGATCTATGCAGGAGAAAATGATGTTCCCTATCGCAGTGGCTACCTCTGGCAGATTTCGGACGTGATTTGATCTTTAAGCAATAAAATGTCGAACAACCTTTACGTCTCATTCAATATCGACTGTGAAGTCTCCCAGCCAGCGGTACGCGATTTACCACTGGGTGAGCGGGCCGTTCGAGCATTTGGTGATCTATTGGATGAAAACGGCCATCGAGCCACGTTTCACGTGTTACCTTCTGATATAGAGGCGCATGTCAAGGTGTATCATGAGTTAAAAGATCGTGGTCATGAGATCGGATTGCATGTGCATCCAGCGACGGATGGTTACGAGGAATTTCTGGGTGTCTATGGGGCGGAGCAGCAGGCAATAATTTTGCATGATGCGGGCGATCGGTTTTCGTCTGCACTTGGATTTGCGCCACAGTCGATTTGCATCGGTTATGCATCAACGAACGATTTTACCTACGGCGTGTTGTACGACCTGGGTTATCGTCATGGCACGTGCAGCATTCCTTCGCGTGTGCTGCCTGAATGTGCTTCAGTTCATGCTGGTGCGCCACTAGACCTGCATTATGCCAATCGTCATAATCGCCTGTTGCCCGGCGAACTGGATTTTGTGGAGATTCCCATTACGGTTGATCCCGATTCTCGCATGTGGGGTGGCAAACATCCACAGGACCTACGTGTTGAACTCGTTGATGCCAAGAACCATTGGTATACGATCCATAAGTCGGTTAAACGCCAAGTGGAGGACGGGGTGCCGGTAAAGTTTTTAAGGGCAATCACCCATAATACGTTTGACTACAGCGATCATAATGACTTTCGAAGGCAAACTCTGGTTGGCATGATGAAACACATTCAGGCGATCGCCGAAGATCTCCAACTTCAAATCGTACCTGCCACGGGAGCGGAAATTGCGGCGGCATATCGAAAGGCTGTTCCACTCGCCAACACCGCCTCCAAACTACAACTTGATCGGCGAGGCTATAGCCAATAGATTCGGTCTTGCACGATGCGGTGTGGTTGTCTCCACTACCTCACCTGCTGGAGGTATCCGGGAACATATGCAAAGTCTCTTATACGCTGAGGTAGATGAATGAACGATGCCGTCGAAAAGAATACTGTTGATGTGTTAGTTTACGGGGGGACGGCGGCGGGCGTCTCGGCGGCATTGGCCGCGGCACGTGCGGGCCGGCGGACTGTTTTGGTTGAACGCGGCGACCACTTGGGCGGCATGGTCGCCTCCGGGCTGGGCCTAATCGATGTGTTGCGGCCGCACGCCATCAGCGGCATCGCGCTGGAGTTCAAGAATAAGGTCATCGACCATTACACGCAGACCTACGGCAAAAACTCGGATCAGCTGCGGCTGTGCTATGGCGGGGTTTGGCCCGAGCCGCATGTTGCTGAAATGTTGTTTAACCAGATGTGTGACGACCAGCCGAATTTGTTGGTGTTGCGCCGCTGCGAGCTGCAACGTGTGGTCAAGCGGGACAACACGG
>CAUZIY010000218.1:0-4656 GCA_963579995.1 Phycisphaerae bacterium
CTGCAGTATCAAGTGCAAGGGATCCTGATGGCGTCAGTGACGCTTTCATCGGGGTTGGCTGAAGAGTGTGCGGACCTCGGGATTCCAGTGATGCTTTTTAATCGTATTGTTCCCGGGACCCACGCAAGTACGGTCAGTTCGGACAACTTTAGTGGTGGTCAACGGATCGGGCGTTTTCTGCTTCGGGGTGGTCACGAAAGAATCGCGTACATTGCAGGCCAGGAAGAGTCTTCAACCAATCAGGATCGCGAGAGCGGTTTTCTTTCCGCGCTCAATGAAGTAAAGGTCAAGTGCTGGCAAAGGGAAGTGGGTAATTACCATTTCGAGGAGGCTGCCGAGGCGACCCGGCGACTCATGTCGGCTAGCGAAATACCGGATGCGATCTTTGTTGCCAGCGACGCTATGGCAATTTCGGTCATCGACACTTTGCGCAACGAACATAACATGCAAATACCCGATGACATATCAGTCGTTGGGTACGACAATATTCCTCAAGCAGCTTGGGCAGCATACAGCCTGACTACCATGGAACAGCAGTTCACTGCCATGATTCGGATTGCAGTACAAACATTGCTGCGACAGATTCAGGCAGGTCAAGTGACATCGGAATCGTTTGTATTGCCGGGCGATCTGATCGTAAGAGGTTCAGCTCGAATTCCGCCGGATCTGGTCATTGAGAATACACACGTGATCTCGGGCCTAGATGATTGAGTTGAATGGCACGGGTGCGTCATGGACCACGCAAAGCCCACTCTCTCAGGTGTTTTATCTGTGGGGCGGACAAACGGCAGGTTCTAATTAAATGGTTAGTTGCTGATCACAGTTCGCTAGATCATCAGTGGATTAGCCGCCCGAGTTGTGATGGGTTAATGACATATTGTCAACCGTCAGGATGACTTATGAGTGGATGATTTTCCTCGTACGATCAAGAATATCGATTCCCTGTTGTTGTAACCACCAGGGGAGATCAATGAAAACCCAGTTTTCTGCCAGCTTGTCTTCTTCCCGGCGGTAGATATCCACAACCCGCATGTCGGCTCGGGTATCATTGGCAGGAAGACCCAGAAATCCGCCAGTCGGTGTATTGGTCAAGTTGGGCCAGCCAAAGAATCCAGCATAGTTTCCCTCAGCCAAACGGCACAGGTGACCGTTGAAAACTTTGTCCTTGAGACCACTTCTAAATGGGTATTGATGCTGCTCCTGGTAGCGGGGAATGGTATAGCTGGCTCCAATTCCAGCAGGGCCGTACCAGATCATGTCTTCACACCACGTTTTGGCGAGCAGCGACGGGGAGGGATAGTCATCACCGCTTACGTTGAGCTCTTGTAGGTCTTGACACATTCGATTGACCAGTTCTAGGGTCTTAGTGGATTCACTTGGACTCTGTGGATCCAGCAAGATTCCATCATTGGTTCTTGGTCCCGGATAAATGAACGAGGCGCCGGTCTGTAGTGGAAGCGGATGAATGCCCAATTGATGCATAACTCCAATGAGATCGCAGAAAAAACTACTACGTACCAATTTGCCATTTTGTATGCAATTGAACTCGGCATACCGTAGAAACGTTATTTTTCGATTAGCGGGAAATCCAAGCCAGCTGCTATCGAGAAGGCCCATGAAGTGCCCCATGCTGATCACCCAGTCGGTGTTGTCAATCTCGCTAGTGCCTGCAAAAAATACATCTTGGCGACGCTGAACGTGGGACCAGGCGGAAAGAAAAGGGCGCCAGAAGGTTTCCACAATGGCTTCGCTGCCGTGTTGTTCATGAAACGGATGGACGCCATACCAGTGAATGTCTGGCGCGGCGTACTTCTGGACGACTTTCCCGACGGTATCTGAGTTGGCGTCTTCGAGTTCTCGGTAATAATTCAGAATCAGGGTTTTGTGTTCTTGATAGCGTTCCATGTTCTAGAACAATCCGGCAATTGGGTGTCATACAGCATACGTGAATTGAGTTCTTGGTAAAGAATTGCTATTGCACGGGTAAACAATCTATTTTACACTCTGTGCAATAGTTTGCATACGTATGCGAAACCAGTTGTCAGGAAAATTATGGCCCAGATTCAACTTCGAAACTTGACTAAGCAGTGGGGCGACGTAGTGGGTGTTCGGAATTTTAATTTGGACATCGAAGACAAGGAGTTCATCGTCCTTCTTGGCCCTTCCGGTTGCGGCAAGACCACCACCATGCGTTTGGTAGCGGGGCTCGAGGAACCGACTGCAGGCGACATTCACATGGGTGGCCGGCGCATCAATGATCTGGAGCCCAAGGATCGTGATGTTGCGATGGTGTTTCAGAACTACGGCCTTTATCCCACCATGACTGTGCGCGAGAACATCCGTTTTCCGTTAAAGGTGCGAAAGGTGCCAAAGGAGAGACATGACGAAATGATTAACGGTGCCGCCCGCATGGTTGAGCTCGGTGATCTACTCGATCGATTGCCAAAAGAGCTTTCGGGCGGACAGCGTCAAAGAGTTGCATTGGCGAGATCAATTGTTCGAAAGCCGACTGTTTTTCTTATGGATGAACCGTTATCCAATTTGGATGCCAAGTTGCGGGTCTCAACCCGCGCGCAGATCAAAAATCTGCAGCATGAACTCGAAGTGACGACCATCTACGTAACCCACGACCAGATCGAAGCCATGACTTTGGCAGATCGCGTGGTTGTGATGTCAGAAGGGGAAATCCAGCAGTTGGGTACGCCGACTGAGATCTACGATCAACCGGCGAATACGTTTGTCGCGGGATTTATTGGGTCCCCTTCTATGAACCTCGTACCCGGTAAAATCGAGTGCGGTACGTTTCGCGGTGAACAGGTCACGATTGAAGGCATCAAGGGGCCGGATGGAAAAGTAGTCATGGGCTTCCGGGCCGAGGACGTAGAAGTTGTAAAGGATGTTGCTGAGTTGTCAGCACCGGTATACAGCATGGAGTTGCTCGGTGATGCGACTCAGATCACCGTTCGTTGTGGCGATGCGTTCGTGAGCGGCAAAGCAGGGAAAGACTTTCGCGCCGGGATCGGAGACCCGATCGGATTTAAAATTTTGCCGGAGAATTGTCATTGTTTTGATGCCAAAGATGGAAAACGAATATCCGCCGATCAGTCATGAACGGCGTTACCGAATTCGATCTCAGATTTGCCACCTGTTTGTCGGATGAACAGGTGCGCGAATTGGAGGGTAACACCTCTTGTTAACCACCCCCGGATCAATTGACTGGGGAACCACCACGGTGCGTGATTGCAAGACGCATCTAAATTGAGAAATTAGGAGGAAGAAATGTTTCTAAAAAAACTGGCTCTTATCGGCGCGATGTCGCTTCTGGCGAGCAGCGCAGCGTTTGCCTGCGAGATCGGTGCTCGTGTCAGTATCGTAGGAAATGAATTTCCGGCGATTCAAACCGTCGGCGCCAACGCGCAGGAATGTTCCGGAGCTGAAGTCACCACAAACCTGACCGCTGACCACCAGAAGATCAACGTCCCTGGCATGCAGGGCAACCCGGCTGAATACACTTCAGCGATCATCGCGAACTCGTCGATCGTGGCGTTGATGAACGAAGACGTGATCCAGCCGCTGGATGATTTGGTCGCCAAACACGGGCAGCATTTGAAGAAAAACCAGCT
The DNA here is from genome assembly GCA_963579995.1 of Phycisphaerae bacterium. Classification (GTDB taxonomy): domain Bacteria; phylum Planctomycetota; class Phycisphaerae; order Phycisphaerales; family Phycisphaeraceae; genus UBA6626. The sequence continues at coordinate 3,624 of CAUZIY010000218.1, forward strand.
GATCACGATTGGTGGCAAGGTGATGGCCGTTGCCTTCATGGCGAACGCCCAGCATCTCGTCTATCGTGCTGATGTTCTTGAGCAGATCGGTGTCGAGCCACCGAAAACATATGAGGACATGCTGGCTGCTGCCAAGATGATCCGTGAGAAGGGGATCAAGCAAAACCCAGTTGGCGGCGCCTACAAAGCCGGCTGGAATCTCGCCCAGGAATTCAACAACATGTTTCTCGGCTATGGCGGATCGCACTTCAAGGCCGGTTCGGCTGAACCGAACGTGAATTCAGAAGCCGGCGCCAACGCGCTCAACATGATGAAGGCTCTCTCGGAATACATGAACCCCGACTTCCTGACCCACGATTCCAACGCGACCAACGCCGAATACCGCGCAGGTAACGTCGCACTAATGAACATGTGGGGCAGCCGTGCTGCTACGCTTGTCACGGTTGACGGTGTTCCGGAAGAAGTTAGAAATGGCTATGCAATCGCCGGTCCGATGACCGTTGGTGGCGGTTCTACCCCGGCTTCAACCCTGTGGTGGGATGGTTGGACTGTTGCCAAGAATGTCAGCGACGCAGAGGCTGAGGCAACCTTCATCGCAATGACCCATGCGATCCGACCAGAAATGTTGAACGCCGAGACATCCCCTCTGGCGGTATGGCTGATTGATGGCTACGAGCCGACCGATGCCGCACAGGGCGTGTTCGCAGCGGCCAATGCTGGCACCATCCCTTACCCAATGCTGCCTTACCAGGGCCTGTTGCACACAGCACTCGGTGGTGAACTTACCGATTTCATGCAGGGCAAGGAAAGCGCGGAACAGGCGCTGTCCGATGTCGAGGCGGCTTACATTGCCGCCGCCAAAGAAAAGGGCTACCTCTAGTAAGCTCCTGAAAATACCGGAGAGGGCCTCCCTCTCCGGTATGAACCAAGTTTCCAAAGCGGCCGGGCATGAGACACCGCACGTTTTTCTGGTTTTTCCTGCCGACAGGTCTGGCGATGCTGCTGTTCATTGCGGCACCGATCGTGTCGGTCG
>CAUZIY010000219.1:0-4638 GCA_963579995.1 Phycisphaerae bacterium
TAATTGGATGTGCAGGATCGCCTAATCCTTACCGTACTGATTGGATCATCAGCCAGTATGAACCCAGCCTCGGATTAACTTATGTTAAATTCGTGAACAAACACGGTTTAGTTCATAAAGAGCCAAAAACCAATACCCCCGGCCGCATAATTCTGGAGAATGGTTCCTCCTTTGGGTTTTCCCGAGAATGGGGTGGCGATTGGGCATCTCCAATTGATGTACAGGTTTTCTTCGATAAAGAAGATCGCCTCTACCGGTACAAAGCAAAACACTACGAAGTTGATCAGTCGATGAAATAAAAAAGGCCGAAAAGACTCAGTCTCTCGCTCTCCCCTATGAGCTTATATTGCCTCTTGCTTGCCGGACTGAAGGGAACTGGTCTTATGCCAGTGGCAGTCGCTTCTCTGCTGCTGATGCAATTGCACCACAAACCCTACGAATGTGAAGTGGTAGTTGCTCACCCAATATTGACCGGTCAACCCCACCGCCACTCCTGCTCAAGAGTTGATGCGGCGTGTTCATGGTAAAATCTTGTGCTGGCGGGTTGTGAATGTGATGATTTCTTGGTTAGCGTGTTGCTAATCAAGGAGGTGTGATTTGACCCGTCCAACGGCCAGGCGGCTATTGACTTAATCAATGACGCATCATTTTTTATCAATGAACGGTTCAGGTCATTTCTCATTAGGATGGTGGGAGTTATGAGCAGGCTGTCAGCCACTTCATTAAAACCATCAGCCCACAAAGGAGGCCATCGTGCTGTGACGACGATGCGCGGCCATTGGTACATCGCTTGCCGGTCCGGCCAACTGCAGCGGCGACCTCTTGCACGCATTGTGCTAGGAGAGCCGTTGGTGTTGTTCCGCATGAAAGACGGTCGGGTGGGCGCGCTGGCAGACCGATGCGTACACCGAAACATGGCGCTTTCTCGCGGCACGATCTCAGCCGATGGACTGGCCTGTGCCTATCATGGCTGGACCTACGATTCCTCAGGCGCTTGCATCAAGGTGCCAGCCGCCTGCAACGGGTGCACTACGAATGGCGGCCAGCCACGGGTGCGATCCTACTTGGTATGCGAGAAGCAGGGGGTGGTGTGGATTTATCTGCCCGGAGACAGCGAAATACCGGAGGGGGAACCTCTGGATTTCCCGTTTCACGGTCATGCTCGCTGGCAATATTGGTTCATGGAGCGTGTGTTTGAGGGTGATGCCTTTAACTGCACTGAAAATTTTCTCGACTGCCCACACACTAACCATGTGCATCAGGGCTTATTTCGTACGGACAAGACCCGGGAGAATCAGGTCGAGATCACCAGCGGTCGCGATTGGGTGCAGGCAGAGTTCCTGAACGAGCAGCGGATGGATACTCTGCTCGGACGTATTCTCTGCCCCAAAGGAGCGCGAATGAGGCACACCGACCGTTTTACACTGCCCTATACAACACGTGTGGACTATCGGGTGCACGAGGGCCGCCACTTCATCGTGATGAGTCAGTGTACTCCAATCGATGAATATCACACCCGTGTGTTCACATACATGGCCTTCTGCTTCGATGGTTGGGCGCCATTAATCCGGCTGTTGTACCGACCCTTCGCACACCGGGTGCTGGATCAGGATGTGGACATCATTCGTCAACAGACTGAAGACATCCGGCGTTATGGTCCTCAGCGATTTATGTTCCATACATCTGATGCCATTGCTAGGGAAATGCGCTCTCTACTTTCAGGACAGTCATTACAGGGGCAGTCGCCTCGTACTAAGGATATCCGTTTTTGATAGCATGACTGATTGGCATCAACTAGGCGCGGGATGGACACAAGGTGGGGCAGCGGTACTGTTGATGTTACAACTGCTAGGGCCGGCCTTTTGGTGGTGGCAGAATCGCTCACCTGACCGTGTGGGTGGTGCGATCTCGGCGCTCAAGGCACAATGGTTAGTGTTCGTAGTTACACTCTGGATAGTGGCACCTCTCCTGGTGATAGGGCAAACGGAAGCCCTCCTAATATGTTGGTTACTGGCCGGAAGCATGTTGCTGAGAGGAATCATTGAGTTACATTTATGCCTGATCACTCACAGTTGGAAGGTGAGCTATGGTCTGGCGCACGACGCACTGCAGTTGGTAATGACGCTGGCCGGGCTAGGCTGGCTGATAACACTTGGCGCACCCACTTGGATTCTGTTCCTACTGGTGCTTACAGCCTCCACAGTGGTCACAGAGATCGTGTTTGTGAGTTGGTTCCGTACCGCCACCGCCGGGCCGGAGGAGGCAATTTATTTTGTTCCCGGAAACTCGGAATTTAAAAAAATCAACAAACGGACCGCTTGGTTGTTCTTGCCGCAGTTCACGTTGTTCCTTGTGGCGCTGCTGGGCGCACTGGTCGGGAAGGAAGCTTAACATGAAAACCGAACCTCACTCATTGCCTTACCAACTGGTCCCGCGCGAGGCCCTGTCCGAAGAGGATGCACTGCGGCTGCATATGCTGATGGAGACCTGCTACGACCATGTATCCTTCGAGCGCTTTGCCGATGACTTGGCGAGGAAGGACTGGGTGCTGCTTTTGCATGACTCATCGGGGGTAATCCAGGGATTTAGCACACTCGCGCTCAATCCGTGCGGGCTCGAGGAGAGCAATTACGACATTCTGTACTCCGGAGATACCGTCATCCATCCAAAACATTGGGGAGGACAGGCGCTGATGCGGGGGTTCATCAACACTGCCGGTGCCATTTTGGCTAACCGGCAAAGGCGACTTTTCTGGTATCTGCTCTCCAAAGGTCACCGAACATATATGTATCTTCCGTTGTTCTTTAAGCAGTACTTTCCAGCGGCTGAACGGTCCCGCCATTGGGCCAAGGGTGGCAAGCTGGCAAAGTCTTGCTCCGAACGGCTGTTCCCTCACAACTGGCAGCCTTCTCGCGGCGTAATTCATTTTCCGGAACACCATGGCCAAGTGAAAGAATCTTTGGCAGAGGATACTCAACGTCGGGCAGGCCATCGGCACGTGGACTTTTTTTTGCGGCACAACCCAAGGTTTGATGAGGGTGATGAACTAGTCTGTCTAGCCGAGTTGTCACCTGAAAACCTTCGCCGCCGCGCGAGGGTGCTGATGGAGGCGGGCATGCGACGACCGTTGGCATGGAAGGAGGAATTGTGCTTGGCCTGAATCCAGCCGCTACCGCTTGGCTGCAATTGCAGATGCCCGAACATGCACGCTTTCGCACTGCCTGCGCGAAACCGGCGAACGCGCAACGAGACCGGCTGAGCATCATCGTGCGCGCCAACGCCCGGACCGCCTTTGGACGCTCACATGATTTTGCGGGCGTCCGGACGCCGGCGGATTTTGCTGCGCGCGTGCCGATGGGCGACCATGCATCCAATGTGCAGCCTTGGCTGGAACGCATGCGGGCGCCGGATGATAGCAAGCTGACGACCGAGCCGGTGCGTTTTTTTGAGAAAACCTCCGGGACATCGGCCGAAGCCAAACTTATCCCTTTCACGAATGGACTGCGCAAAGAGATTGCACACGCGGTAGCTGCATGGATGGGTGGATTGTACTTGGAGCATCCCAGCGTCTTCGCTGGACCTGCGTACTGGTCCATTTCTCCTCCGTTGATGGAGACGCATCCTCCTGTAGCGGGCGTGCCGGTTGGGCATCTCGATGATACCTCTTATTTCCCGACTCGAAGCGCTAGGGCTCTACGCGAATGGCTTGTAATGAATCAGGCCGGCCGACCCGATACAGCCGATACCTTATACGGGCACACACTCGACCAGTTGCTGGCGTGTCGTGATTTGGCGTTTGTCTCCGTGTGGAGTCCCACCTTCTTTTTAAACCTCGACCACCGCCTTCGCGAACGGCTGGGGCATGATTTTACCTGGGCCGACCAGTGGCCACAGTTGGCAGTTTTAAGCTGCTGGACAGATGCCCAATCTTCACAATGGCTGACAGCGGTGAGAGAGCGATTAGGCCCGGGTGTTAAAATTCAGGGTAAAGGACTTATGGCAACCGAGGGTGTGACGAGTGCTCCTTACCCCGGCGGTGACCCCGTGCTGGCAGTGCGTTCTCATTTTTATGAGTTTCGTGATCCCGCAACAGGCGAAGTACGTTTGGCGCATGAACTAGAGCTTGGATCCTGTCACGAAGTTGTCCTGACTACCAGCGGCGGCCTGTATAGATATGTCACGGGTGACTTGGTGGAGGTAACCGGTCGCCTGAATTGCACACCGCGCCTACGCTTCCTGGGGCGCGCCGGCCGCTCGGTGGACTTGGTTGGGGAAAAGCTCAGCGAACCGCAAGTGATCAAGGCCTTGACTGGTACCCGCGGCTTTCTGGTGCCACGCACAGGGCCATGCGGGTACCTGTTGTACCTGGAGAATCCCAACGTAGTAAACCAAGATGAAATGCTGGTCATTCGAGTGGAAGCGGCGTTGGCAAATAATCCTTATTATGCACAAGCAAGTCGGTTAGGCCAACTGGCACCGTTAAAAATACGGCGGTTGCCTAGAGGTTTTTCCGAGCGCCTTGCATGCCAATGGGCCACCCGTCGAGGTCTGCGCGAGGGCGATGTGAAATTGCCTGCGCTTTTCCAGCCAGGCGAAGTCGACGATCTGCTGCCAACTTCATGATCACAAAGAATCCCA
>CAUZIY010000220.1:0-4600 GCA_963579995.1 Phycisphaerae bacterium
GGCCTATGACATTCACGACGAACGCAGCAAGATGCTGTTCGATTCCCTTGATCGGGTTCGCCGCGGTGCGGTAGTCTGCGTATTTGACGCACCCGATCGAATTCAACACATGTTCTGGCGGTTTATTGACAAAGAGCATCCGGCACTGGCCAACAAGCAGAACACCCATCCGGACGCGATGCGGCAGATGTATGTCAAGATGGATCAAACCGTCGGGCAGGTCATGGAACGCCTGGACGATGACACCGCCCTGTTCGTCATGTCGGATCACGGCTTCAAACCATTTCGACGTGGGGTTGACCTCAACGCATGGCTTGCAGCCAATGGATATCTAAAACTCAAGAACAACGCCACCGCATCGAACCGGACCTATCTCTCCGATGTGGATTGGTCGGCCACCAAGGCATATGCAATCGGCTTGGCCGGTATTTTTATCAATCAAAAGGATCGCGAGTCACAAGGCATCGTTTCCGAAGGCCCACCTGCAGATGAACTGATCGCGGAGTTGCAGCAGAAATTAACCGGACTGACGGATCCGGAATCTGGTGACATCGCCATTCATGAAGCGGTCCCCAGCACGAAGGTTTACCGCGGACCCTATAGTAATGCCGGCCCGGATCTGGTTATCGGCTACAACGTTGGCTACCGTGTTTCATGGGATGCCGCGGTTGGAAAGACCGGGGAACATGTCTTCAGTGACAACCTCAAAGCATGGAGCGGTGACCACTGTATTCATCCGGACCTCGTTCCCGGAGTCTTATTTAGCAACCGCAAGATAAACGCCGACAATCCCAATATTATCGATATGGCACCGACGACACTGGCCCTGTTGGGCGTCAGCAAACCCGCTTATATGGATGGCCAATCACTGTTATGCGACAAACCCACCTTGCCCGCTGTAGCCTGATTATCGCCCTGACCGGGGTTTTCCTGCTCGGACCCAGCCATTCACTGGCCACTGCAAACAATCCTGCCCCCCGCCTGCTCGTATTGGGGATCGATGGCATGGACGCGGGCGTCCTTCGTGAACTGCTTGACGAAGGCAAGATGCCGAACATCGCCCGCATTGCAAGTCAAGGTACGTTCGTACCACTAGGCACCAGCATGCCACCGCTCAGCCCCGTTGCCTGGTCCAACATGATCAGCGGCGCCGAGCCGGACACACACCAGATCTACGATTTTTTCCACCGCAATCCTAATAGCGTTCCACCACTTCCATATAACGCAATGAGTGATGTGATTCCGCCCGCCACCGAACGGGCTATTCCACTGGGTCGTTGGCAGATCCCATTGACCGGTGGAACACAAACCTCTTTCCGACGCGGCCCGGCATTTTGGGAACATCTGGTTGAAAACGGAATCAATACCACGATCTACCGGATCCCAGCCAACTATCCACCACCGGAAGTTTCGGGGTCTGGTGACTTTGCCTGCCTGTGTGGGATGGGGACACCTGATCTGCTGGGCGGCTACGGTGAATTCACATTCTTTTCGCCCGATGCCCCGTTACCCCATAGCCGGGTCAGTGGTGGCACCCTGGTGTATTGGTTCGTCCAAAATCACCGCGCAACGGGCACCTTACGAGGTCCGCCAAACTTCCTGCTCAAACCATCCAAGAAGTCCCCTACTAAAAAACTGGAAGTGGACTTCGAAGTTATTCGGGATCCGCAGGCCCCTGTGGCCAAGGTGATCATCCAGGACCAGGTAATACTTCTCAATGAAGGCGAGTGGAGTGACTGGGTTCCAATTGATTTTGAAACCGGGATTCCAGCAAGCCCCGTGGTCAGTGCATTGCAGGTGCCAACCTCCCTGCGAGCCATCGTGCGATTTCATCTGCGACAGGTACATCCAAAACTTGAAGTCTACGTCACGCCTTTGAATATCGATCCTATTGAACCTGCTAATCCAATCAGCACCCCCAACAGCTTCGCTGGCCGGATTGCCGAACTCAGCGGCCGGTATTACACGACTGGGATTCCACAGGACACAAAGGCGCTGCGCAATACTGATGCATTTAATGAAGATTGGTTTCTGGGCCAATGCCGCATCCTGCTCGATGAACGCATCAAACAATACCGACACGCCCTGGAAGATTTCCAGGACGGTGTCCTGTTCTTTTATTTTGGAACCGTTGACCAGCTTTCCCATATCTTCTGGCGTGATCGTGACCCCGAACACCCCGGGCGGGATCCAGAACAGGGTGATCGATATGCCAATGTTATCGAGGATAGCTACCTTGAAATGGATCAGTTGATTGGCGAAGCATTGGATGTCCTTCGCCCCAACGACACGGTCATGGTGATGTCCGACCATGGCTTTTCCAGTTTTCGAAGAGGTTTCAATTTAAACACATGGCTGATCCAAAATGGATACATGAAGTTGCGTCAGGACATCGCGGCAAGCGACGACATGTTTTTCGGAAATGCGGATTGGGGACAGACGAGGGCCTATGCCCTAGGCCTTAACAGCTTTTACGTGAACCTGCGAGGCCGGGAAAAACGCGGCATCGTAAACCCCGGCGAGGCATATACGTCACTGATGGCCGAACTAGTTGGAAAGTTGGAGGCGGTGCGGGACGAAAAAGGCCAAAAGGTGATCGAGAGGGTTTACCGTGTGGACCAGATCTATCCCAACGCCGACCCGAACGTGGCGCCTGACATGATGATCGGATATGCCCTTGGATATCGATCCAGTTGGGCAACCGCTCTACCCGAAGGCCGATTTCCAACCGAACTGTTTGAGGACAACAAGGACCGCTGGTGCGGTGATCATGGTAATGCCCATGACCTTGTACCTGGAATCCTTGTAACCAACCGGAAGATTACAAATAACCAGCCCACCCTCAGTGATATCGGACCCACAATCCTTGGCCTCTATGGAATATCGCCACCATCTGAGATGACGGGGCGCCCCTTATTTGGCGATAATAAGTAATGAGGAAGAGCATGTTATCTTCAAACATAAAAATCAAGATTGACAAGAACCTTTATCTTCGACTTGAAAAGATCGCCGAGGTGGGTGGTTATTCCTCGACAGACGAGTTCATCACGCATGTACTCGGACGCGAGGCAGATAAATTGGATCAATCCCAATCAACGGATGAAGAGGTTGAAAAACGCCTCCGCGGCCTTGGTTACATCCAGTGAATGCACTTAATTCGATTCTGACACCGATCGCTGACATCCTTCTGGCTCCGTTCGGGAGATTACCCAGCCAAGTAGCGCTTATTTTCTGGAGTGTGGTTGTGGGTATCGCCATGGCCTGGGTATTCAAACACACCTCCAACCAACAACGCCTAAAGGAAGTTGCCAGTTGCATTAAGGCCCAACTGCTCGCAATCAAGCTATTCAAGGACGACCTGGGAGTCACCTTTAGATGCCAGCGTGAGTTGATGAAAGCCACCGGCTTCCGCCTTTTGCATTCAATGCCACCCATGCTGATCATGTTGATCCCAATCGCCCTGATCTTGACCCACCTGGCCGTACGATATGAATTTCGACCGATTCAACCCGACGAATCCTCGGTGGTGGAACTGACCCTTTCATCCGCACACTGGGAGGCCAACAAGGATCTTCAACTGAAGGTACCGCCACAGGTGGAAATCGAAACTCCCGCATTACGGGATCATGAAAGACACACCGTTTCCTGGCGTATTCGACCCACCGCACCATCGGCAACACCACTAACCTGGACCATTGCCGGTCAGATAGTTGAAAAGACGCTGGTCGTCTCAGATCGATCTGACCTGCTTCATCGGGTGAGCCCCCAAAGGCCCGGTTCTAACATATTTGATCGGATACTTTATCCAACCGAATCGGGATTCGCCTCGGATTCACCCGTCCAGTCGATCTCCATACAGCACGCCAGAAACTCATCGCCGATCTTCGGTCTTGATATCCCCTGGTGGGCAACCTTTTTCATCGTTTCGATGCTCGCCGCAGTAGCGACGCGTCCTTGGTTGAAAGTGCAGTTTTAATTCCCAAAAGGGCTCTCTCATGTTGCAAGACCAAAGGAACTTTATCACCGTTGTAACGGGTCTACCACGCACAGGAACATCAATGATGATGCGTATGGTTGAGGCCGGAGGTGTCCCTGTCATGACTGACGGGATCCGCGAAGCAGATGAAGACAATCCACGCGGTTACTACGAGTTCGAGGCGGTCAAGAAGACCCATGAGGATTCATCATGGATCCAGGCGGCAAATGGTAAGGCAGTCAAACTGGTCTACCGCCTGCTTTACGATCTTCCTTCCGGTCAGACATACAGGCTGCTGTTCATGCGGCGCAAGTTATCTGAAGTACTCGCTTCACAGGACGCCATGCTTGAACGGCTTAACAATGAACAGGCGGGAAAGATGGATCCGGCCCAGTTCGAGGAACTATTCAGCCAGGAACTCGCGAAGGTTGACCGATGGTTGGATGAACAACCCAGTATGACGAAACTTGACATTGACTACAATGCCATGATTCAAAACCCAACACTACAGGTAGAAGCCATCAATCATTTTCTGGAAGGCGGCCTTGACACGGCGGCAATGAACCAGGTTGTCGAACCGGCCCTACATCGCCAGCGGCAATAATTAATACAGGATCAACATGT
>CAUZIY010000221.1:0-4584 GCA_963579995.1 Phycisphaerae bacterium
CAAGCGCTTCGACTGCATGGCAGTTCACACAGCCAAGATTTGAAAATAATGTGCGTCCCCGGAAAAGCCGGGGCGCCTCATCTTGAATGTCAAAAATCTCCGTGTGGCATCGGCTGCAACTCGACTCGATATGCTCCAGTGCATGCATCGGCTTCTCCCAATGCATGTAGTGCACATGATGCCACCCATAATGCTTGGTCCAATAGTTTGCCTGACGGATTGCAACGGCCAGTTCCTCATCCGCCATACCACGCGGCACCGAATAGGCCGCGCCGGCCTTGGCCGATGGTTCATGTACAGGAGCAAACGGTGCCGGGTCGGTAGGGTTATTGATATTCAGATCATGATGTGTTGTAAGATGATAATCACCCGTCCCATCATGGGCATGCTCATCGACAACCCTAGAGGTACTTGAAACCAAAGCCAACTCACCAATGGGCAGTCCATCCGACGCCAACCGTATGTTTCGCTTAATCTCCTTCAAATCACCTTCCTGACGAATCAGGAAATCAGGCACCAACCCCCCAGTCTTCAAGTCAACCCAGGCTTCGCTGGGTGTGTGAACGGTATGCACGAACTGTGTTTCCTGACCAGAGCCTTCATGACAAACCGTGCACCCCATGGTTTTCATGGGATGTGTGGATTCTGCTTCGGCGTATCTTTCAAGATCTGGATGGGCCAACAATACCGCATCAGCACTAAGTGGATCACCTGACCGGGCCTGGTTGTAACGGGCAATCAACCGGTGGCGATACAACTCCAAAAGCTTGCGATATTCAGCTCTTCCAAGATGATCCTCCAGCATGGCCTGCAAATCACTTCGATAGTATTCCAGGTTCTTATACCAACGACGACGACTGACCTGGACACTGCCTTTTTCACTAGCCGCAATACGAGCCATTTCAAGCAATAGCTGGTCCACCGATTTGATTTCGTCTTCACGTTCAGTTTCACCAATCAATTCATTGACTGAGCCGATGGCCTGCGAATTAATCTGCTCATAACGACCAGGAACCTCCTCAAGTTTAGAAGCAGCGTGTTCCCAGAACTCCAGCATCACGACCGGCTGATCAATCGTGTTGACGTCCTGGCCCTCATCCATCGCAACTTGCCGCTCAACAAACGAGATCTGAGCCAAACGTTCAAACTTGGGATCATCAATATTGACGTGACATGTCTTACAGCGGTCGATGGTTTCGACCGTCATGAAGTTGTAATCCGTGTGAATCCCGGGGACGACAGCCTGCTCGACACGCAACGATGAATTAAGCCAATCAAGCAATGGCGCATCACGCACCATTTCGCCAACCCATGCGACTCCCTTTGGATTTAAATCAGCAAGCTTAGCCTCGAAATCGGTCTGTTTGCGTTCGAGATCAGCCTTTCGTTTCTCAGCTTGGGCTTGTTGAGCCAGCAAGGCTGTTAATTCCTCTCCCAATTGCTTCAGTTTACTTTCCAATCTCTCAATGCTCTGTGCTTTGACACTGTAAACGTCAACAATTTGATCGAATTCATCTTGCAACTTGCGGACCTGATCGGATTGTCGTCCGAATTGGTTAACGGCTCTTTCCAACTCTTGTGATTTCGGGTTGACCTTACCCTTGGCCACGATCAATGGCAGTTGCTCTCGTTGGATCTTGCCTTCAAGTTCGGTGATTCCCCGCTCTTTATCTGCGATCATTGCGGCAGGAGAAACATCTAAAATAGCATTGAGCTCTGCGTCGACCGCAGCAAGTTGCTTCTTATATTCAAGTGATAATGCACGATCCTTGGCCTCTACCGTCATGGCCGTCTGCCAGTTTCGACTGGCAATCGGATAATGCCGCCAAGGACGATCGTGGTCAGCAATCACCATCCAGCATGTCGCAACCAGCATCAGCAGTGAACTGGCCGCGAAGATCAGGTTCAACTTGCCTATGCTGCGAAATGTGTTGGTTGGTACAGGCATTCTGAATCCAAAAACGGTGTCACGTGGTTGGCGGGAGTCATCCTGTCGGTGAGAGCCTCACCGATGCATCGCAGGTAAACCAACCATGCGGATCACAAATCGCTGTGTTGTTCGGCTGGGGGCATCCTGCCTAGGCGACTTTCCTGACCCACGAGATCACGCCTCGTCCTGTTCGTCGACCTCTGACCTCTTGAAAGCCGATTATTGACATTTTGTACCCGCTTTTGACACACGGTCAAAATTGGGGGTCCCGTCAGAGGCCGGTTGAGGGGTTAGCGGGTATACTTTTGTGGATTAGACTCATGGGACTTGTGACAATCATGTGAACCAACAGTTGGCCGATACCTAATTTAGAAGACCACGTTGGCTTGACGATCAGATCGAGTGACCACACATTCCTAAGTGTCCCCAGGCAACGTTAAAATGAGGACATGAACGTCACGGCTGAGTCCAAACCCATGCGTATTGAAATTTATGATACGACCCTGCGTGATGGCGCCCAGGGCGAAGGCGTTGCCTTTAGTCTTGTCGATAAAAACAATATTACCAACAAGTTAAACGCTTTAGGGGTTGACTTTATCGAAGGGGGCTATCCCCTTTCCAACCCCAAGGATGTTGCCTACTTCGACCAATGCCGTGTGCTTAACTTGACCAATAGTCGAATCTGCGCATTCGGAATGACTCGCCGGCGAGGGCTCCAAGCTGAACAGGACGAGGGCATGAAGGCCCTGGTCGCCTCTGAGGCCTCCATCATCACGCTGGTCGGCAAATCATGGGATCTGCACGTAGACGAAGTGCTGCAAGTCGATCGTGACGAAAATATCCAGATGATTGCCGATTCAGTAACTTTTTGCCGCCAAGCCGGTCGGAAGGTATTCTATGATGCCGAACACTTCTTTGACGGCTTTCGAGCGAACCCCACCTACGCCATGGCGACACTCGCGGCAGCAGCGGAGGCTGGCGCCAATCGGCTCATCCTGTGCGATACCAATGGGGGCTCGCTACCTGATTGGATCAGTGAGGTTGTCCAGCGTGTGCGTGGAGAACTTAAGGTTGCCCTAGGAATCCACACACATAACGACTGCGGCATTGCCGTTGCCAATGCGCTTGCGGCCGTAAAGGCTGGCTGCATCCAGGTCCAAGGGACAATGAATGGAATCGGTGAACGATGCGGCAATGCGGATCTAACCACCATCGTGGCGATCCTACGCCTCAAGATGGGTTATGACTGCCTGTTGGGTGATGCGGCTTCGTCTCTAGCCCGCCTGACGAAAACAAGTCGATACATTTATGAGCTTGCCAACATAAATACCCCAGCCAACCAGCCTTTTGTCGGATCATCGGCATTTGCCCATAAAGGTGGGATGCATGTTCATGGTGTACGACGCGTTCCCCACAGCTATGAACATATCCAACCAGATCTTGTCGGTAATTCCCGCCGAATCCTGGTCAGTGAATTATCCGGTGCCAGTAACGTGGCAGCGATGCTTGGAAAGAAATTTGATATTTCTGATGACCATCAGATACAAAGACGCATCGTTGAGCGAGTTCAACAACTGGAGTATGAGGGTTTTCAATATGAGGCGGCAACCGCCAGTTTTGAGTTGCTGGTTCAGGATCTTCTGGGTACACGCACGAGCTTTTGGAACCTCAATCATTACCGTTGCGTAATCCTCAAACGCCAAGACGAGGCTGCCGTAACAGAGGCGATTGTAAAATTAACCATTAATGATAAAACCGAACACCATGTTGCCGACGGTGACGGACCGGTCAATGCCCTCGATGGTGCGTTACGCAAATGCCTTGAACCACACTATCCACATATTAAACATGTACACCTGCGGGATTACAGGGTGCGCGTGGTAAATCCAACGGCCGAATCTGCAGCAAAAGTTCGCGTTATTGCCGAATTTTCCATCCAGGATCAAACTGACAAGGCCAATCTGACTCACTTTTCCACCATCGGCGTCAATGAAAATATTGTTGACGCATCATGGCAAACACTGTGTGATGCTTTTAATTACTACCTAATTGAATCCCCGTAGATCCGACTGTACATATCCACATTATCCATACCACGTCCATCCCTATTGATTGTTTACCTAGGATCACCGAACATTCCGAGAACTCATGAACATCCGTACTGAACATGCCACAGGCCAGTCCATGCCCTTGCCTCACTGGTCTAGGTAATAGCTGGGTGCTATAGTTTCCCCTACCGCCCGTAGCTCAACTGGATAGAGCGGCGGTCTACGGAACCGCAGGTTGCAGGTTCGAATCCTGCCGGGCGGATTGACGAAGGGCGCCTAAGCATCCCAAACATCAGGACGATCACCTGATGTTTGGGATGCTTAGGCGCCGTATCGCCTTCGCGCTGCCTCTGGTGCCTTCTGGCTGATAACAAAGGTGGGTGAGCCAAAATGTTACGCATGTCGCGTGCCTTGATTATCCACTGTTCCAACTGAGAAAAACACCGTGCGCATTGGCATTATTTCGTTGATGCACGAATCAAATACATTCATCAGCGTACCGACAACGCTGACAAACTTTCAACAAGCGAGCCTGCTTACCGGCGACCAGATTGCCACCCAGTTCGATGGTACAGCCCACGAGATAGGTGGATTCCTCTCGGCGAT
>CAUZIY010000222.1:0-4473 GCA_963579995.1 Phycisphaerae bacterium
GAATCTGCCGACCGGCTCATTCAAGAGCAGGAGTACGACTTGGCGCGGGTCGAACTCGAAAAGATCCGGACGAACTATGAGCTGGCAACCGACCTTCAGGGGGCGAAGCATTGGCAGTCATGGGCCGATCTGATCTTTCTTGAGCAAGGCAACCAGAACGATCATATTGAAGAAAATCACAAAACCATCATTAAGTATTACCAGCAAGCCGAGCAGCTTGGAATCCATCTTGATGCTGATCGCATAGAACGAATGGCGCAGACCCTGGTTTCCTTGGATATGCCTGATCAGGCTCTTGATCAGGTTGAACGTCTCAAGGGGGAGCCACCGCAGCGACGATATGAGCTGGTCAAGTGGATCATTGAATATCGTTTAGCTCGTCATAACCTCACGGTTGAAGATCTGGCGGATCTGCTGGTCAGATTTCTTGCAGAACTCCGTGCCGAAACCAGTTCCAGCCAGAAACGATCAGGGGAGCTTTGGGCTGCAAGCTTAAGGAGTAAAATGTGGCTCGACGCCGGCAAGCCTCAGAAAGCTCGTGACTTCCTAACACGAAAGATCATTCGTTTCAAGGCTGATGGTGGCGAAGATGACCTGGCGATGCTTTACCTGCAGCTTGCCCGCACCTATCAGCAGCTGGGAGAGTTGGAAGATTCACGTATTTATTTTCTGAAGACTCAGCAGATTCTCAACGAAACAGACGTACTCAACGCTAGAGTTCTGGTCGGACTTGGCCAACTGGAGATGGCCGAATCGTACAGGGTTGCTGAGGCGCTTGGTCACTTCACGCATGCTGCAATTAACTTTCCCAATGAACCATCCTACACCGATGCCTTGATTGGCATGGGGGACTGCGAAGCGAAACTTGGCATGCATGGTCCTGCGGTGGAACACCTTAGATTGGCCATCACGGCTCTTGGCGAACGGGAGGATCCACACGCGGATCGGTTTCAGGAAGTGATCGATGTGGTTCAATCCCATCATCTCCTGAATTTTGACCGTCAGGAATATGAACTGGCACTGAAATACATCACACTACTTAAACCACGGTCTGGTAACGTCCTGCCACCTGACCTGGTCTTGCGATTTGCCATTAACCACAAACACATCGCTCAAAAGCAACTACAACGTTCAGTACAGGTGAAGGCTGCAGATGCGACGGTTGCATCTCAAGCCGGTTCGCCCCAAGAGGTTGTAGGTGCCCTGTTGCAGAAGGCTGCTATTCATTTCAGTATTGCCGCAGACTATTACCTTCAGCATGCCAATGCCATGTCCATTGAAGATGATAATGCACATGGCCTTAGCCTGTGGGAGTCGGCGGAAGCATACGAGAAAGCACAGTTATGGCCCAAAGCAATCGAGGCCTATACACGCATCGTTAGGACCC
This sequence comes from Phycisphaerae bacterium, assembly GCA_963579995.1. Taxonomy (GTDB): domain Bacteria; phylum Planctomycetota; class Phycisphaerae; order Phycisphaerales; family Phycisphaeraceae; genus UBA6626. The sequence continues at coordinate 1,388 of CAUZIY010000222.1, forward strand.
GTGCATCTGACCAACGATATTTGGAGGCAGTCTTACGGCTTGGGATGGCTTTTTCTGCCGAGCAACAATATCAAGCGGCAGCAGAGAAATTCGTTTTTCTGGTTGAGAATCATGCTCAGTCACAAATGGCATTCGAAAGTCTGGTGCCGTTGGCAGGGTGTTATATTGCGCTCGAAAAATATGATGATGCCAAACATATCCTCATCACCGTCGTGGAGGACCATCCGGCAATTAACCCGGAAAGCCAGGCATACCGGGATGCACTTATCGAACTGGGTAAGCTTCACCTGCAACTGGCGGAATATAGCGACGCCATCGGCCGGTTTGATTCAGTTGTGCAGCGATACGGTGATACAAATCAAGGCCCCATCCTGATCTTCAATCTGGCGGAAGCCTACCGTCAATCAGTGCGCCAGATCGACGAGAAGCTGAAAGAAGTCTTCCCCCCAGCCGTGGAAAAAAAGCACCAGAAAACACGGATCATGCGGTTGCAACAGGCTCAGGATCTCTATGGCCAGGTGATTAAACGGTTGAGCTTACGTGACTCCGACACATATAGCACCACCGAAACAGTGTATCTCCGCAATTCCTACTTTTATCAGGCGGACTGCGTCTACCAACTCAAACAGTGGAATCAGGCCATTGCTCTATATGATGCAGCCGCCAAGCGTTGGGAGAAATATCCCGCCTCGCTGTTGGCATTAATCCAGATCGTGAACGCTTATGCTGAGCAGGGCAAAATAAAAGAGGCCACACTCTACAATGAATATGCCCGTCAGCATTTGGCCCGTATCCCGGAAGAGGCTTTTGATGATCCCAGTCTCCCGATGAATCGCCAACATTGGAAAGATTGGCTTTACTGGACCAGCCAACTTCAACTTGGTCCTCAGGCCAGCGTAGCCGATCCCCTGTAAAGCTTTGGCGGTGTCGGATAACCGCCCGATTAACCTTCCCCGTAACCCATTTAATTTTAAGAACTAATGTAATTATCGCTCGGAGGGCGTGTTGGCCGATAATCTAGGGAGTCTATCGGTACAGCGCTGTGGACAGCGCTGGTTTATTGCGTCTGGACGCAATCGGGCAATCGAAAGGGTCATGGATGACCGCCACACCGCCGAACTCGGTCTCATCTCTGATTGACCTGCTTGAACAGCAGTTAGCGATTCTCAGGAAGCTTTCTGCCCAGGTGGAAATCCAAACAACTGCAGTTGCTGACGGCGAGACGGAGTCGTTGCTTGGCGTGTTGGCCCAGCGCCAACAGGTGATCGACCGGCTCGAGAAGATCAATGGTGATCTGTCCCCCTTTCGCGACAACTGGGACCAGATCTGGGCGGGACTCGATGAAGCCCAGCAAGCGCAAGTCAGTCCGCTGGTCCAGGAGGTCCACCAACTGCTGGACCAGGTCTTGGCAACAGATGAAAAAGACCGTAAGAAGTTGGAAGCAGCCAAGAATCAGGTTGCTGCTGACTTGGCACGTCTTGCACAATCCGGTGAGGCGACAGCCGCGTACAAAAGTGCCGGTGTCACGGACCACCAGAATCGATTTACGAATAAACAGGGTTAAGTATCACGATGGCAAACGGATCGGCCCATATTCTGCAAACAACCTCAAGCTTACCGGATCTTGCAGCTGATCAGGGATTGGAGGACCTGGGGCAGATCATTGGGGTCTATAACGAGGTCACCAGTAAACTCCAGCGAAGCCATGAAGCCCTGACGGCCGAGGTTGTTCGCCTCCAAGATCAGCTGGCTAGTACAGATGCGCAGCTTCAGCGGTCCAAGCGTTTGACTGCACTTGGTGAAATGGCTGCTGGAATCGCACACGAAATCAGAAACCCTTTGGCTGCTATTCAACTCTACGCGAAGATGCTTTCTGACGACCTTGGGCAGATAGCCGCCAATGAGTCTGGTACGACCGGGTCTATTGCGGTCGCCGCATTAAGTGAGGCGGAAAAGATCAGGTCGGCGGTTCACGGTTTAAATGCAATTGTTTGTGATGTACTCACATTTTCGAGGGAGATGAGTCCGCAGCCAATGGTGATTGAGGCTGCTGGTTTTCTACGTAGTGTGCTCGACGCCCATGCGCCAGCAATTGAGGCTGCCAATATCCAGGTGGACCTGAATCTGGCAGATCATCATCTGCAAGTTCGAGCTGATCCAGATTTGCTGCGGCAGGCGATTCTCAACCTTGTGCGCAATGCGGTCGACGCCATGGATCATGGTTGTGGAACGCTCACGTTAGAGGTAAGCAGGCAAGACAATCGTGTTTTGATAAGAGTTCGGGACACTGGACCAGGAATTGGTCCGGACGATATTGACCGAATATTCAATCCATTTTTCACGACCCGAAATACTGGTACGGGGTTGGGCCTTGCCATTGTGCACCGCATTGTGGATGCCCATGGCGGGGCAATTGCTGTCCATAACGAACAAGGGGCGGTTTTCACGTTGAGTCTGCCTGATCAGTCTGATGCGGTGATAACGGAGTGTAGTCAGTGAATTCTAAGGTATTGGTTGTTGATGATAAGCAGATGATGCGCGACAGCGTTGGCACGACGCTCCAACGTGCCGGATACCAGGTTGTCACCGCAACCAATGGGGAAACTGCGATGGCACTCGTTGCGAGGCATCGGCCGTCTGCGGTTGTTACGGATCTCAAGATGCCGGAGATGGATGGACTGGAGCTGTTGAATCGACTGCGTACTGCTGATAACAAGATTCCCGTGATTGTCATGTCGGCTTTTGGCACGATTGATGCAGCTGTTGATGCAATGAAAGGCGGCGCCTTTGACTTTATTCAAAAGCCATTTGAGGGTGATCAGTTGGTTCTCAATGTTCGGCGTGCCGTGGATCACCACAAGCTTCTACAAGAAAATGAGGCGCTTCGGTCAACGGTTTCTGAATACGAATCCACCCCGGTTCTTATTGGTCGATCGCCCGTGATGCGCAAGCTTGCCCAGCAGATTCAGCAGATGGCTCGCAGTCACGGCACGGTGCTCATCAGCGGTGAATCGGGGACTGGCAAGGAAATCGTGGCTCGTATCATCCACGCTCATAGCCCACGACGCCAGACGATCATGATGTGT
>CAUZIY010000223.1:0-4441 GCA_963579995.1 Phycisphaerae bacterium
GCTCTGATTGATGGCCAACTGCCATAACCCATTAAGCATTGACACGAAACCAATCATTACCTTGGCCTGGCATCCCTGGCCAGCGGGAAAAGGTTGGTCAACTGGCGGGCCCACGATTGCAACTGACAAGCGGACATGGGAATCTTCGGATTCAATTGTTTTCTCCATGATGATGCCCCACAAATCGTCAGCCACCCCGACGATACGAAGGGAAACGGGATGTCCCACCATGACCTGCTCCGATTCGTCCACCGGACAAATCAGGGTGACATTGCCAGGCCCATCATCCGGAAAACCGCCTGGACCATCCATTGACCCAGCCAGTGAAACTTGGACCACCATATCCGTTGTACTTGCCAAAACCATGGTCACCAGAACGATAAATACAAAACCGATCCAAAGGATACGCCCCAACCAACCGCCACTTGGCCAATGTTGCCCTTCAGCAAAATGGGGCTCAGGTCGGCCGAGTAAAGGTGTGGATGATCCTTGTTCCTGGCTCATTGGTTCACACTCGCCTTCGTATAAACCTGTGAAAGGTGGTCGTAGAGCTGCTCGCCCTGGGCCTGAGCCTGGGCTACCAGGTCATCGTAGGCCCCAACCGGTGCGACCTGCCCATTATCCAAAACACAATAGATCCGGGAACACTGGCGCAAGGTTGTCCACCGATGACTGATTGCCAGTGTCGTGCGGTCCGCCATTAGACGTTCTAGGGCCCTTTGGATCCGCGTTTCGGTAATATTGTCAAGGTTGCTGGTCGCCTCATCGAGGATCAGGATCCGCGGGTTGCGTAACGCCGCCCGGGCAATCGCCAGTCGCTGGCGTTCACCACCGGAAAGCTTCATGCCGTGCGGACCGACCATGGTGTTATAGCCATCGGGCAGTTTGTTGATGAAATCATGAGCATCAGCAAGCTTCGCGGCAGCAATGACCTCATCAATCGATGCCTGCGGTTTACCCATCCGAATGACATGCCCAATTCGCGAGTTGATGATGTGCGCATCTTGAAGCACAACTGCCAGTTGGGTCGTGCGAAACCAATCAATATCCAGATCCTGGTAGTCATAACCATCGAACCGGATTGTCCCGTCATCGGGTTCATACTCACGACTGATGAGCCGGGCCAGGGTTGTTTTCCCACTACCGGTTCGACCTATCAATCCGATGTGATCGCCCGGATGGATGCACATATCCACGTTGGCCAGCACCATTCGGCCAGGAACATAGCTGAAGTTGACATCCACAAGTTCAATTTGACCTTTGAGGATCTTTGGATGCCTTTCGGGTACGAGCGGGGTATGAACGGTTTCTTTTTCCCGGCCCACGAACTCCAGTGTGTCACTGACGCGCGAAAGGGCACCTTGGATGTTCATCAGGACCCCGTAGGCATCAAGAATGGGACGGTATAGCTGGGCCGCAATAAAGACCAGCATCATGAACATTCCCGGACTGATCTCACCGCGAGCAGCAAGCCATCCGGTCAGTGCAAAGATCCCAACATTGCAAAGGTGCCCGGTCAATTCCACGAAAAAATGCCAATCCGCGCTGATCCAGTCGCGAGCCACGGACGTGTTTCGATTTTCATAAATAAATGCATCCGTACGATCGGCTGCCGCCTTATGAACACCAAATGCACGGAATACTTCATGGTGTTCAACCCGCTCGGTCACGAGATCCTTGATGTGGTAGTAGTATTCATTGACGCGATGCCAGGTGCGGCGGAATCGCCAACGGTAACGAATTTGAAGTACCATATTGATCGGCAGCGCGGCGATTCCCAAGGCCGCAATCCGCCAATCGATCACCAGCAGAACAATCAGGAACACAAAGGAAACCGCCACTCCCACGACGGTACGCAACACGTTATTACTCAAAAGTTGCAATACTGAAGCCACGTTTTCCTGGGTCAATGTCGCCACCTGCTGGGCTTCAACCTCCATGAACTGAAGGGGATGCAGCCTTTCGATGGCATCGTTGCAATCCCTACGGAAATCATGAATCACCCGATGGCTCACTGCGTAGGTACGCCGGCTATAGGCCCGCATATTCAAGCTGGCAAACAGTGATGAAATCAGCAAACCACCCACACATAAAAACACCACGGTGGTATCACCCGGCAACACTCCGGCATCCAAAATCACCTTTGCGAGCCATGGGTTGAGAACACCAACGGCTACAGCGATCAGAATATGAACAAACAGAAGACCAATCTGCCAACGGTAAGGCTGAAAATAAACCCATAACCGACGCAACAAATCACGTTCGACCATATCCTCCCATCCAGCTCGACGTTCCCTGTAAACCACCTTGTCATCGACTGCGGATGCACTTTCCCGGGCAATAAAGTCCTCCAGTTTGTCACGAAGGAACGATTGGGACTGATTGGATTTTTTTGAATGGCCCCGGGTGGTACTGGACACTGTCGGGTCATCATCACCCGGCGAAGTTGCCTGCTGCCCTGATTGTCGCCAATTGGGTTGGGCGGCTTCACCGAGCTGCTGGCCGCGAATCCGGCGAATGAACCGGTGACGAATGGCGGCCATCGCAGCAAAGACCAACGCAAGAAACGGCCGTTCAATATTATCGTCTGTCTTCATTATTTCCTGGCGGTGGGGTGGGGGTTGATATAATCCACGGTTCGTCGCGACATATTTTAAACCGCAATCATTGCTTTGACGACCTGCGTTGCCGGATCCAGCCATGACGGAAATTGCTCGGCAAATTCATCAAAGGACGAACGATGGGTAATCCAGGGAGTCGTGTCGATCTGTCCCGACTCAATCATTGAGATGATTCTTGGAAATTCAGACGATGGCGCATTGCGGCTGGCCAGAAGCGACATCTCTTTTCGATGCAGATCCGCATCACTGAAGGTGATATCCGCCTTGATCAAGCCGACGAAGACAAGCCGACCTCCGGCAGCCACATACCCAAATGCAGCTGTCATGGAGGCGGCATTACCGGTGGCGTCAAAAATGGCGGTCGGCAACTCATTATCCGTCATGTCCTTGAGGATTGATAGATCCTGTGCGACCGAACGGATTGTTTCAATGTCCGGCAGTTTCTCGCGTGCAAAGCGAAGCCGGTGCTCGTTGACATCCAGGACAATCACGCGTGCACCGGCCGCCAGGGCAAACTGAATCGTCCCCAGTCCAATGGGGCCCGCACCAATGACCAGTACATTTTCGCCCGGCTGAATATCAGCCCGCTGAACCGCATGAGCCCCAATCCCCAGGGTTTCAACCAGCGCAAGTTGATCCACCGAAAGTGAACTTGACTTATGCAACTTGACGGCCGGGACCTTTAGGTACTTGCACATCCCTCCATCCACATGAACACCAAGGACCGCCAGTTGCGTACAGCAGTTTGTCTTCCCTGCCCGGCACGCCACGCAATGACCACAATGAAGGTATGGCTCGACCGCACAGGAATCACCAGATTCCAGGCCACACGTTGAGGTCCCATGACCGCCCACGTCCACAACACAAACACCCAGTTCATGGCCCAGGACACGGGGATATGTAACGATGGGATGGGTTCCTCGAAAAGCGTGGTGATCAGTACCACATATTCCGATCCGCTCAACACGGACAATTGCCTCCCCGTCGCCTGGCTGCCCCGGCTCATCCCTATCTTCAGTAATGAATTGGCCCGGCTGTTTTAGGACAATGGTTTTCATGAATAACTCGTCAAGAATAAGGTATCCTATCACTTTCACAGGCGAATCAACCGCCCGCCGGATTCACAAGAGGATGACCTGGATCATTACATGGACATAAAACTACCGATCACCGTCTTGATTGCCGCCAAGAATGAACAGGCCAATATAGAGCGTTGCATCAGGTCACTCGGCGCGGCTGAAAGAGTGGTGCTTCTCGATTCACATAGCACAGACAAAACCGCAGAACTCGCCACGCAGGGCGGCGCCGAAGTGATTCAATTCAACTATGCGGGCGGTTACCCCAAGAAACGCCAATGGGCCCTGGATCACCTGGAGATCAACTCTCCTTGGATTCTACTGCTGGACGCAGACGAGGTCGTGCCAGATAAATTGTGGCAGGAGATATCACAGGTCATCTCCTCCGGGCCGAAACAGGAAGGCTTCCTCATCCGAAAGGGTTTCCATTTTATGGGGCGCCGCTTTCGGTTTGGGGGGTTCTCACATGCAGCACTTCTGCTGTTCAAAAAAGGCAAGGCCCGTTTTGAACATCTCGTGGATGAACCGGCAGATGCCCAGGACATGGAAGTTCATGAACGACTCATTGTTGACGGAGATGTTGGATCCATTCATACACCACTGATTCATGAAGATTTCAAGGGTCTTGAAGCTTACCTGGACCGACACAACAAGTATTCCACGTGGGAAGCATGCCTGCGTAAGCGGTTCCTGGACACCGGGCAGTGGGGCGCTGATACGATCCGGCCCAACCTTTTTGGCAAC
>CAUZIY010000224.1:0-4396 GCA_963579995.1 Phycisphaerae bacterium
GCAATATCGTCGTGAAGATTCACAGCGGACAGCCCCGTAAAATCCGGATGCCAGTCAATATTGGCCACCGGTGTCACGAAACTCAGATCACCATCATGATTGAGATTGAAGTTGATATCCGCCAATGGCACATCCGCACTGCCGTTATTATCCACATCAAAACAATGCCCTGCGGACAAGATATGAACAGGCGTAACAAGAGATCCAGTACATCGGGATGTGCCGACACTGACACTGCCAACACCTGCATAGGGTGAACTTAACACATTCGGATCAACACGACTGCTGCCATCGGCCGCGTCCGTCGGACTGCTGTTGGGATCGCCGGCCACAATCAGCGGCCATACAACAAAGCCGTCGCCTTCAATTCCATTCACATTGTCGCCGTGACCAATGATCTGCCCACCGGCCAGGGCACACCAATAGCACACAATCGACAATGTGATAATGGCCCGTACGGCTCTCACCATGAATCGCCTCTCTCGTCACCACCCAGACTACAAACGAATATTACCCACCCTCACTGATCAATTTCAATGTCAGATGCGATCTACCCCCAAAAAACATAAACCACAGCCAGCTAATCGCCCCTCGAATCGGGCACCGTTGGACCGCATGCACGATATCCACCCGTTACAACCGTCACAGAACTTTAATGCCGAAGCTTAACCACCAGGGCAACCCAAGTGGAGAATCCACCCCATAGGCAGGATTGAATACCCCAACGACACGCTGGACCGGCCAATCATTTAACGAGACGCTTGGGGTGATCCATACATCAAGATGTGACGTATGGTCGTCCACGCCACTGTGAACCGGGATTCACATGATTACCACAAACCACCTTCATTCTTCAGCCAGTCCCTCAGGGGGGTCTGTTGGACAGAACCGTCAGCAAAAAGAATGTTCCCCGCCTTGGAATGCCGCGGCTCAAACTGGTTGTATAGCCAAGGACCGAAGTCTGACGTTCGGCATGTATCGGGCAAATTGTCACCGTCGAAATCTACAATAAACGGTAACCAGTCCGGGTTGTCGATATACGGTAGCACTGCATCGGCTGCCATGAATTCGCGAGGATCCACTTCACTCATCCGCCTGCTATCCTGCCCCGGTCTTGGACCATCTTCCGTGCGCCAGTACCCAAATGGGTTGGTCCCATTACCAGAATAATTCACACCATATGAACCGACCGACCCCCAAGCGAACCAGGTCCTGAACTTCCCATTATAGGACCCCACCTCAACTGGACAGGGCAAATAATCCAGGCCGAAACGGTCGGTACTGTCATACCGTAAATACGGCGCAATAAATCTGTGCCAATCACCAGGTGATTTGATCCCCACAATTGCAGGCGGCAACTTCTCATCATGATCATTGGCATAAAGCGTGAACACAATACCCAATTGCCGCAGGTTGCTTGAACACCAAATCGCCTGAGCTGAATCTCGAGCACCCTGCAATCCAGGCAGAAGAATTGAAATTAGTAACGTAATAATACTGATCACAACAAGTAATTCAATCAGAGTAAAAGCCGACCGGCAGGTCCCCGAGCGGCGACTGGTGGTTCGATTTTCTTGATAGATTGGGGTGAATGAATGCAATGGTAGATCTCGTCATAAGGTTAGGTGAGGACTTTTTCTGACACACCACATCCAGTCCATGAAAATCAATCTGATGCCAACCGGCTTGGAAAAAACTGCTTTGAGCTTGATGTCGTTTCTCATGGCAAGAAGTTGCAAAAGAACGGAAACGTGCCGCCCCAAGGCTCCCTATGGCCTTGACTGCAATTTACGGATTTCACAGACCGTTAATTTGTGACTTTCTATTACATCCAAAACACTTGGTGCCTGTTTGGGATGATCCCAGCCTGATTAATCTAAGCTGGAATTCACCTGGACACTCAGACCATGAGGGTAAAACGCCAATAACCGGCAATTATTGCTGCCGACGCCAAATTTCATCACCATGGGCGCGAAAACCTATCGCTCCGCCCTCACATACAGTTCCTTGCAACGATTTTGATGCCACCCCAGGAGCAAGCCAGATCCACCGAGCGGCCATGGCAAGCCACAAAACTAAGTAGTCAAGAAAACTATAAAGACAGCCGCCGTATCGGTATCTTTAAACTGGCTGCAGACAGGTCCTGCTGGTGGCGGAACCCACCAGATGGCGGCACAAGCAGCATGGCTGGTTAAATTTCCGAGCCAGTTCCCCTAGGATCAACGTTACCAGAGGTGATAACCAAAGCCCGAGCCGGACCTGCAAACAACCTGATCACAGACAAAAAGCAAGCCTTCACCGCCGCCAGTGATATCAATCATCACTAATACTGTTGGATTCTTGCCTACTAGGTCACTTCTTCATCCGGACTTACCGTAACCCAAGGCCAATGCCCCCCGAAGGACTTGAACCTTCAACCTACGGATTAAGAATCCGCCGCTCTGCCGATTGAGCTAGGGGGGCAGTTCACATTAGATCCACAAACGATGCAAAGAGTCATCAACAAATACATGTGCCGTGACACTTCCATACCACCGTGAGGATCACCTTTTGTAACGGCCTTAGGTTACCACACAAAACCGCTGCCACAAAGCGTCTCGCGCTGCTGACCGTTGCCCGCTCTGTCACACCCGTTTATGATCTGGACTGGAGCCGTTGATCATGCCACAGTATTGGCGATATATCCGAATGTCATCCGCAAAGTCCTGCATGACGGGGACCATGGGCGGCCTGGTGTTTATTGCAACACTTGCTTCGAACTTCGCCATTGGCGCCCAAGACACCTACACCCTGGAGGCCGGCAAATGGCAACGACAGGAACAGGCTGACCCGGATTCACCCGAAGGCCAACTGCAAACCATTCGCAGAAGCCTTGCCGAGGACCAGGCCAAGCTGGCTGAGACATCAGCGACCACATGGATAGAAAGTCACCCGAACCACCCCCAGCTCGCCGAAGCATACCTATTGCGTGGTGACGCCCTGGCGGCACAACAACATTACTTCAAGTCGCTGTTCGACTATGAACATGTCATCCAGATCTATCCCGGATCAGTCCAGTTTAATACGGCTTTAGAACGTGAATATGAAATCGCCAAGATCTTTCATAATGGTATGCGCCGGCGTTTTCTCGGGATGCGGATTCTCTCCGGTGATCCGGAAGCTGAAGAAATCCTGATCCGCATCCAAGAACGTAGTCCGGGAAGCCAAACCGCCGAGCGGGCAAGCCTGACCCTGGGCGATTTTTATTTCAAAAGGTCACAAATGAACAACGCGGCGCAAGCGATGCGCCTATTCCTATCCAACTATCCTGACAGCCGCTTTCGTGAGCGTGCTATTCTCCGGTTGATCCAATCGCACCTTGCGACTTTTCGCGGTCCAAAGTTCGACGCAACCGGCCTGATCGAAGCCGAGTACTGGCTTAAACAATTAAAAAAAGAATCCCCTGTATCTGCAAGGCGACTGGGTGCCCAGGCCCTGCGAGTTAGAGTGGATGAATCGCTGGCGCTCAAGGCATATTACGCCGGCCAATGGTATGAACGTGTCGACCAGCATGTCAGTGCAGTCTATATCTATCAGAAGCTTATTAAAGATCATTCACAAACTGTTGCCGCACAGGCCGCAATGCAAAGATTGCAGGCTTTGCGGGCACCCGATAACCATGAGCCTGCACCGGGTGGTTCTGCCATCGTGCCGGTCAATCTAAAAAGCCAAAAGTTGTGCTCATATTGAGACCGCCAAAGTTTCGACACCTCCGAGTATGTTGTCTCGCCGCGATCGCAATGATCACCGGCTGTGGATACACACACCAACCACTTTTCCCACAAGATATTCAGACCGTTGCTGTTCCAATTTTCAAATCAGACGTATTTTACCAGGGGATCGAGCGGCATGTCACCGAAGCCCTGATCAAACAGATCGAATTTCAGACGGTCTACAAAATTGTTCCCCTCAACCAGGCCGACTCCGTAATTCGTGGGACAGTTACACACGCCGACCAAGGGCGCCTGAGCCGACGACGTGAAGGGGGACTACCGACCGAGTTGGAATTAAAGTTGACAGTGCAGTTTCAATGGCTTGACCTGCAAACCGGTGAGGTTTTACGCTCCCGTGACGGCCTGACTTCTGTCGGCCGATATATCCCAGCAACGGAAGTGGGTGAACAATATCAAGTCGCTCAATACCAAGCCGCACAGAAAATGGCCGGCAGCATTGTCGCCGCAATGGGTGCCAATTGGTAAGATCTGAACCGTGGTCACCAAGTTCTCTTGGCAACGTGGACCTCAGGAACTTGGGGGCACGCCAGATATGCTACTGGCAACACCCCTGGCCCGATCTATGAAGATCCCTTTGTATTAGCATGTTACGGGTAGACAAATAAGCAAGAAACAGACCGGGG
>CAUZIY010000225.1:0-4377 GCA_963579995.1 Phycisphaerae bacterium
ATCCCTGCACGCGATAGTTGGAAGTATGGACGCTCAGCAAGGCCGCGGTGTCATAAGTGATTGCTTGCTCGTAATCGTACAGATGCGTCCTATTCGTGGTTCCAACTTCATCAATGACAGCACCACTTGATTCCATGACCTGCGGCAATCGGTAGCTGCCTCCAATTTCAATCAATTCCCCTCGCGATACCACCACCTTCCTGGGTCGCTGATGACCGACAACCACAGAAAACACGATGAGCATCGCTGCTGCGTTATTGTTGACCACAGCCGCCGCATCAGCCCCCGTTAATTGGCACACGAGGTCTTCAACCACCTCTACGCGTTGACTACGCTGGCCGGTATTGAGATCAATCTCCACACTCGCGTAATTCCCAGCCGCTTCAACGAGCGCCGCTGTAGCTGATTCAGCCAATGGCGCACGGCCAAGGCCGGTATGAAGGATGATCCCTGTCGCATTGATCACGGCTCGAAGCTTACGAGCCGTTTGGGTCTGCAGAGTTCTCGCCACATCGCGTGACAGTTCATCCATTGTGGTCTGTGCCGCCATCTTGGGATCATCCGCAAGTCGCAGGCGATGACCATCCAGCACCTTGCGGGCGGCATTGGCAACCCACTCATGTGGCAAACGGCTGGACCATTCAACCAATACGGGCGATTCGAGCAGCTTATGCACCGATGGAATTGTGCGATAAGGAGTTGAATCACTTTCTGGTTCTGGGTTTTGATGCAATGCTTTACCTCGCAACTCTTTCATTTTTTCTGGCGCCAACGCCAAGCACCCGAATATCACCTTGCCGGCATGTTACGCCTTGTCGGTCGAGATATTCGCATAGTGGCACGGCAAATTTCCGGGACGTCTCAAGTAGCTGGCGGATCTGGCTGATGGTCATACCACTGGATTGGGTGATCGCCTTACTGACACGAGCTCGCAACATCTTTTCCACCTCGGCGCAAAGATAAAGCGATCCGCCCAGATGTTTGAGTTTATTCTGCGCAACGGCCAGGTCAATCATCTGACGAACCAACGGTAAGGACGCCTCGTGCTTTTTGGCAAGTTCCGCTGGAGTAAGCGGATGAAAACCATCGGTCTGGTAGGCCTTAAGTACCGACTGGTATAGCAATTGTTCGATTTCATCCAGTTGAGGTGCATAATCCGGCAAAGCCACCGTGTCACCATCCACTGAAATTTGGCCGTCACCAGCCAATCTCTGCAACAGCACGGAAAATAACGCATCATCACAATGGCTGCGAATATTTTCGGCCAATACCGCACGTGTCACACCTGCCTGTAATGCATGGTCTGCGAGATACAGTTTTACACTTTCGACAATCCGTTCGGACAGTTCCGTAATAGTCTCTTGATGCAGACGGTCGATCCGTTGCGGCCCGATCGGGAGATCGACCATGATGCCCATCGATCTAAGCTGGCTCAGGATCGCAGTGACCTGGTTGATGTCAATCTTCGCATCACGACAAAGATCAAGGTCCGTCCAGGTAGATATGCCATAACTTCGAATCGCAGCAGCTGCTCGATCACGTGGTTTTTGTAGACCAAACAATTCCGCCTGCCGGATCTGGGCCAGATTATTTCGCGCTATCCGTGTGGGTGTTGACTGCAATACAAGTCCACCGCCCAGAGTAGAGACCGGTGAAATCTGACGAATTATAAAAGGCTGGCCACAGGTAACGGTGATCGGATCAGCCAAATGGAATTGGGCCATTGCCGTTTCACCGGGCATCAATTTGTTTTCTGAAAACAGTGCGATCGTTGCAACCACCTGCCCCGTACCCATGTGTAACCGAACCTGGCTGCGATGTTTAACCGGCCATGGACTGGCGCCTGATACGGTGAGCGTAGCCGTCATGAGTCGCGTGGGTTTCAAGTATCCGATGGTGGCCAGTTCATTGCCACGTTCGACCTGACGATGGTGCACACCGCCAAGACCAATCGCAGCCCGTTGGCCCTGTTGCACATACTCCACCACCTGATTGTGAGATTGAAGACTGCGAACACGCAATCTTTGGCCGTCCGGAAACAACTCCATTTCGTCGCCGATGCGAATCAAACCGGATGCAACGCTCCCGGTCACAACCGTACCCTGACCCTTGACAACGAAACAACGATCCACTGCCATTCGAGAAATCCCCGAGATGGATTCTGCCTCAATCTGATTGCAGACTTTGGAAATCTGCGATCGCAGTTCGTCAATACCTGTCCCCTCGGTTGCAGAAGTACGCACAATGGCAGCACCTTCGAGGAACGTGCCGACGACAAGTTCATGAACCTCCTGTTCCACGAGTTCCAGAAGATCTTCCCCCACCAAATCGCTTTTCGTAATGACCACCACCCCGAACTGCAGATCCAGGAGCTTGAGTATTTCCAGGTGCTCACGTGTCTGTGGCATCACCGAATCGTCGGCCGCAACGACGAGCATGGCCAGATCATTGCTTGTGGCACCTGCAAGCATGTTGCGTACGAATCGTTCGTGCCCGGGGACATCCACGATTCCAATTTCGCAATCCTCAAGCATCAACTTCGCAAAACCAATATCAATGGTCATGCCACGCCGCTGCTCTTCGGGAAGGCGATCGGTGTCCACACCCGTCAACTTGGCGACGAGCGCAGTCTTACCATGGTCAATATGCCCCGCCGTACCGAGGATTAATTGCCGCTTGGGCACGGACATGGTTATAGATCTCCCTAGATTGGCATCTAGCCCACAGCGTTCAAATAAGACCCGACACCGTCCAGTTAACCGGCGATGTTGTGGTACCCGTAGCATACCAGATATAGTTGTCGTTTAACGATGTTCATCTACGCAGGTATCGACGAGGCAGGGTACGGTCCAATGTTTGGACCGCTTGTGGTTGGCAGAAGCGTTTTTGCCGTGCATGGAGGATCTGAAACTGGGCATGGCGACATCAGGACGGCGGAAAAACATGCCGAAGGTGAGTCACATCCAGCAGGCAGTCCAACGCCGGATCTTTGGTTGTTACTTTCATCCGCCGTGTGCCGAGATCGCAAATCAACTCGACGCGGCCGCATCGCAGTTAACGATTCCAAGAAACTGTATAGCCCGTCGGTGGGCATTAGGTACCTTGAACTTGGCGTTTTGACATTTTCCGCCTTAGCCGACCAGCAACCCACAACGGTCGGCAAGTGGCTCGATACACTTGGCGAAAAGTCACACCATGACCTTCAGAACATGCCATGGTACGCCCCCGATGGATCACGCCCATGGGAAGCGTTGCCGTCGGTATTGACCGAAGGTGAAGTGGCAATTGCACGGTCGATGCTGGCATCTGCGGCAAAGAGTGCCGGCGTTGAAGTGTTAGAACTGGGGGCATCGGTTGTCTTTGAAGACCGCTTCAATCGGATGGTTGCCGCCACACGGTCAAAAGCGGCCACGAACTTCACTTTTGTCACGGATCATTTACAAAAGATTTGGCGTGGTTATGCTGAAAAAAAACCAACCGTGATCGTCGACCGCCAATCGGGACGAACACACTACCGATCACTATTGTCGATGGGCTTCCCGGATACTGAACTTACCATCCTGCATGAACGTGATGATTCGAGTGCTTACCTGATTGAGTCTGGGCGGGACGCCAAACGTGCGATGACCGTTCAATTTAAGGTTGAGGCCGAAGCCCATCATTTGCCGGTGGCACTGGCAAGCATGATCAGCAAGTACACACGTGAGTTGTTAATGCACCGTTTTCAACAATGGTTCTCGCAGCATGCGCCAAGCGTCAAACCCACGGCGGGTTATGCCAAAGACGCGAACCGTTTCTGGAACCAGATCCAAACTACCCTGACCAGCATGTCAATTGAGCCGATGTCCCTGCGTCGCATGTCATGACGTGGACCACGCTACAACCATTCAACCTCAACCATCTAGTTTGATCGACTCGAGATCAGCGCTGATAATGGGACCAAGCATCCCACCCACACGCAGACGCCCCCTTCGTCTAGTGGCCCAGGACATTGGCTTCTCATGCCAAAAACAGGGGTTCGACTCCCCTAGGGGGTATTGGCCCTTTTTCGAAGGTTGCGGCGTGGGCCGGAACCTGGTCGCAACCAGCCGAAATTTCAACGACTTGCGCGTCTTGGCTCGGAACAGGTTTCGAGCCGTTTCGGTTCGTTTCGTGCAGGTTCTGCGCCGCATTTTGCGCCGCCTTCAAGTCGCCGCCGACCGCTCGGTCGAAGTGCTCGTCGGTGAGCTGCAGGTAGTGGGCCGCCGCAACCGGCTGGCTGTTGCCGATCCACTTGCACACCACGTGAATGGGGAACGACTCAGCCAGTTCTGTCTCGCGGGTGCTGCGAAGATTTTGGAACACCTTCGGCCACGGCTCCAGGTCCGCCTTGCGGAT
>CAUZIY010000226.1:0-4374 GCA_963579995.1 Phycisphaerae bacterium
GCCGGCTCGCTTGTTGACGACGGCCGTGTAAACAGCGTCAGCGAAGTCATTTTCGCCTGAGGCGCCGCCGGAATTGATCAGCGGCGAGCGGCCCATGAAACAGTTGGCCACCTGGTAGCGGCATAATTCAATGGGGTGATCACCCGGCGTTAACTCGCTGTATACACGCTCGTCGGTTTTGCCAAAATCAATGGCGGTGTAACCCCGGTTGTTGGTGGGCAGTTTCTGTTTGATGATGTCGGCCTCAATGGTGGCGCCCAAATGATTTCCCTGGCCAGTCAAGTCAGCCGATTCGTGATAGTCGGCATCATCTGTCTTGAATGCACTGTTGCGCAGATAGCACCAGAGAACAGTAACCATCCCAAGTTCATGTGCATGTGAAAATGCAGCGGAAACTTCTTCAAGTTGCCGGGAGGACTCGTCAGACCCGAAATATATCGTGGCACCGACCGCAGCTGCACCGAGATCATACGCCTGTTGGACGTGACCGAACATGATTTGATCTTGTGTGTTGGGATAGGTCAGTAATTCATTATGGTTAAGTTTTACCAGGAAGGGGATCTTGTGAGCATATTTACGTGAAACAGCGCCAAGCACACCAAATGTTGAAGCGACTGCATTGCAACCACCTTCGATTGCCAACTCGAGGATGTTTTGCGGGTCAAAATACAAGGGGTTCGGTGCGAACGATGCGCCTGCCGAGTGCTCGATGCCCTGATCCACAGGTAGGATTGATACATATCCCGTACCGCTCAGCCGTCCACTGTTTAGTATGGCTTCGAAATTACGTAGCACCTGCGGTGATCGGTCACTACATGCAACCACACGATCCACGAAATCAGATCCCGGCAAATGCAACTGACTTTTGTCGATGCCTTGAGCCGTGTAACTTAGTAGTTCCCCGGCCTTATCACCCAGTAGGTTCTGAACGGCAGATGACCCCTTGGGGCATTCTGGGTTGAGGGGAGTATCGGCTGTAGATAGGTGTGCTGAATCGGTTACGGTGTCCATTGGTTTCTTATCCTCGTGACGACGACAAGCTTATCAGTAGGAATCAATCAGCCTCAAATAGGGTTTCCTGTGGAGAGTCTGCCAGGTGCATTTTCACTCCAAGTTCCGGATTGAATGCGAGGTGCTCTAGGATCTTGTACACCGTCTCCGCACTGTCCGGTTGGTTGACCGCTTTGGCAATATTATCAGCAGTTTGAGCCATACGTGTCGACTTGAGATAAGTCATCACATTCTGCTGTAGCTTTAATACGTTAGCCGCAGCTTTTTTGCCAGCTTCAACTCCAGGTTGATGGTACGCATTGATGTCGACCAGTTCGGCATACAGGCCCACGGCGCGTTCAAACAGAGCAATTAAGGATCCGATCCTGGATGGACTAATACGATCAATCGTTATGGTAATCGAATCTCGTCCATTTTCATAAAGAGCATGGCGTGTGCCCTGCAGAAATCCCAATAGATAATCACCGCTGGTAATACCGGGTTCCACATCCATAGACGGACCGGATCGATCCTCAAGCACTTGGATGAATGTCAAGAAGAAGTTAGGCAGGCCATCTCGAAGTTGCTGGATGTAGGCATGCTGGTCGGTTGAACCCTTGTTGCCGTAAACCGAGATGCCTTGGTGGACCGTACGGCCTGATCGGGTCTGTTCTTTGCCCAGGGATTCCATGACAAGTTGTTGGAGATATCGACTGAACATCATCAGCCGGTCCTTGTAAGGCAGGATTACCATGTCCTTCTCACCATGGCCATTGCCAACAATGTGCCACATTAAAGCAAGCATTGCCGCAGGGTTTTGCTCGGTCTTGCTGGCGCGGGTCAATTGATCCATTGCGGCAGCGCCTTGGAGAAAATCATCAATGTCAATTCCCTGTAGCACAAGTGGCAGTAGACCCGCGGCAGACATAACAGATGTTCGGCCACCAACCCAATCCCACATCGCAAAGCGAGCCTGCCATTGTTCTTCGATGGCCATCTTGTCCAATATGCTGCCGGGGGTACTTGCGGCAATCGCATGTTCATGAAAATTTAAGCCGGCATTGGTATAGGCCGCCTTGGTTTCCAACATGCTATTACGCGGTTCAGGCGTGGAGCCTGATTTGGAAACCACCGAGATCAGTGTGCGATCCAGGTCGCCGCCAATCTGTTGCAGTACCCGGTCAATGCCATCAGGATCAGTGTTATCAAGATAGTAAGGATGGATCTGGTCCTCGCCGGAGCCCAATGCTTGGGAAACAAACTGGGGGCCAAGTGCCGAGCCTCCGATGCCGATGTGCAGGAGGTTTTTAAACGGCCCGCCTGCACCCTTAATCTTGCCCGAATGTACGTCGTCAGAAAACTGGTGGATTGCCTCCAGTGTTGCCGTGATCTCGTTGCTGATTTGAGGTGTTGGTGAAATCCGTGGCGTCCGTAGCCAGTAATGGCCGACCATGCGATGCTCATCCTGATTGGCGGCGACACCTTGTTCCAGGTTTTCCATGGCCTTTAATGCACGGTTCATTGCGGGGGACAGGCGATCAATATCTGCATCGACAAACTTCACGCGGCTGATATCAAGGCTGAATCCTAATGCCCGGTTGATATACGCGTATTGGCAGTAACGTTGCCAGAGATTTTGGCCGTTGGGTTGGTTGGGGTCGTCGGGTTCAATCCCCGTGGTTGCCATCGACGTGACCTTTCTTTAAATACTGCCCATCATCTTCTTGAATTGTATATCGTGGCAGATATCTGTCTGTATCGGGTATTTGCTGGGCACCCTGTGGTTTTGGTGAAATCCAGTTAGTCTTGGGAAGGTGCTTGGCGTCAGCCTGGCGGGGTAGACGTGTACTTGCCCATGGCGATCAAGTATTCCCACGCCCTCATAAGCAGTCCTTGAAATGACGGAATTTAGGCGACACTTTCCGGCGGCCATATGGCCAAAGACTTGACTTAATTCTGAAGGATATCCAAGATCACCACCATTATGGACGATATGTCTCCATTTGACCCCCGAGTCACCAAGCCATTCCTGCGGATGGTGCAAGATTCGGAAAAGCACTTTCTGGCTGGGCGGCATGATCGTGGCGACGATTTAGAAAGTGCTATCCGCTATTTCCTCGAATTCCTGAGGGGATTTGAGAGCTTGGACTTTGAGGGCCGCTGTGTGACGGTTTTCGGCTCCGCACGATTTAATCCTGGACATCGTTATTACAAACTGGCTCAGGAGTTGGGCCGGAAACTGGCTGAGCATGATTATGTGGTGATGACCGGTGGCGGACCAGGTGTGATGGAGGCTGCCAACCGTGGTGCAAAGGAAGGGGGTGGTCTCAGCATCGGTTGCAATATCCAGTTACCCAAAGAGCAACAGCCCAATCCCTATCTTGATCGTTTTATTGAGTTTGAGCATTTTTTTGTTCGCAAGGTGATGCTCGTGAAGTATTCTTCCGCGTTTATCATCATGCCTGGCGGCTTTGGCACACTTGATGAGGCATTTGAGATTGTGACCCTGGTTCAGACCAAGAAGGTTGAATCGTTTCCCATCATTGTAATGGGGGGGGAGTTTTGGGCATCGTTGCGCAAGTTTGCGCGCAATACCATGGTTCGTGAAGGGACGATTAGTGAACATGAACTTGACCTCATTCACCATGTTGAGACCGTTGATCAGGCGGTCGGCCTAATCGATAAGGA
The DNA here is from genome assembly GCA_963579995.1 of Phycisphaerae bacterium. GTDB lineage: Bacteria > Planctomycetota > Phycisphaerae > Phycisphaerales > Phycisphaeraceae > UBA6626. Next base: position 3,679 of record CAUZIY010000226.1, read on the forward strand.
ATTTTCGTAATGAGGCGCCTTTATGCACATGCATGATTCTGATGGGCAGGACTTTGGCAATGCCATCACCTGTTCAATGATGGTCCCTGGTCACCTGCTGCTAGTGCATGAAAAGAGTTCTTGAGTTGTGGATAAAGGTTGCAGAAGATTTCGTATCCCTTCTCATACTTGCGATGCATTTCAGGCTGTGGTGTAAATATTTGAGTTGGCGACGCTGCTGCAGCCTTAACCGCTTCATCATGATCACGATAAAATCCGGCTGCGATTCCACCGAGCATCGCGGCGCCGAGTACGGCGGTTTCTTCTTTGTCGAGGCGGATAAGGGGGCGGTTTAGGATATCGGCTTTGATCTGGCACCACAGATCGCTCTTGGCCCCGCCGCCGCCAAGGTGAATTTCATTCACGGCAAATCCAAGGTTTTGCGTGGCGATCTCGAGGTTTTGGCGCAAAGCATACGCAGTACCCTCCATCATGGCACGAACAAGATGACCTCTGGTGGTTTCCAGGGACAGGCCAAAAAAGACGCCGCGTGCATTTGGATCCCAAATGGGGCTACGCTCACCTTGCATATAAGGTAGGAAAATTACGTGATTGGCACCGGGATCGACTTGCTGTGCCGCCTCGTTTAGGGCATCGTAGTTTTCTGTTGCCAAGATTTTCTTCTGTAACCAGCCCATGGCAGCACCGGCAGATAAC
>CAUZIY010000227.1:0-4348 GCA_963579995.1 Phycisphaerae bacterium
GCTGTAGCGCTGTTGATCCTTAATGGTCGCGCTGATTGGGTGGGGCGGGGTCAGCGTAATCGCGTAATGACAGTGCTGGTACTTCTGGCAACGCTTGTTTTTTTCGCTTGGGTTGCGGCAGACAAGTTCTATCGTTCAATTCAAGCCATGGTGTCCGGCTAGGCAGTGGCAGGTTGAATTTCGTCTAGTCGTTCTGCATTACCGGCATTGATTATTTAGTTATGTGGTCCATTTATCGTCGACCAATCGCATGATCCCCATTTCATTATCATCCCTAAGTTGTACAGGTAACGCTGCCTGGGGGAATTGTTGATAGCAGACTGGGCGGGCAAATCTTTGGATGGCTGCGGTGCCGACGGAGGTGGTTCTTGCATCAGTTGTGGCTGGATAGGGACCGCCGTGGTGCATTGAGGGGCAGACCTCGACACCAGTGGGGAAACCATTAAATACCAATCGGCCTGCCTTACGTTGCAGGATGGCGATCAGCGAGTCAAATTCCTCAAGATCCTGCTCGGTGCCGTGAATGGTGATGGTCAGTTGGCCAGGCAGATGATGTGCGGATTCATAAAGTTGCTCAATGTCATTGCAGGCGATGGCAATAGTTGATGGTCCGAAGATCTCTCCGCTCAAATCTGAATTGGACAAGAAGGTTGTTGCGTCACTAACAAATAACCCTGCAGGTCCGCAGGTGGTGGTTGGCGATTGTTTTTCCGGGGATTGCGCACGAAGATCAACGCCACTTGTATCTTTCATCTTGTTCATGCAGGACTGGTAGTTCCTGCCAATGTCTGGATGCAACATGGTGCCCGTGGCGGCCGATGCAAAGTGTTGGGAACAGTGATCAATGAATTGATCAAATGGTTTGTCGCGCAGGCCAAACACCAGGCCAGGATTGGTGCAGAACTGGCCAACACCAAGTGTCACCGATTGGCACAAGGCCTCAGCAATCTGGTTTCCTCGATCCGTGACCGCTGAAGGTAGAACAAAGATTGGGTTGACACTGCCCATTTCAGCGTAGACCGGGATCGGTTCTGGCCGGGCTGCCGCAGCGTTGTAGATGGCTCGGCCGGCGCCAAGCGAACCGGTGAACCCAATGGCTTTGGTGAGTGGGTGTTTGACCATGGCCATGCCCACCTCGGGACCCTGTCCATGGACCATCGAGAATATTGCCGGAGGAACATTTATCCGTTCGATTGCACGCTCGATGGCCATTGCGATCAGTTCACAGGTGCCCGGGTGGGCTGGATGGGCCTTGATGATCACGGGACAGCCGGCAGCCAGTGCAGAGGCGGTGTCACCGCCTGCGACGGAAAATGCCAGCGGAAAATTACTGGCGCCAAATACCACCACCGGTCCGATCGGCACAAGCATACGTCGCACATCGACTTTGGGAAGCGGTTGGCGGTCGGGTATTGCATGGTCAATTCGTGCTTCGACCCAAGACCCCTCGCGCACGAGTTGGGCAAACTGGTTTAACTGGTTCATCGTCCGCCCACGTTCGCCGGTCAACCGTGCAGAGGGCAGGGCAGTTTCTGCAGATGCCCGGTCAATGAGGTCATCACCCAGCGCCTCGATCTGTATGGCAATGGCATCCAGGAAGTCTGCTCGTTCTGTGGGAGTTAGACCAGTGATTTGATCATATGCTGCATCGGCCTGTGACAAAGCGGTGTCGACTTCCTGCTTCGTCGCCTCCACAAAAACCGGATCAAGTGTCTTGTCGATCGCCGGATTGATCGCATTGAAGTTCCGGTTCCCGTCTCCGGAATGCTGTCCAGCAATAAAATTGTTGCCGTGTAATGCCATGATCTGTTTTCTTTCTTCTGATCGTGAACTGTGAAAATCAGGGTATGTCTGGGTTGCGTTTCTTCTTGGGGTGATTACGCCACGGGGTTGATTAATGTACCGATCGATTCAATGGCTATGTGGATCTCGTCGCCTGACTGCAGCGTGAATGTATCGGGTGGCACAATGCCGGTGCCGGTTAACAGGAAACAACCATTTGGAAAACTGTTGTCCCGAAACAGGAAATCGACCAATGATGGCGGTTCACGCTTTAATTGTGAAAGTGTAATTTGGCCGAAAAACTCCGTCTGGCCACCACGTTGGATCTTCAACTCGATCTCTGTGTGACCTGAAAGTGGTGAGTCGGTGACGACAATACCGGGTCCCAGTGCACAGCATCCGTCGTAGACCTTTGCCTGCGGCAGGTACAAGGGGTTCTCCCCTTCAATGTCCCGGCTGCTCATGTCATTGCCAACTGTGTAGCCGGTGATCTTGCCATTTGGGGTAACCAGGAGTGCCAATTCAGGCTCCGGTACGTTCCAAGTTGCATCGCTACGGATGCGGACAGGTTGGCGGTGCCCGGATGTTCGATGGGCAGTGGCTTTAAAAAAGATCTCTGGGCGGTGGGCGGTATATACACGATCGTAAAAGTCACCTCCCCCAGCTTGTTTCGACTCGGCCATCCTGGCATCGCGACTACGGTAGTAGGTCACCCCGCAGCCCCATACCTCTTGAGAAACAATGGGTGCCACGACATCGATTGGAACGCCGTTGTCATCCACCGGTGCAGTGCACGGGTCCGAACTGTTTGCGATGGAGGCCAGCTGCGCATAAAGATCATCATGGACAAGAAGTTGGTCCCACGCCTTGTCTGGAATCATCCGCCATGATCCATCACTGTGGTTGAACATGGCGCCCTGCGTGGTGCGGTATAGAATCATGGTTTGGTTTAATCAATGGTACTCAGCGGAGCAAATCAATGAAACACTTGTGTCAGGATTTATGGTTCAATACATCCTGGCGTCGGGATTACATTAATATTACCCAGGAGATAGAACAACTTGGTTCAAGACAGCGACGTTGAACAAGGTATCTGCCTAGTCAACGCAATGCATATTCCGGCCAGTGTAGATATCAATGATGATGAAACCGGCCTCATCCAGGATTACGATGACAGGCTCGAACAGCTGACGCCACATGAACCGACATCCCACTACCGTCATAATAACACCGGTGAAGACAATGCTGATGTGCATCTCAAGCGGCAGATCATGGGACGTGAGGTTGTGGTCGCGATTACGGATGGCCAGTTGGATTTTGGGCCGTGGGAGAAGATCTACTACGCCGAGTTCGACGGTGGTCGTCGCAAGCGCGTTCTGGTCAAGATTATTGGGCAATAGATGATTACGCCTGAATAGACGTGATCTGAACTTTAAGATAGGGCTGGCGGTGACCGCTTTTGCGTTTATAGGTTTTGCGGCGTTTGAATTTAATGATGGTCACTTTGTCCCCTTTTTCCTCGGCCAGGACGTCGGCAGTGACCTTTGCATCTTTGATGAATGGTTGGCCGATCTGCGGCTTATCTTTTTCGCCTTCCTTGCCTGAGACCATCAGGATCTTGTCAAACGTGATTGTCGCAGTATCGGTTGGCAGATCACGTGTTGCGACACGGATCACATCGCCTTCGCAGACTTTGATCTGGCTGCCACTATCTTCAATGACGGCATACATAAGCGGGGATCCGGGGCTGTCCAAGGACTTACGGACTGTTATTGGGCCGGAAATCTATCATAAAGACACGGTTTTGCCAAATGGGAGGGCTGAAGCTGGCTGCCCATCAATATGTTCTCACCACCCCGATCACGACCCCCTGGATGACACAATGGTCGACGAAGATGGGTTCATACGCCTCGTTGGCCGGTTGAAGCCGGATCCGACCGCGGTCACGGTAGAACTTCTTGAGGGTTGCTTCGCCTTCTTCCAGCAGGGCCACAACGGTTTCACCGCTTCGGGCAGTGTTACGCTTTTGTACGATAACATAATCACCATCTCGGATTTGCTCGTCGATCATGGAATCACCGCTGACTCGCAGGACAAATGTATTTCCATCGGCGTTGGAACCGGAAGAGAATAACGCTTCAAGATCTAGGTGTTGACGGTCTTCGACGGCTTCAATGGGCAGACCCGCAGCAATGGTGCCAACCAGTGGCAACCGAGTTAGACGATCAGCGTCTGGCAACTCGACCTCCGGGCTAACCACCAAAGAGCGTGCCTTGTTGGGCTGTCGCAACAAAGTTCCTTTTTTGATGAGGGCTTCTACGTGTTCGAATACCGTGACTTTGCTGACGTTCAGTTCGTCGGCCAGTTCCTGCATCGTCGGTGAACAGCCACGTGCGATTCGAAGATCGCGAATCCGTGTAAGAATGTGCAGTTGTTTGGGCGTCAGATTCATGGTCAGGTTCCTTGAAACACGCGTCGCTGGATCTGACCAGCGACCGGCTTGAGTTGGATATGGTTAAGCCTTGTGGCGACAGGGTCCGGCAGTCGGCGACCAACTGCCGGAGGA
>CAUZIY010000228.1:0-4250 GCA_963579995.1 Phycisphaerae bacterium
TGCCTCGCCAATCCTGTGATCCACGACATCCACCTCAAACCCTACTCGCCACCGGCATTCCGGCACACCTCGAAATACGAGCCCAACGTTTCCCAAATACCCCTATGTAACCTGGACAACCATGGATTAACCAAGCTTTCACGCCAAGCCCACCTGTTCCTATCCCTTGATGAAATGCTGGCCATTCAAAACCACTACCGCTCGATTGGACGGGAACCAACGGATATTGAACTGGAAACCCTCGCCCAAACCTGGTCCGAACATTGTGTCCATAAAACGTTCAAAGCAACAGTTCATTACCACCCTGATCCCAACGACAAAACAATCGCCGGCCTTGGTCCTGACCAAATTGCCAGCCGGCCAGGACATACACTTAATGATGACGGATCAATTACCATCGACAACCTTCTCGAAAGCACTGTCGTGGCCGCAACGAAATATTTAATCAACAACAGTATTGGCGAACAGCATGATTTCTGTGTGAGTGTCTTCGATGATAATGCTGGCATCATCAGGTTTGACGACACCCATGGAATAGCCATCAAAGTCGAAACGCACAATCATCCCAGCGCAATCGAACCCTATGGCGGTGCAGCAACAGGCATCGGCGGATGTATCCGCGACATCATCGGCACAGGGCTTGCAGCCAAGCCGATCGCCAACACTGACACATTCGCCGTCGCGCCACCCCAGGTAACCAAGCTACCCAAGGGGATCATCGCACCCAAACGAATTCTCGAACAGGTCGTGGCTGGAGTGCGTGATTATGGGAACCGCATCGGAATCCCAACTGTCAATGGTGCGGTTGTTTTCGATGATAAATACCTAGGCAACCCACTTGTATTTGCCGGATGCATCGGACTGATCCCCGTGCAATTCGCCTTTGGGAATCCAAAGGTTGCAGACCGCATCGTAATCCTGGGCGGACGTACTGGACGTGACGGCATCCATGGCGCAACGTTCTCGAGTTCTGAACTGACCGACACTCACGAAGAGGAATTCGCCCACGCCGTCCAGATCGGCAATCCGATCACGGAAAAGAAGACGCTAGATGTCATCTTGACGGCGCGAGACCACCCCGACGGCCCACTGTTTAACGCCATTACAGATTGTGGTGCTGGCGGATTTTCAAGTGCGATTGGCGAAATGGGAAGCGAGATTGGCGCCTGTGTCACGCTTGAGTCAGCGCCACTGAAGTACCCGGGACTGACATACACTGAAATTTGGATCAGTGAAGCACAGGAGCGGATGGTGCTGGCAGTCCCGGCCGACAAGGTGCCGGCACTCCGTGATCTTTGCCATGCCGAAGATGTGGAAATCTGTGACTTGGGATCCTTCGGTCAGTTGAACGAGAAAGGCGAGCCGGAACTCCGATTGAGCTTCGCCCGCCAGGAAGTTGGCCGCATCTCAATGCCACTGCTCCATGACGGCATCCCGATGCCTGTACGGCGTGCCGAGTGGCACAAGCAGACGACCCATACCACTGACACTGACCAGCCAGACCCACCAGCGATCAACGATGCTCTTTTGGCACTTTTACAACACCCGAATATCGCCTCGAAACACTGGATCGTCCGCCAGTATGACCACGAGGTCCAAGGCGGCTCGGTCATCAAGCCACTGGTTGGATTAAACCAGGATGGGCCCAGCGACGGGGCAGTTATCCGACCTAAATTATCAAGCCAACGCGGGATAGCGATTGCCAGCGGAATACAGACCACCATCGGCGAAAATGCCAGTCCTAAATATGCTGACGATGGAGACTCCTACTGGATGGCCCTGGCATGCATCGACGAGGCCATTCGCAACGCCGTGTGTGTGGGGGCCGATGCCAAACGTATTGCCATCCTCGACAACTTCTGTTGGCCCAGTTGTGATGACCCCCAACAGCTAGGCAGTTTTGTTCGTGCCGCTGAAGCTTGTTATGACGGAGCCTTGAACTACCACACGCCATTTGTATCCGGTAAGGATTCGCTGAATAACCAGTTTACGACCGACCGCGGCGAAGTCATTACCATTCCACCCACATTACTGATTACGGCGGTGGGCATCGTCCCCGACATCAGGCGGTGCGTCACAATGGACGCCAAGGCATCAGGAAACGTCCTGCTGCTTGTTGGTCGGACAACACCCGAATCCGGCGGATCTCACTATGTCCGTGCGACGGGTGATCGAAGTGGAAACCTGGGTATCCCAAAAGTTGATCTTGATGCACATCCAAAAGCGGCCATGGCGGTCGCGGATCTGATCCAAAAGGGCTTGGTGCGATCAGCTCATGACTGCAGTGACGGAGGCTTACTCGTGGCCGCAGCCGAAATGGCTATCGCCGGCCGTATTGGCCTGCAAATGGAACTCAAAACCATTTGTGAACAGATGGAGATCACGGTCCATGAAGCATGTTTTTCTGAAACACCTGGACGATATCTTCTGGAAATCGAATCGAACCAAATGTCACAAACCGTCTCGCTGCTTGACTCCCATCATGTGCCTCACTTTACCGCGGGGATCTTCGCCGACCATGGGCACTTGATTGTCACAGACCACGTCGACGAACCTATCGACAAGTTGTTTAACGTATGGCGGCAACCCCTCGACTGGTGATTGGCCCTATAGATTCAAGCACGACCAAATACTAATGCAGAAAATCATGCGACCTGGCCTGTTTACATTCGCAATCGCAACCACCCTGGCAACAACCGTTGCCAGCAACGCCGATTTACCTGAAGAAGCCCAGCACCAATGGCCGGGCTTCGTTGTTATTGAACTATTCACTTCGCAGGGATGCCCCAGTTGCCCTCCAGCAGACATGATGCTCGAACAAGTCAAGAAAAAGAGTCAGGAAAAAGGCGCCCCAATATACACATTGGCCTTTCATGTTGATTACTGGAACAGGCGTGGATGGCATGACCGATTCAGCCACCGCGACTACTCGCGCCGGCAACAAAGTTATTCCAGCCGTTTTTCAAAACGCCAAATCTACACCCCGCAGATAGTCATCAATGGACAGATTGAAACCCATGGCGCCAACGTTCGAAAGGCCAATGCAAGCATCGACCACTTTCTATCACAACCAAGCGGAGTCAAGATAAATCTTGATGTCCAGCGCGATAAGACCGGCAATTATCTTATCGTCAACTACTTCGCCCCTAATGCGCCGGCCAACAGCGTCATTAACCTTGCGCTCGTCGACGGGGTCCACAAGACCTACGTGCGACGTGGCGGCAATCGAGGTCACACGCTACGTAATGCGAATATTGTCCGCGCTTTCAAGGCCCGCAAGATCACCAAACCCCAGGACGAGCACACCTACCGCCTGTTAATGCCTGATGACCTGATCGTGTCCCAAGCAACCGTTATCGCCTACATCCAGGACCGCTTGACCATGTCGGTTCTAAGTGCCATTGCGGCGCCAGTCCCCACGACCAGTGAAGGCCAGGGAAAATCCAAACCACCATCCTTCGAACCGTCTGGCACCTCAAACGCCGCAAACTAAGCCAATCAACTTCCTGATGGATTCGACCTGAAGAGCCCATGACCACATTCAGGCTGACTCACACCATCACGATCAAATCCATGGGAGTGCGGATCGTGCCACTCATTTCAAGCTTCCGGATATGCACTTGGCGTAAACGAACATGCCCGGTCCGTCTATAATCGGATCCATGGTAAACCATGACCAACCGGTTTTCTATCTCATTGACGGCCACGCGGAAATATTTCGCGCGTACTATGCCATTCGTGGCGGACTCAACAGCCCTGTTACCGGCGAGCCCACACACGCTGTATTTGGCTTTGCATCTATGCTGATAAAGCTTTTCGGTGAGTGCCGCCCGCCCTATATCGCAATGGCCATAGACCTGCCAGGCGAGACCTTCCGCGATGAGATATATGAAGACTACAAAGCCAATCGCGAGGAATTACCTGAAGATTTCACTCCACAGGAACAGCGCATCTTTGAACTAACCCGCCTCTTTGGAATTCCAATTCTTGGATACACCGGAGCCGAGGCCGATGACGTCATCGCAACTGTTGTACGGTCAATTGTCTTGGACCCATCCAACCACAACCTGGCAATTCGAATCCTTTCACGCGACAAGGACCTCGAACAGTTGATTAACGAACGAATCACCCTGTACGACATCCATAAAGACAACACCATGGACGCAACCGGCCTCATGGAAAAGCGGGGCATCAGGCCAAACAATGTCATCGACCTGCTGGCATTAACGGGCGACAAGGCAGACAACGTA
>CAUZIY010000229.1:0-4192 GCA_963579995.1 Phycisphaerae bacterium
TGCAAACTCATGATTTGTATCCTACGTGGTGAAAGTTGTGTGTTGTCTGGGACTTTAATTTTGGTTGGTTGTGCGGGAGTATTTTAAGCTTTATACGGTTTTTCGCAAAGGATCACCAATCATGCCTACAGTGGTGTATCCTGCCATGGATGTTATTGATTTTGCGATGCCATATCAATGGTAAGTATTCCGAGATCATGTTTAGATCGAGGACGGCGTTTGGGGAACATGTGCTGTTGCAAAAGTCGAGGTCAATTGAAAATCCCTGCTTGGCCAGTACGATGCATGTTGGCGTAACCGGCATGCATTCCGGTTTTTATTCACGAATGAAATTATTTTGGAGACCTCAGCCTTGCAGAAAGTATGTGTTTTAGCCACGGTCCCGGAACTGGAAACCAAACCGCAGTTGCTTAAACAGATTCAAGATCTGTCGCCACATCTTGAGGTGACCTACCAATTGTCAACGGATGACAGGGTCACCGCAGATGCTTTGCACGATGTGGAGGTGTTGTATACCCAGCGACCACCGGCACATCTGGATAACGCGAACCGGCTCAAGTGGATCCAATTCAGTTTTACCGGTGTGGATAAGATGATAAATCGTTCCTTCTTTGATCCCGATCGCGGTATTGTCATTACCACCGGGGCGGGCGCGCACGCTGGTTCCGTGGCGGAGTATTGCCTGGCAGCGATGGGTTTGCTGTCCCGGGATTTCCTTGTGTTCTACAAGGATCAACAGTCCAAGGTCCGGGATCGCAGTCACAGTCACATGGGGGACCTTCACGGCAATACGCTGGGTGTCATCGGCTACGGGAATATTGGTCGCGAGGTGGGGCGGCTGGCCCACAACCATCACATGAAAATCCTGGCCCTAAGTCGCCGTCCAGATCACCGCGAGTCATCTGGGATGCAATGGCCAGACGTGGGTGATCCGCATGGGATCCTACCCGAACGGTATTACGGTCCAGACCAGTTGCATGAAATGCTTGCGCATTGTGACTTCGTTGTGTCCAGTGTGCCGCTGACACCGGAAACGGAAAATCTCATTTCGGATCGTGAATTTTCTGCGATGAAATCCACTGCTTACTTCGTGCACGTTGGTCGGGGACGTACGCTTGATGATATGGCATTAGCCCGTGCGCTTGAGCAGGGTGAGATTGCGGGTGCAGCGGTCGATGTGTTTCGTACAGATCCGGAGGCATTGCCGCCAGAGCATCCATTGTGGGCTGCAGACAATTTCCTCTTGACACCGCATATTTCAGGTAATCGCAATGAACTTTACTTTCAGAGAATGAACGATATTATCTGCGAAAATCTGCGTCGATATCTCGATAACGCGTCACTGTTGAACGTCGCCACACGCGACAGTGGGTATTGATGCATGTGGCGCATGTGCCTGTCCTGGGCCTAGCAAGGCGTTCCTCGCCGTCACCGGGACACTTGTTTGTAGCCGATGATGACTTGTTTTAAGCTTGCCTGCTGATTGCAATAGGCCTTTGCCCCCAACAGATCAAGAGGGAATTTCCTTGTCAGACCACCGGGCAAACAACCCTTACCTCAACCCGGATATTGCGGCCTGGATGGGTGGATTGGAGGGCGTGCCGGATCCGATCTCGCCGATCGAGACCCCTGCCGAGCAAGCAGCTCGTGCAGGTTGGCAAAATAAACTGAATGATCAATTCGCCTCGATCGGTATTGTTCTTCCGGGATTAGGCCTGGCATTGATTCTTGCATTACTGGGAAAGATTTTGGCGCAGTTTGTGGGCGTCAATCTGTTGGGGTTTGATCGCAGCCCGGTCAGTGCGATTTTCATTGTGATCATTGCCGGTCTATTGATCCGAAACGTGATTGGTTTGCCCAGTGTCTATAGCGAGGGGTTGGAACTGTGCTTGAAGAAAATTTTGCGGTTGGGGATTATCCTGTTGGGTATTCGCCTGAGCCTGGCCCAAGTCGGCGAAATCGGAGCCATGGCCATGATCGTGATCGCGGGTTGTATTGTCGCGGCGTTGGTCCTGGTTACCCTGATTGGCAAGGCCTTAAAACTACCCAAAAGGTTGGCAACACTCATTGCGGTTGGGACGAGTATTTGTGGGGTTAGTGCGGTTGCTGCTACTGGACCAGTGATTCATGCTGAAGAAGACGAAATGAGCTACGCGGTCGCGACAATCGCGCTATTTGGCATGCTGGCTTTGGTGTTACATCCATTTATTGCACATGAGATTTTTCCAGATGACCCGAAACTTGCCGGGGTGTTTCTTGGTACGGCCGTTCATGACACGGCCCAGGTGGCTGGGAGCGCATTGATCTATGAACAGCAATATGATGCTCCTGAGGCGGTCGATTACGCGGTGGTAACCAAGCTGCTTCGCAATCTTTGTATGGTCATTGTGATTCCCCTGATGGCCGTGTTATATCATCGTGGCAACACGCGTGATGGGAGAAGTCCCAAAATATCCAAATTGATTCCACTGTTTGTCTTTGGGTTTTTGGGGATGACAATCTTCCGGAGTGTGGGTGATTTGGGACTCGAGGGCAAGGTGTTTGGCGTGCTTTCTCCGGAGGCTTGGAGAAGTCTGATCACCATGTTCAAGTCGGCAGCTGAGTGGTGCTTGGTTCTGGCAATGGCGGCAGTTGGGTTGGGTACCAGCGTGGCAAAGTTGCGTACCCTCGGTTTGCGCCCATTTCTAGTTGGTTTTGCTGCAGCCAGTCTTGTGGGATTGACCAGTGTCCTGTTGATTCGCACAGTCGTGGTGGCTTGGGGTTTCGGTTCCTAGCTGAAGGGGTCTGGTGCTCCCGGCCAGTCCGTGCAGTGTTTAACGGTTATTACAGCCCGATCCAAGATCCTTTTTTCTAAGAAGAGGATCAGCGCGGGGTGAACCGGCATCAGTGTTTGTTGTGATTCGCCGGTGGGTATTGAGGATGGCAGGCTATAGGAAAGGGTAAGCTTTGTCCGGTTCATAGCCCTTGATGAGCTGTCCCGCTGATTTTCCTGTGATCAGTTGTTTGCCGTCGGTTAACCCTTCGGGTCGCCCTGCAAGAAAATCGATCATTGTTTTGCGCCATTTAGCCATGGTGTCCTGTTCACTTTGAACTGGTGCCAGGTCGTGGGTTTCATTGGGATCGTCATCAAGGCAGAACAACTGTTCCTGTCCGGTGTTGGCAAACCATATGTACTTGTAGTGTCCGTCGGTGATATATTGATTGGCCGCGTAGTCAGCGTAGGTTCCTGCATGTTCGCCGTGAAGCACCTGGCGGACACTGGCGGCTTGTCCCCTAAGGATTGGGGCGAGACTATGTCCAGTGCAGCTGTCGGGGACGTCCAGGCCTACCGCATCGAGAATTGTGGGCATGATGTCCTGCAGGCCGACGGGACTACTGCAGACCGCCTGGTCTGGAAAACCCCAACTCAGTGGGGCACGGATAAGGTAGGGGACACGTGCGGACGATTCATAGGGCCATCCTTTCCGGAATAAATTGTGATCGCCGAGCATCTCGCCATGGTCCGAGGTGAAAATAACCAGGGATTCATTGAAAATGTTGCGGGCATACTGCATCAGTCGTCCGATTTGATCGTCAATGAAATTGATCATGCCATAGTAACCAGCCCGTGCGCACTGCATGGCTTGTGGAGTAATAGCACCTTCAAATGTATTTGGACTTAGCCCCGCTTGGGCGGCATCGTATGGTTTCGCCCAGTCACCAACGACGGGTGATGGCAGGTCACGGTTGATGTATCGGTCGTAATAACACGGTGGCGGCGTGAATGGTGGGTGCGGGTCGATGAACGAAATGTTCAGGAAGAACGGGACTGAGGGGTCGCGCTTCTGCAAAAATTCCATCGCCTGATTAATGCACCAAAAAGAGTGCATTTGGTGTTCCGGAAGGTGATGAGGTCGCCCCACAAAACTGTTCGAGGACACGCCGTGTGCCATAGCCGGATGGATTTCGTGGCGATGGTGCTGTGACCGTAGCCAATCGGTGTAATCGTTGCCGAATTCAGGCATATCAGGGCCGCCAGCACCGCGTGTGCCATCCGCAAGTTGCATGTGGTCGAAGCCGTATCGTTTGCGACCTGGGGCGAGATGAAGTTTCCCGATCATTTCCGTCTGATAGCCGGCAGTTTTCAGTTCTCCGGCCAACGTGTGAGCCGGTTGCCAGGGAATACCACCTTTAAAACCAATCATGCCATTTG
>CAUZIY010000230.1:0-4119 GCA_963579995.1 Phycisphaerae bacterium
AGTGCGGAGAATGATTCGGTACGGCAATTCCCCATTCTTTGTCATGTTCAAAACGGAGCGGTGTGGCTTGATCTACGCACCGTGTTTCCAGATCAGGACAAAATGCTCGTGGCAGCTGTTGTGGCTGTTGTATAATCCAGCATGGGTTTTCTTGTTGAGCGACAGGGGGGCCCTGCTTGTATCGGGACAAGAGCCCCGTTCTATGCCCCGAAGTTAACTGTCGCGTAGTTGGATTCAGATTGGGTCGAGTGGAATTGCGGTAAGGGTATGTGGTAGAGGCGTCAAGGGGCATGGTTCTGGTCAATTTAGATACAGTGTCCACAGAGCGAATGTGAAAATGTGGTATTCAAATACCTGAACCTGGTGATCAGGGCAAAGTGTATGCCAGGCAACGAGTGGAATTTACCTTCCGTTATGGATCAAACACATATTCAGTTGATGTTTTATAAGGGAGTGTCAGCACGCCTGGTGGCGGCCACGGGCTTCAAACCCGTTGTGAGGGTTGGTGACATCGCTCAGGTGGGTTCGATTCCCATCCACTCCCGTTTTCATTTTCATGGGCGTTGATATTCACAAAATATGAAAGGTTTATCGTGCAACTTAAGTTTTTGGGAGCCAATCGTCAGGTTACGGGATCGCGGTACTTTCTGGAAGCTGGCGGGCTTCGTATCATGATCGATTGCGGCCTGTTTCAGGAACGCCCGTTTCTAAAGCGTAATTGGCAGCAGCCACCCATCGATCCGAAGCACATCGACTGTTTATTGCTTACGCACGCTCACCTGGATCATTGCGGCTTGATCCCCCGACTGGTGAAGGCTGGTTTTAACTCGCCTATCTACACCACGGAACCTTCGGTTGATCTTGCCGAAATCATCATGATTGATTCAGGCAGGATTCAGGCGGAGGATGCGAAATACAAGTTAAAGCGTCACAAGAGAGAAAAACGCAAAGGGCCGAGGCCTGTCGTGCCGCTCTACACGGCGGAGGATGCTGAGAAGGCTGCGCAGCTTTTGGAAGGTGTTGGCTACGAACAGCCGTTGGCACTCAATGATCAAGTAAGCGTGACCTTTCACGATGCGGGGCACATCCTGGGCTCTTCAATTCTTGAACTGAATATCAGTGAAGATGGTCTAAATCGTCGAATCCTTTTTTCCGGTGATATTGGTCAATGGGACAAGCCGCTAATCGGCGATCCCACACTTATGCCGAATGCGGACTACGTCGTACTCGAATCCACCTATGGTGATCGGAATCATAAAGATTGCGGTGACATCCAAGACCAGATCGCCGATATTGTCAACGATACGTATCAGCGTGGCGGTAGTGTGGTGATCCCGACATTTGCCGTTGAGCGTGCTCAGGAACTGACGTATCACCTGGGTCGGTTGGTTCACACAAACCGGATCCCCGATCTGCCTATCTACCTCGACAGTCCGATGGCAGTAGATGTGACCGATGTTTTTCGCCGTTCACGCGGTTATTTAGATGAGCAGACCCATCAACTGTTTGAATCGGGAGAGCCGCCTTTGCGCTATCCGGGACTTCATTTGGTGCGGAGTGTGGATGAGTCAAAGGCGATCAATGCGGCCACGGGTCCTAATATCATCATGGCCAGTTCTGGTATGTGCACAGGCGGGAGGATCAAGCACCACTTGCGTCGTTGCATTGTGCGTTCTGATTCGACAATTGTCTTCGTTGGCTATCAGTCGCCCGGCACGCTCGGCAGATTGATCCTCGATGGTCGGCCATCAGTCAGGATTCACGGTCGTCCCCATGATGTACGTGCCAAGATCGCGCAGATCCACGGATTTAGCGCTCATGGTGATCGTGATGATCTGCTTCGGTGGCTTGGTCATCTGGAAAGAATGCCACGACACGTGTTTCTTACTCATGGAGAGGAAAAAGCAGCCTGTAAATTCGAGTCGATGATTACTGAGCAACTCGGTTGGTCGGCAAGTGTTCCACATTTTAACGATACCATCGTATTGGATTGAAGTCGTGATGGTGTCCAATGGACGACAGCTATTCAAATCGTTCGTATTTATTAATTTGGCATGACTTGCACAAATTCGAGCTGGTATGTACGAAAGTAATTCAAACCCGAGGGATTATCGAATTTATGAACAGGGATATGAATCCGTCGATGACGATCCTGGTCTTCCGCGTGTTCTTCTGATAGGGGACTCTATATCAAAAGGTTATACCTATCCCACGCGCGTGGCACTTGCAGGACGGGCTAATGTTCATCAGTGCCACGACAATGCACGCAGTACGCGTCAAGGGCTGGAGGGTCTGGCGCAGTGGCTTGGAGGTGAGCCTTGGGATGTGATCCATTTTAATTTTGGTCTGCATGACATCAGCCGATCCTTCAAGGTTGATGGCGTGAACCGAGATCATGACCATTGCGTGGTTTTGCCGCAGGAGTACGAATCCAACCTGCAGGAACTGGTCGCACGGTTGGCTGAAACCGGGGCAAAGTTGATCTGGGCCACATCAACGTGCGTGCCGGTACACTCGTCTGCGAAAGGACGTCAAAACATCGACGTCATCCAATACAATGGGATCGCTGAACGCGTGATGCGAAAAAATTTCATCCTGGTAAATGATCTGTATGAATTGTCTGAGCAGAAGTTGAGGACTCATCAACGCAACCACCCGACGGATGTCCATTTTGACGATGATGGATATTACATCCTGGGTGCTCAGGTCGCACAATGCATACGTGGTCAGTTGTAGCCAGGCTCTGTCCCTGTGCGGTCGGGTCATTCGGATCGTTACGCTTTCGCCACATCCGGTGCATCGAAGAAACCCAGTTCGGGTAACTAGTCAATCCATGCCCACCGCTCCATCAAGCTATTGGCAACCCAATAACCACAAGCGGATGATTAGTAGGTAAAATAAGTCAGTTATTACTCTTCGAGGCGGCAGAACCCCTTTGGGATTCTTGGATTACTATCTGCATAAGACTGGACCGCTCCTGATGTGTTGGGGCTGACCGGAATTGCAACGGCCCTGACCCCTGAAGAACCGGGCAACAAGGTATCAGGACCGGTTTTAAAATGACCGCTGTGAGTTATTGGGTTCAGTAGTACTTGGGTGATCAGGTCAATGGAAAAACATGAACTGTCCGACACGCTCAGCGTAATGGGGCTTAAAGCGGGTAATAATGTGATTATCCACACATCATTTCGTTCCCTTATGCCCTATGTTCACCACCCCAACGATGTGATCGAACAGGTCCTTTCCTGTATTGGATCGCATGGTAATCTCATGTTGCCCACGTTCAATTATTCCAGGCCTTTGCCAGAGCCATATTATGATCCTCAGGCAACGCCTTGCCGGACCGGATCGGTGCCCGAGTGTGGACGACATCGTGATGATGCGGTTCGCAGCTTGCATCCGACGCATTCGGTGGTAGTGATCGGGCCTGATGGCCAGGACCTGACCCGCGGCCATTTAAACTGTCGTGCGTTTGGTCGTGGCAGCCCGATTGATCTGCTGGCACAACGTGGCGGCAAAGTGCTGTTGCTTGGTGTGCCCCAGTCAACGAATTCGACAATTCATATTGGTGAAGAATATGCCCACATGCCCAAGCGCGGCGTATATGATCCCATGCCGACAGTAAAGATACGAAAACCCGATGGAGGTATGGTCGAGTATCAACTTGATGAGTCGCCTTCATGTGATTCGGCATTTGAAGTGGTCGCACTGCCACTACACGCTGGCGGTCATGTCACACACGGTACTTTAGGTGAGTGTCGTATCCAATTGATGGACGGCAAGATGGTGATTGATGCGGTTGTGGAACTTATTGCTGACCAGCCGGATGTGCTTCGCTGCAATAACCCAAATTGTGATTGGTGTGCTTGACCACCGGCTGGCTGGGCACGTGCACTGGCAAAGACTTTTTCCGCCAGCCCCGGTTACCCAGGGTAGATGGCTTGCGACCTTTTCAGCATGAAAAAGAGAACAGTTTGGCTCGGGTAATATCGAATCGAATCGACAGAACTCGACCTGGATACCCTTCCTTATAGGCGGCGCCCACGATTTCAACCGGAAGCTGAGACTTTCCGCCCCAACTCATTGGATGGTCAAGGCTGTCACCAGTGAGCGGATCGC
>CAUZIY010000231.1:0-4089 GCA_963579995.1 Phycisphaerae bacterium
ATCGTGCGACAAAGCACTGAATCAACGTCCAATGGAAAACACCCCACCCATTTCATACCCGCTCAAACCCGATGCACAACCTAATCCAATTACCTACTGGCAGTGGTCCTTCGTAACCGCGTGGTCCCTGATCATGCTTTGTCTGGTTGCCGCTCCGATAGGGCACGGTTTTTTTGCAACACCCCTTGGATGGCAATTTACAGGTTTTACCCGGGGCTTTCACCAGGACTACAACAGCTACCTCACCTGGATGCGCCAAGCATATGACGGGCATGTGTTATTTCGCGACATGTATACCACAGAACCGCACAGCCGCGCCTTTTTCCACCCCCTCTTCTGGTTAATGGGAATATCCGCAAAGCTTACAGGCCTGCCATTTCTTGCCATATGGTACGCAACACACGCAGCCGGGTGCGTCTTCATGATTGTGACCGCATACCGGTTTTTCGCCCTATTTACAGACTCAACGCGCACACGCATGCTGTCGCTCATCCTCGTCACCACAGTTTCCGGATTCGGCTACCTCACAGACCTGACCGGCGCAACAAGCCATTCCCACCGGCCTATTGATCTATGGATGGCCGAAGCCAATATCTTTGACGCCATGACGTCTTCGTTTTTCACGTTACCGATCGCCCTTGGCCTCATGCTGGCGGCTTGCGAAACGTACCTACGTTATTTACGCGGGGGGTGCACGCGGCATGCAGTCTACAGTGGCTTGATCGTACTATTACTCACAGCGACTCATCCATATGACGTCGTAACACTATTCTCAGTTTTGATGGTCTGGACAATGATGATGCGACCGTTCCGCCTCAAAGGAATCATTCTGGTCCTGATCATTTGCCTGCCATACTGCATGTACAGTTTGGCTGTTGTGAAGTTACACCCTGTTTTCTCAAACATTGTCTGGCGGTTACCAAGTCCAACCTTGAGGTCATATGTCATTGGGTTGGGGCCACTTGTAATACTTGGTTCAGCCGCACTGGTAACACCCTCCATCCAAAAACAAAACAGGCATGTTGGCCTGTTACTTGCATGGATATGTAGTGGCGTACTGTTACTACATGTACCAATCGGATTTGAACGTAAACTTCTGTGGGGCATTCAAATCCCCATTTCATTACTTGCCGCGATGCTTCTTAACTATGTCGGCTGCGCCATAATGAAACCAGGCCGCATACAACCTGTCATCGCAACTGTATTTGGCATTACCATTATCAGCGGGTCGGCCTTCGGGTCGGCGGTCTCTTACTTGCAACTGTTTGACCGGAATCGAGAAGGCCAATTCGGAGATTTTCTACCCAAAACCGCGATCAATGGCTTTCGTTGGCTCGAACAGCACGGCAAACCGACTGATGTCGTGATCTCAACCCCATTGATTAATGGGTATCTCCCGGCAAGAACCGGATTAACGGTTCCCGAGGGGCATTGGGCCCAAACCATCGACTGGAGATCGAAACGCCAGTTTTCCGCAGCACTCTTTGGACCACCCAAAACCATGAGCACACAGCAAGTTAAAAAACGGCTGCGTCAATTTAATATCCGTTTTATTCTCCTGGATGATGTCAGCGCAAAGAGATATGGCTTCATTGGTTACAACTTCACCTTTGAACCACTGGTTCAAGATCGCTACCAAGGTGACGGCTTTAGCATTTGGAAACTACATGGTGGATAGAAAATCTTGAAAATATTCCCATAAATTTCCCGCAACGTGTTGTAATGTGGGGCCAGGTGGGGTATTATCCCATTCCATGATGGTTATGGGGCAAATGCATCTTGGTATTCACTGGCACCCACGAACATACGATCGACTCCAAGAACCGGCTGGCGATCCCCGCCGAAATCCGTGCCCAGATCCAATCGGGAACTCGCGAGAATCTATCGCCGTCACTGATCTTTTTTGTCACGCTTGGTGAAGGCCCGTCGCTTTATCTATATACGGAACAGGGGTTCAATGAACGAGCACAAGAACTACTGGCAGCTGAAACTGATCCAGACCAGCTGCTGGCCTATGAACGAGTTTGGTTTAGTCTCTCACGGCGCGTTGAAGCGGATAGTTCGGGGCGTATCACGTTACCCGAACCGCTAATCGACCGTGCTAATTTGGACAGTGAAAGTGTGTTGTTAGGGGTAAACGACCACCTAGAAATTCGCGACCGGACCACTTGGCGTACTTATGTCGAGCAGATTCTTACCGAGCAACCACAGATTTTGATGGATCCGCGCCGCGTGATGCGTAACTGATTGGAATAAACGTCGAAACAGGGCCTCGACAGCCTGATCGGGCGACAATGCCCAACTGTTAACTAGCGAAGGAAGAACGGATTCGCTTCCCGCAAGTGCAGTGTGCCAAAACCAACCTCGCTATTGTTCACGGAAGAACTGGCATAGGTCGGCGTACCTCGGACGTCAGTGATCGGATGGCCGCACTCACTCGGCTTCACGTTCTCTCCGATGGTTAAGGCACACAGCCTTACCGGGACCTTCGCTTTTTCCCGCTATCTGTTGCGTGACTACAGGGGCAAACGCGGTACAACGTGTATCCATGATGCCACAAACACCTTCCGTCATACCGCGACTTTAGCCATCTGATAAATCAGGCAACGCGGGTGACGCACCACCTTTCCACCCGTCTTGATCCGCTTTACAAGCAACGCTCAGCGGCAGCACATCATAATCAGGACGATGATGACGCCACCAACAACCCAATCCTAGAATGAAGTTTGATTCGATACCGCCAGCAGCCCCGCAGCCGCTTCAACCTGCTGACACATGGACAGCACTTCCGCGTCTTCCCAGTCATCACCAAAACTGCAATGTGACGAGACACCAGGGCCAATATCAATTCCGTGGAGCAACTGGATAGCTTGCCGCCCAAAGCGGTAGCTGCGACCCGACGCCATTACTCGATCCAGCACCTGCTGAACCGTCAGCATAAAGTCCCGACTAGCCTCAAACTGACCATCAATACAGGCCTGCCGCATCTTTTTAAAGGGTCCACCCCAAACATTGTAGTAGGTACCAATAGCACCGTGTGCACCTGAGAGAGTGGCATGACAATTCAATTCATCCGCACCGCTGTAAAGCAGAAGCCGATCTTTTGCAATCGAATGAATCAGCCCGAAAGAATAAAGATCATGCGAAGTCAGTTTCATCCCCACGACATTAGGAATGTCTAAAACGCGTTTGATATATTCCGCAGTTGACACAGCAAATCCACCTGACGATACCGCGTTGTAATAAGGCAAAAAGGGAAGATCGGTTGCCGAAGCAATCGAGTGGTAATGATGGAAATCCACATCAATGGTTGTGGGGAAAAAGATGGTGGGTACCGATGAGACACCCTCAACTCCTAGGTCTGCAGAATGCTTGGCCAGTTCTATTGCATCTGCCGTTGCGATTGCTCCAACATGAATAACAATCGGTAGCCGGCCATCATTGGCCTTCACCGTCAATTCAGCCACCTGCTTGCGAACATCCACCGTCATCCCCGGACCTTGACCAGTTGCGCCCAGCAGATAAATACCATCCAATTCTTGAGCAACAAATAGCTCAACCAGCTTTTCAATCATTGCTGGATTCGGGGAACCATCCGCAGTCAGCGGTGTATACATTGCAGGCCATAGGCCACCAGGGAGATCTCCCATTAGTTACATCCTTTCCAATAACCATGATCTAAGTCAACCCGTGATGGGATGCGACCAAACTATTGTAGCACGACAACGTAACCACCCCAAGCTATAATCCTTATCTAAAATGAAGATCAACCAGCTCAATCACACTGCATTGCCCGTCCAGAACTTAGAAAAGTCCTGCCGGTTCTACCAGGACGTCCTTGGCCTGGCACCAATTGCCAGGCCAGCCTTCAACTTCCCTGGAGCCTGGTTCGGGATGGGGGATCAGCAGGAACTGCACCTGATTTCAAAGGGCACCACCTTTGAGGTGCCATCCCTGGACCGCCACTTTGCTTTCCAGGTTGATGACATTCATGCATTCGCTGCTCACCTTCAAGAACAACAAATCGAATTTTTCGGCCCCAAATGCCGGCCCGACCGTGCACTGCAAATCGTTTTTCGCGACCCCGAT
>CAUZIY010000232.1:0-4069 GCA_963579995.1 Phycisphaerae bacterium
AATTGAGACGAAGCGATCTCGTTTAACCGTAGCCAAACCACATGAAAATCCGACGTCCTCGATACGCGCCGCATCAGGAAGACCGGGATTATTTAATTCAATTTCCGTTGGTGCCCCCATGTAATAGATCCAGACTTCATCACCCACCTCCAGCACCGCCTGTGGCCGCATAATTGTCGCATCCCAGGTGTCATGGTTCGGGTTGAAAGCCATAAACGGCTGCCCTGCACCTACCCGTGTCCAGACATGGCCGTCTCTACTGCAGTCGAGTTCAACATAAGACGAATGGCGCCGGCTGTAATCAGGCAGAAAAATCCAGCGAAAGCCCAGGTACATGCCTTGATAAGCACAACTGCAATGACCATAAATCTGGGCATCATCGGCTCGTTCAAACATTGTTGGCGTGGGCCTTGACCAGTGAACGAGATCATCACTTTCAATGACACCACGGCACCGTTGTTTCCCGGGTAAAACGAATTTAATATCACCGACGTACTTACGGCGCATGGGGTCGTACCAGAACAAGGACGTATCACCAATACCCCCTTGAGGAAGCGTGTAACCCCGCAGCTTTTGTAGGGTTGGGTAGGAAAAATCGCCATTCCAATGAATACCATCTGGTGAGGTATGTACGTAATAGGTGTCTACAACACGTTCACCTTGTTCTTTGCGTTCAACCGAAAGAATGGCTTTAAACCGTTTTTGCGAATCGGATTCCCATGAGTCATAAAAGAGACCTTGAATAATACCGTATGGAATAACAAAGTTTCGTTCTCGTGATCCTTCGATTTGATATAGATCTAGTGCCGGTTTTTGCCAATGGATCCCATCGTCTGAAACCGCATAGCTGACTGCTTGGCGAATCTCCTGCCCATTCTTCCAGGGATGATGACCGACATACGAGGTATACCACATCCGAAAATGGGGGGCGATATCAAAATGCAACAGGCACATCTCACCTACCGTATCAGGCTTGGGACCAGGTGGGGCCAGAACAGGATTGCCGTCATACCGCCTTGGTTGGTGGACTTCGCGGATAACATTCTGCGTATCAGCAATAAAATAGTTATCCACGAAAAGTTGTCGGTCTTGACCAATAACAACCGGCAGGTCTGCCATGTCGAGGGGAAACATAACCTGCTCGTTGGATCGATTGCGCCAAGTCGTGTACACCGCATCAATCTCTGTGGATTCGCCAAGAGAAACCGGCTTGGGGGTCGGTGCACTTAAACCTTCCAATTCCACATCACCAACTGGTATGAGTTTTTTTACTGCCAAGATACATGCCCCATAAATGCTTGCCCAACTGACCTAGTTTCGCTACAAGATTCTAACGTTTTAATAAACATAGCTGCCACATTCCAATTCCATACCACCCCGCCTGATTCATGACCATGGGGCATACCTCTACAAAACTTGACATGATCATTGATACCCATGCTCATATTTATCCCCAAATACGGGGACAAATTGGTGCCGGAAAAACGCGTGGACTCGAATATGGACTGACAACGGTTGGTACGGACACCCAGCGTGTGTTGCCACCTTTAAATGCCAAGGTGTCACACACCCCGCCGATGCTTCTGGAAGCCATGGCATGGGCTGGCGTACACCATGCAGTACTGCTTCAAGGGCCTTTCTATGGAGAATGCAATAGATTTGCCCTTGACGCAGTACGTCAACACCCTAACCAACTCAGCGCTGCAGCTTACCTGGATCCATGGAGACAGACTGCCCGGCAGGATTTGGCATGGATCTTGAAGCAGGAAGAGTTTTGCGGCATCAAGTTGGAATGCTCCGACACGTCAGGGCTGTGCGGAATTCATCCGGATGCCCGCCTGGATGACCCGCAGTTGGACTGGCTGTGGACTGAGATTAGCGATTCGAAATTGACCTTGACCCTTGATCTTGGCGCTATTGGGGCCCGCTCGTATCAGACCACTGCGACACGGAAAATTTCTGAAACATGGGACAAACTACATATCGTCATAGCACACTTGGCACAGCCAAGACCTGCAGTTGATTCCAGCAACATGGCCCGTCAAGCGTGGTACGAACAATTGGATTTAAGTAAATTGCCAAACGTATGGTTCGACACCGCTGCCCTGCCCGCATATGTTGCCCCCGAACCCTATCCATTTCCAACCGCAGGCCGCTACCTAAAAATGGCCATTGACCACATGGGTCCGCAGAAGATGCTCTTTGGCACAGATACCCCGGGGCTGTTGATGCATGCGAACTACCCCCAGCTACTTCAATCATTCCAAGAACACATCGGTTTTCTTTCATTGGAAGACCAACAGCAGATTCTTTCACAAAATGCGAAGAAGGCCTACAGGATGTCAGACCAAACGCTGATGCCGGCAGAATCCTGAAAGTACCCCAACTATTTCATATAACCGCCCTTAACTTTCAACCACACGTGACATACCTGGTAATGACCAGCCATCTTTATCACCAAGGTTGTGGGGCAGACTGGAAGATTACATCGAATGCAGCACGTACTGCATTCGATGTCGGTATGATCTTTAAACACTTGTCGCATTCTGTTTCAAAATATTAGATGTTATTTCGCAACGCTGACAAACAAGAAACATGGGCAATACGCGAAAACAAGCCGTTGGTTTTACGATAATCGAGTTATTGGTTGTGATCTCGATTATTTCGATCTTAATCGCCATGCTGATCCCAGCACTTGCCAAATCCAGAGCGTCGGGACACCAAGTCGTATGCCAGACCCATCTGCGGCAACTTGGTGTTGCGATGGAGGTGTACATCTTTGATTGGGATGGTTGGATTTGCCCCTATGAAGCTTGGTATAACGATCACAACTGGAACACTGCCGTGAGTTCGGATGGAACCTGGTACTGGAAGAATATCAGGAATCTAAAGGGGCGTGGATCGCAGGCTAATGCATATTTAGACACGGTGGGCGACCCCTTTTCTGACATTCTCAATACAGGACATGGCCTATGGTGCCCTTCGCACACAGGAGAGGACCTCACTGATGAATTTGAAGGACCAATACCCAATACCACATGGCTTTCAACGCACCGTACGATTGGGGCTTATGCTTACAACCACCTTTTCCTCGGATCACAGTCAACTGATGCCATAAACGCCAAAAGGTGGATCTACCGAAAAAAGGCGTATGTCAAAAATCCAAGTAATATCATTACCCATGCAGACAATACTTATTCTGTGACGGGAAGCCATACGGGTTATCACTATTGGACGAAGTTATCCCGTACATTTTCAATCGAGGACCCACGAGACAAAGAACCAAGTGTGGTTGATATGCTCCCGGATTTTCGCGATGAATTGATCTACCCGATTGGGGAATGGCACTTCGGCGGTGCCAACACCGTATGCCTTGATGGACATGTCGACGAACAGGATCAGGAAGAATGGCACAAAGCCAAGAATGACCACCGGTGGCGTGAACCAGACACCCCCCTCAAACGGCACCCAGACGTTGATGCCCAGAAATCTGACGAGTAACGATACCAAACTGGCCTCACAGGTCATAAATGGTATTGATGCAATAAATTCTGTTTTGGTTCGTTATAACACCAGGTGACGAACACACTTTCCGAGGCCTGGCGATGGCAAAGACCGGAAACCACCCGAATCAAACTGCAACGGCAGGTGTACTGCCAGCAACCATGATTGGCATCAGCACATCAGGCTTCTTTTAGAGGGGATCCGCTTCAATGATGACGAAACAATTTAATACTGAACCAGGCCATTGTGGGATTGAATTTTCATTCCAAAATCACCTGACTGCCCTTGTATTTTCGTTACTATTGACCACGCCAAACATCTATGCGTCGATAAACCACCAGGAACACCTGGATACCAGCAACAGACTTGACTATTGCCTGGATTTGCATGCCGGATCTAATTTGGTCAGCTTTTACGCCCTGCCGGATGATCGATCTGTTTCCAATGTACTCGCGTCATTGCATAATCAAGCAACTGAAATCATCGGCGAAGGAATTGCAGCAACTCACATTAACGGCCAGGGTTGGGCCGGGAGCTTGACAACCATCAACCCATATTCAGGGTA
>CAUZIY010000233.1:0-4054 GCA_963579995.1 Phycisphaerae bacterium
CAATCAGATTGGCCTTCGACAACGAGAATCGGATCGTTAAGGCTTGTCCCTGCATAGGTGTCGAGTGGCCACGCCATGGTGAGTCCGCGATGGCTACCGGTCACCATATGCTTCTTGCCATGCTCTGGCCGCCGTGCAATACCGATGACTTGTCCTTCGGCGTCGTATTCGGGAAAAGTGAGAGAATCATTATCCCAACCCATTCCCAACATCCGCAGCAGCTCAACTGATACCCCGAACAGATCTGCAGCGTATGTCAGTGTTTTCTCACTCAATGCGGCTTGGTATTGAGCTGCAAGATCACTAAAATGAGACGTATTGGAACTATTTTGGGCAGCCGCCTGTTGCCGCAGGCGGTTTTCTTTTGCGCTCATCACCTGCCCCCTTTTACCTGCTGCGTTAACCAGGCATTGAGTAAATCCACGGGGATCACCGGCTTACGCCCCAGGTACACCACGGGGAATCCGTTACCAGCTCTGCCCGCGATCAGTTCATCGATCTTTCGCGGGCTGACATCAATGGCGGTAGCACATTGAGTGCGACTCAGTGCCAAGCATGGCAATGCGGTGCCGACAGGCGGGCGATCAATATTCTTATTCATCACCCTCTCCTCCCGCTGCTCTACGGAGAAGAGCGTCCTCAACTGCCTGAGTATTGAATAGCAATCGCTTGCCACTATGCATGCATGGCAGCCGTCCGGCTTCAGCCTCCTGCTTCAGCCAAGTATGAGTAATACCGAACCTCCGAAGTTGGCGAGCCAACTCTCGTAAATTCACCAGTTTGGATGTGGATGTTTCATTCATGCCCGCATGGTAGATGTGGGCATGCGGGTTAAAGTAGGGCGCAAACCCGGGTTTTCCCGGATCACGCTATTTTTTCTGGCTCAACCAGGGCATAAGATCCTTTGGTTACCTGCTTGATCATCTTATTCCACGCAGGATGGTGTTTGTACTTGCCTTTTACCCTTTTGCGGAAAACCCAGCGAATTTCGAAATTATCCAGCTTACCGCCAATTTGCTCACCAATATATTCTTGGCTAAGGCTATGTCTGCCACGTTCCCATTCTTCCCACAAAAGCTTGATTACTTGGGCTTGATGGCCCTTGGTAAACCTGTAAGACGTGCCAAACCACATGACAGAGGTGAAATCTGGAGAATGTGATGTCTTGGTTTTTTCGTGTAAAAGTTCATCTATCAGACGGCAGCATCCTGCAAAGTCCTGTGCTAAGGATTTCCAACGTTCCCACGGTAGGTTTATTTTGTAGGCGGGGATATCCTGTCCTGGTTCATCTAGTTTTACATCTCCGGCGCTCAGGGCCACGCCACCTGGAATGCGATGTGGATATGCTGTCGCCAGAACATTTACCAACGCCTGCCATGTTAGCCACCAGAGCTTCTCATCTTTGAATGAGTCATGGGTAATCTTGGGGTTGAAGCGATCAGGTGAAAAACCCTTAATTAGCTCAATGCCGCTCCTGTGCCACAATCTGGCACCCATCGCCCCCAATCGGATGATTGTCTTCTTCGCTTCCTCTACAGAAAGATCGGGCTCTTCCTGGATAAGGTGTTCGAATCGATCTGCAAGTTTTTCGAAGCTTTCTACATCAGCTTTGGATGACATGGCACACCTGAAAGATTCGGATCGGTCAGATGGTGACTGTGAAACAGATTAGATCCACATCCCCACTTTCGCCGTTCACTATCCAGCTACGTGATTGATAGTAATTATATCTTTTTGGTCGGCCTTGATATGCCCCCAAACCACCCCAATAATTATCACATGAAATCCGACCGACCTAAGTTCCCACGTCGGTATCGAAGCCAATCATCAGAATCACCCACTGATTCCGGGGGGTCTGGGGGGCACTTCGACCGTAGCGATGCGGCTCTATTGTGCCGTTCAGTGCGTTGGCAGATCACAGATGAAGACCGGGGAAAGATCAAGCGCAAGCTGATTGACGCCTTGGAAACTGCAACTAGACCGCGCGATATCGCATCACTGTCTAAAGCGTTGATTGCCTGTGAAGCTCAGAACCAGCGCGACGATCTTCTGCTAGCAAAACAAGACAGTGGAAACCCGGAAGAACAAGAGTTGAAAATCATCGTTGAGCATGTCGAGATGGATCGTATTAGTCACGAGTGATTGTGAATGCCAATTTCGTTCTACGGAAGGCGGCGTTAACGGCTGTTAATCCGCAAAAAAAACTCTTCAATTACCCCCCCCTCTTCTGCTATAATGCGCCATACCTTAAACGTGAATTCTTCACGTTCTAGTAACGCAGTGGAGGCAAGGGAATGAGCATCTTTAGACGAGCAATTCAAAAAGGCGAGTTCGCAACTACATTTTTTCATGTATTTCCAGCAGAGGGTCTTGCACCCAAGGAGCAGAAAATGAGAAGGTTCATAGCAATCACCGTGACATTGATCGTTGCCGCGTTGCCAGGCGGCACGGCGTTGGCGGACATGCTTATCGCAACGCCAGCGCCGGTTACCGGCACGCCACTGACGATCGGCGACTCTGACTTCAACTACGAGGGTGACGCCGTCATCAACGGCGCCAACCACGACGTCGATAACCAGGATCCCCAGGGCTGGGTGCAGAACATCTACGACACCAACATCACCTGGTCGGCCGCCGACGGCGTGGCAACCGTGCAGCTCACAACGCCCAAAAACGACAGCGACGGTTCGACCATGAAAATCGGGATGAAGGCTGGTGATGGCACCGACGGGCTGGGCCACACCGTGGACGTGCGCGCGGCGCGGCCGAACAACACTTGGCAAAACCTTGGCGGCGCTGGCGATGCTGGTCGAGGGTCCGGCTTTATCGTCAGCGCTCCGATCGACTTGAGCACACGCAAGTTCTACTGGGTGTTACTTGGCGACGCGAAGTTCGGCGGCGACCCGACGATTACTGACAAGCTAATTGTCGAAGTCTTTTCAGGTGCCAAAAACTCCGACCCTGCCAAGCATGAGATCACCGTACCCGGCCTGGACATTGAAGAGATGAACCTCTACCGCCTGGCGATGAACGCGGACGCGGATCTGCGAGTGTATGTCAACGAATGGCTCGCCTACTCCGAGGACGGTGTGCTGACCTACAACGACGACGGCCGTTTTTCGAACTTCGGGCTGATCGTCCCGCGTTCACCGGCAGGCGAAACCAACTTCCAGCTCGACATCGACTACGTCCGCATCGACGCGGACACGGGGATCTTCGAGGCCCCGACGGGGACGGGTATGCTGCTGGGCGGTGACGCGAACGGCGATGGTGTCGTAGACGTGGCTGACCTAGGTATTTTGGGTGCCAATTTTAATCAGTCGAATATGACCATTGCGGACGGGGACTTCAACGATGACGGCATTGTTGACGTAGCCGACCTCGGCATCCTTGGTGCCAACTGGACTGCGTCGCAATCAACAGGTAATGCATCAGCTTTAGTTCCTGAACCCACAACGCTATCCCTTCTTGCAATCAGTGTGTTGATGGTTGGGCGCAGGCAGCGTTGAGTGTCACTAGGTCGTGCCAGTCTTAAACGAGCTGGCTACCGGGGAGGATGCGGACTTCACTCTTTCCTCATCTCTTCAACCATCGCCATGATCCCACGCCGGATAGTGGTTGGGAGAGACGGCCATGCGTTGATTAATTGGGCCAGATCGTCATCGCCGCTCCTTGATGTGGTAGCAAGTGCGCCGCATTTTGCGTCGCTTTTTTTTGCCGCCTGTTTGAAGTGATCTTCAGTCACCTGCAGATAGTGCTTCACCGTTACAGCTACGCTGTTGCTGATTGACGCCTTGGAAACTGCAACTAGACCGCGCGATATCGCATCACTGTCTAAAGCATTGATTGCCTGTGAAGCTCAGAACCAACGCGACGATCTTCTGCTAGCAAAACAAGACAGTGGAAACCCGGAAGAACAAGAGTTAAAAATCACCGTTGAGCATGTAGATATGGATCGTATTGATGACGGTTGATTGTTAGGCATGTGACTCAGGAGAAGCAAATTTATTTTTAGTTTGCTTACAGACTGGGGTCAATTACACTTATTGCTTCG
>CAUZIY010000234.1:0-4033 GCA_963579995.1 Phycisphaerae bacterium
GTTACGGCCATCGCAAAACACTCCATGGTTCAAAACGCGCCAACAACGACGCGAAATTGAACGTTCATGGGTACTAAAGCGAATGTCGTGCCAGATGCATGAGAAAGAGCAAAATAACCCGTAAGACATTAAAAACAATGTAGTTACATTAAACACAAGGGGCCGTCGATAGGCGGACTGATGGCCCCAACCCGGCCTGTTTTGTACCAGGGCAAAAAAGAGGGCGTGGCAAACTACTGTGAAAACAATACTTATGAAACGAAGGGCCGTTTTAGACCGCTGGTGCGAATCCGAACAGGCACTGGACCACATGGAACCGGATCCCGTCCAGGTCCCCAGACGAGGCTATGCCTTAATCCAAACCGGGGAACTTGGCGTCACCGACTTTTAAAAGTTCGCCCGTACCGCCCAGCAGGCTCAAATCCAACTGGCCACCCTGTACGACAAGTTCTTCAGGCACTCCGGTCTCACGTGAAAGGCGTGTCACCGTCCGTACACCAGGCGCAAAGGTTAATCTTACGTTCAACTTGCAGTCTGCGGCAGATCGACCCATTCCATGCCAGAGATTGGTGACCATGAAGTAAGTATCACCATTGTCCTGCTTGAAAAAACCAAGCAGGGCGTCTCGTCCCTTACCCGTGTTGAGAATCTCGACGTCCAACAGTTCCGCCGGCCGACTGTTTACTGCCGGCCACACCCACGGCCCACCGGTCGGCATGGGCGGTACCGGGTTCCCAATAACCTGGCCATCTTGTTCGTGGGTCCCCATGACGAATGCGACCCCGGTGCTATCCAGAAACCGAATTGCTTGCCCCACGTTTGACACTTCCATATTGGCGCGTGCGGCGTGGTAATAAAGTGGCGTACGATTTTTATTACTATCGATCAGCCCCGGCCCTATGGCCGGTCCGTACGTGAAGTACGAAATGCCCGTAAATCCCAGCGTCAAAGGCGCAAACAGCTGAAATCGCAGATCACTCTCGCTTGGCCGTCGAATTGCACCATCATGATCGTAAGCTTGAATGAATATCCAATACGGTGCGCCCTGGTCCAGCCCTACTTGGCGGACCAGTGCAATAGTCTCAAAATACTCGCGTGACCTTGGCGCTTCATCCGGACGAGTTGAGCGAAGAGGATAAACATCCACCATGATGACATCAGGTTGAATGATCTTTCCGAATTTCTTGATATACGCCGCATAAAAGTCCTCAGGCGCATTTTCAGTAAAGCCATATTTGGATGCATATGGCGCCCCCTTGGGCAGTGCATTGGAATAGACAAGTTGCTCTGGAAACTCTTTTTTCAGCATCGCACAAATTTTCCCCACGCGTTCCATATCGGGAACCTGCGGCTCATCCCAGAAAAGCAGACCTGTACAACTATCGGGATACTTCTCAAGAAGTCCGCGTACATGATCCACATAGCCCTGCTCAGTGTCTGCAACAACTTGATGCATGTGGTAATGAATCGGGAAGTTGACAGCAGTTGATTTCTCGAACAGGTTGCGTCTTGGATCCCAAGCCAAAAGAGTATTAAGTCCAGCGCCACGATAGTCGTCGACCTCATAGAGCGATTCGGTCTGTGTCAAGGCACTAATCCAAAATGGATGTGAGCGAACCCAGCGTTTACCTCGCCCTAAATGATCTTCGGCCATGACCGCCGGACTGGTGGCCGCCAGCACAATTGATATTCCCAACAGCCTGCCAATATTGGTTCTGAATAATTTCATCTGTCTACTTTCCTGTTAATGCAATTTGAGTACTTAGGGGGTTTGCCAACGACCCAGCGTTAAACCTGCTAACCATACATGAATACGAATAGCCAGGATTAAGGCTGATGACCGAGCGACGATCTGCACACCGTTCATGGTTCAAAGAACCAATAACATTTTCATCTGGTTTTTCAACTGTAACCCGCACCAGAAACCTTTACATCCATGCCCTTAGTCTTTGCAACCAAGAGGCCAAGGATACAGGCAGATTCTGGCACCACAAAATGGCCACAAGAATGTATTGGGTGAGCATGCCTTGACAACAAGCCATTGCCCAGATCAGCAAACCATGGATTTGGACAAACCTGAACCATCGGGGTCTGGGCCGGATGGAAACGATCCTGGAGCAGGACAAGCCATAATTGGCGTAATCTCAATTACACAAAGTCACGCCTATTATCCCGTGGGACCAGATGTGGGAAACACGGTATCCCGATCCACCAAACCCAGTTCCCCAAATCCATTAGAACCCAGAATAAAATCAGATCCGTCTCCGCCGACGTGCCAGCACCACAAGCCCTGCAGTTACAACGGTCATCGTTGCCGGCTCAGGTACCTGCGCGTTCAGACCGGCACCATTTAGACTTTGCGCCACGGATTGCAGTTGAGCTGCGGACCAGTTGGCACCCACGACACCCAGATCCGCCACATCCACGCCACCATCCAAATTGGCATCACCATCAACGTAGGTCACCTCGGCCCCGTTGAAGTTTGCGCCTATGATCCCCAGATCTGCCACATCGACCAGACCATCACAGTTGAAATCGCCAGGCACGTTGGCACCCGGTCCACCTGGGCCACATGCATCCGTGTTGGCCACCACACCAATCATCACATTGTCAAATGATTGAGTAATCACAGCGCTGGGGCTAGCACTACCAATCTGAATCCACGCCAGGTCAGCAACGCCCCCTTCAGAAACTCCATCGCCGGCAAAAAAGTCTTCAACCATCAGTGTTTCATCGATCCAGAAGTCAAACAGACGCGTATCTGATTTGTAATGAATGCTTATCTTCCTTGGTTGCTTAAACAGATCGATCACATCTTGACCAAACTCCGCCACGGTACGGTTCGTCGTATTATCCGCGTTGAGTACCTTGAGTTGCATGATGCCGGGGGTATCGGGCCGTTCGACCAGATCAATAAAATCTCTTGAACCGGACAATTCCGTAGCCGTGTGCAACTGAAAGACATCTGCGGCACCCATTGAACTGGCTGAATCAAGATTCCTGGAAAAGTCAGTTGAAAATACCCAATCGCGGTCAGGGCTCATCCCTACCTTGACATCGGGCTGCTGCTTGGTCGTCACCTCGTACCGCATCACCGGGGTGGTGCAGAAACCGGAGGTAAACCCATCCCGTGGCCCACACTCGGAATGGCCATCGGTTGATGTGGTCGACGCATCGATACGCCAATCGCCCTGCTGAAAATTTCCAAACTTGCCATAATCATGCGGCGCAAAGTCCCAGGAGCAATCAAAAAATTGACCAAACGTGTCCTTCTCCTGCTCGCGGCACCCTTCTTCAGTCGTATCGGGGTCACCAGAAAATGGTACATTCAGACCAGGTGAAGTCGGGTCCATCATTGCAACCGGAGCCCCGGCAATAACCGGTATCTGCCCCCACGTTAACACTGCAACACCCAACACCAATACGAGTAAACGTTTCATCTTATAACCTCCAACAATGAGTTGCCTGATTGATTCCATGCCATTTAGTTGCTTCATATCCATAATGGATAACCATCTTCCAAGTGTCGGGGGCAAATCATGTGCCATGGGTGACCAAAACGCCCCCCCAAACCCAAATACCTTATTTGTAAACATTTACGTCAAAAAAAAATGTGTTGGCTGGACCTGAAATAGTGTCATTGGGTGATTATAGATCAGGCCTTGGTGTGATCTGATACACCAAGCAACCTTCCCCACACCCGGAACATCCAAACGCTTCAGGTGGTATTTCATGCCCTCTTGGTCTGCCCTTGAACGCACAAATATTGGTCAATATCCACGTTTACAGCTATAATATTGGTGTAGCGTCCGTTAAACAGATGAAGCTGCGAACAACTCCCAGGGAGAAATCAGTATGCACCAACAGGGATTTCATGTAACCGCCATCGTGCTCATCAGTTCGATCATGGCGTACGCTGGCCCGCCAGTACCATTCCTTGATGACAATCAGCCCGGGATTAATATCCCGTTTTCTGGGGATCCTAATACAACCGAAGACGGTTGCGCGCAGGACGCACCACGCGCCGGGAACA
>CAUZIY010000235.1:0-4003 GCA_963579995.1 Phycisphaerae bacterium
ACTTGTGTTAACAAGTGATTGCGCGCAGCAGAAAAACCAGGCGCATTCAGCGCCGTTGCGTTTTGATCTGGGTCATTTCATACCTGTTCGACAAGTTGCTGTTGCAAACGTTTTGTCTAATAGGTGTTTAGAAATGCAAGGTATGTTTCATTCCTGTGTCATGAAACGTACCATTCGTTGCGCGATTTCCTGATAAGAGGATCGCGCAAAAGTAAAACAAAAATCAAATTAGTACCAGCCTGGCCATGGCTGCGCTTTTTCTTGCCCGACATGTCTGCTCTAATCGTTTCCTTTTACCTGTCTTGTTGTTTCCAGTTTTCTTGGGGTAAGCTGTCATGGTCTGATAAATAAACTTAAACCATTGAGACCGGAAGACCAGGAGGGGATCAAGGTAAGCCTTTCTGTTAGATCCAACCCTGGTTGAGCTTGTTTGTATATAGATATGCAGATGTGACGTCCGTTAACCAATGCTGCTGCGCGGGGTTCAAACAATGCAGGTCAGGGCTTGCCTGGCGAGTTTGGTCAAGTGTTAATACTGCGCATTTTCTGGTGAATTATTCTGTCAACGCCCTTGGCCGTGGTTAATGTATTTACGGCGAACCACGTTTCGCGTGGCTTGGTGGGTGGTCCATAAGGCACCGCCATTGTCGCCCGAGCGTAACACTTTATGCACCACCTAATTATGTCCCTGAAGTGTTCGGGCTGTCATCGATAACTATTGTAAATACTTGTATATACGTAACTTACGTCAGTAATTTGATTCTGAGGACATTTGGCGCTGCTTTTGCTTTCCCTTATTACCAGCCAACGTGGCTGTTTAGAGATCGAAGGCATTGTGACAAGGCAAGAGACGCAATCATGAAGTCCGAAACTAGTTGGTTAGTGGTACTCGCCGTTGTGTTTGTCATGGGGGTGGCAAGCAATGTTCAGGCGGCATTGGCTGAATTGGTATTTGAAAAGAAACTCATCGCATCTGACACCAGCGCTGGCGATCAATTTGACAGCGGTGTAGGAATATCTCAACGTACCGTAATTGTGGGTGCTGATGGGAACGATGACGATGCGTCAGGTGCAGCATACATCTATCAACGCAACTTTGGCGGTTCCCTGAATTGGGGCAAAGTCATGAAACTCACAACTCTCGATGCCGCTGAAGGTGATAGGTTCTCCCGGACTGTGGGTGTCTTAGGCAACAATGTTGTGTTGGCCGGAATCGACGGCGGCAATGTCGCTGGGGGTTATCCCGATGGCATTCGTCACGGCTTCATTGCCACTATCCCCGAGCCGGCGGCACTATCGTTGCTGTCTGCCGGCATATTGCTGGCGTGCAGTAGAAGACGATCTGTTTTGTCCACTTGTCCACGCCGCGAACTGCTAACCGGTGCTGCCGGTGGGATCAGTTCAAGTTTTGCTTGATTGGGCACAGCACAACAGATACTGTGCAAGTGTTCTACTGGAAAAAGGTTGATGCGTAATTATCCCATGGCCTGTAGCCGCGCCCGCCGGGGATTTACGTTGATTGAACTTCTTGTTGTCATTTCCATCATTGCCATTTTGATTTCAATTCTGCTGCCGGTCATGAAATCTGCAAGGCGCCAGGTGATGGTCTTGCGTTGCATGAACAACTTCAAGCAGTTGGGTATTGGTCTGGCCGTGTATGTACAGGAAAATGACAACCGATACCCACCGCCGTTCGGTACTTGGAGCGGGCCGATTTACGACATTCTTTATGGCGCCGCCGGCACCGAACCTGACGGCCGCGTCAATTTCATGCAGATCGCCGGAGATCGCCCGGCCGACCTGCTTTGGTGTCCGTTGTATCACCAAAAGGGCCCAATTTATGATGGCGTGGATGAATGGTCGCGTCATTACCTGTCTTGTCGGCCACAGTGCTGGTACCCGGCCGGATACAACATCCACTTTCTCTTTGCCAACAACGCCGTGACCTGGAATTGGACCAACAGCGGCAACCCCGACACCAATGGCGACGGTAATCCTGATGGTCCCTACGAACCGGGCCACTCGCAGGCCGCCATCATCAGTGATGTCAATTGGTGGGACCCGGCCCAATGCTCAGCCAACGGTCCCGAAACCGTCTGCTGGTCCGTTCACAACAACACGCCATGGTCCTCCGGCGGGTCGATGCGAGTCATGGATTCCAATACCCTGTACGGCGATGGTCACGCAGTGACTAGAAGTCGACTTGAATACTGGATAACTCGCGCTGGCGGTAATACAAGTTGGTATTGATTCTGCTAGTGGCTGAAGTCTTTGGCCATTCCATGTGGCATGCACTCCAGCCCTCGGATAAGCCTTCGCCTTATGAGTGCTTGCGGGGTGTTATAGTGCCGACCCCATGAATTCGTTGGTGTTGTCAATTAGAATGAACTGCAAGATATCGGGCTGTCCAGACAAGGAGCGTTGACATGACACCCAAAGACTACGTTATGAAGTTAATCATTGACGGTTACGTGGTTGTTCCGGATATCTTCGTGGGTGATGAATTGGGACAGATTCGTGCCGCGTATGAGCGGCGGACTGCGGTACTCGGCAAGCGAGGTTTTATGTGGGATAAAATTTGTACTGACCCAGATCTGATGCAATGGTACGGTCATCCGAACTTTATACAGTACGCCAAGCCCTTCTACGAGCATTATGGTCACGAGATAGTCATTCCACCGGTCGGTAGCTATGGTGATGCTCACAAGCCCGAGGGCGATCCTCCGCAACCCGTCGATCCACAAGGTGTCGCTCGCGGCGAATATGAAATGCACAATGATCCTTGGCTTCTGACGAAGACCTCGTATCGATCATTGGCCCAGGGCTTCGGGTGTCTGCTTTATTTGGACGAAACATTTTCTGACAGCGGGGCGTTCATGGCCGCCAAGGGCAGTCATAATTTGACCTACGTTAATGAAAACGGCTTGCCCGTGTACCCAACGTGGGAACTTGTCAAAGAACATTGCGAATTATCCGTTGTTCCCGTCAAGGCGGGAAGCGGTATTTTCCAGTTGGCATTTAACTGGCACGGCGCAACAGCTGCCCGCCAGACACGCCGTATGTGCCGCTTTAACTTTTTGCCGCGTGGGCTGTACTGGGACCAGCGTGAGGTGCAAGGCGACTGTGGTGGCATACGCCAATGGACTGAAGAGGAAGCCGCATTGTTGCGGCCAGATGCTCATTGGTTGCTTCCTGGACCAGATCCTTTGGCAGCATAATCAGGTTGCCATAAACGCTACATTCCAGGGTACTTGTAAGGCAGTTGTCCCTCGTATTCATCTAGGCTAATTGAGCAGGTTGGGCATGATGTTTTTGGTTTAGGTATGGGTTCAAATGAAAAATGCCGCCTATAAGGCGGCATTGGATAATTAAAAAAACAAATTTATCCGGTGGTCAAGCCTTGGCCATCGTCTCTAATTCGTGTCGGCGGATCATGCGATAAAAACGGTGTCTTTCCACATTCAGCATACGTGCGGCCATTGCCTGGTTGCCCTTGCTGACTCGCAGTGCCCGCATGATCAGGACCCGCTCACTGTTGGCTAGAGTCGGGAACTCAGTTTGGTGGTAATACAAGTTGGTATTGATTTTGCTGGTGGCCGAAGTCTTTGGCCATTCCATGTGGTATGCAATCCAGCCCTCGGATAAGCCTTCGCCTTATGGGTGCTTGAGGGATATTATAGTGCCGACCCTAGGAGTTCGTTGGTGTTGTTAATTAGAATAAGATGCAAGATGTCGGGCAGTCCAGGCGAGAAGCGTTGACATGACACCCAAAGACTACGCTATGAAGTTAATCATTGACGGTTACGTGGTTGTTCCGGATATCTTCGTGGGTGATGAGTTGGAGCAGATTCGTGCCGCGTATGAGCGGCGGGCCGCGGCCCTCGGAAAACGCAATTTTATGTGGGATGAAATTTGTACAGATCCAGACCTGATGCAATGGTACGGTCATCCGAACTTTATACGGTATGCCAAGCCCTTCTACGAGCATTATGGTCACGAGATA
>CAUZIY010000236.1:0-3991 GCA_963579995.1 Phycisphaerae bacterium
TTACGGCGATAGATCTCAGGCTTGTCCCAATTCACCTGCGGGAAGGCATAAATTCCCAACCGGTGACCGTTTGCCTGAACACGCTTGGCGATCTCCGGCTGAACCGGCCCTGACATGATTGGCAGGTCAAGAATATCACCGGCCACATCAAAGAAACCCGCATCATCTTCAACGCTGACAAAAACCTTGGCTCCGGCTTCATGCGCTGCCTGCATCCAGCGTCGCTGTTGAGGCAGCAGGGGGTCTGCTTCATCAATGCCATAAAGATAGTAGTCCTTGTAGCCGTTGTCCTGAGCCCATTTGACGAAGCGTGGAATCTTTTGCTTAAACCGACGAAATGAATCCTCGTTGTCCAGTTCATCTCGTGGAATCCGTATGCCCTGGTGGTAGATATGTCCTTTTGGCATACCCACCTCCTGGCGTATCTGCATGGCACGCACAAATTTCTCGAAACTCACATTATTCACCATTGGATTGATAATGCCGTGGGCGAAAAGACCGGCCATCTCGACCCGGTACTGCGCTTCGGTCTTGCCTTCTGCAATGCAGGGAACATTGGGATCGCCATCAACAATGTATCCTCGGGTATAGACCGAGTAGTCAATCGGAGCCTGGACCAGGTCAAAAGGAAGGACTTCAACAGTTAGCGGCAGGGCCAGCGAACCTGATGCAGGCACGTGGACGTGAAGATCACCTCGGTAAATACCAGCCTTGGTATCGACCGGAACGTGAACCGTTACAAAGATCTGCTTAACCTGATCCGCGTGCACATCAAACGCCTGAAGATCGGTGGTATCCCTTGGTGAAAAGTTCATCAGGCTGGGATTGGGAACAAGTGGTCGCCCCTTGGCATTAAACTCCCGTGCCGGATCGGTAATGTCGATCAAACCCTCCTCGGTTCGAACAAAGTTTCTTTTCCGTTCGTGGTCGACCACCACCAGGCCATCATTTTTCAGAAGCAGTTCAGGAACAAGGACACCAATTTCCTGGGAGGTTCCCATCCCATCGGGCTTGCCCCATTCGCCGGCCTGGTACCAATACTTGATGACATGCAGGTCGACCGCACTGGCTGGGATCCGACCATCGGCACCCACAAGATCTGACGCTTCAATTTGCACCGCATTGCGATCTTCCAGAGCATAGAGGATAAATGTTGCCGGCTCGTATTCGCCCCGGCAGGCAGTGATCTGCAGCCTGTCAATGGCCTTGAATGCTGACGGAAAAGGCTGACCCCTTTCAAACCTGGTATCCGTGATCGGCGGGCCACCAAGCACAACAAACGGCCAATCGGCAGGAAACTCCTCGGCCAGCCTCATCGCCTGGGCCGCACGTTGGGTGGCGAGGATCCCGGTTAACAGTTTATTAACTTTCTTGCCAAGGCCGTCCCAGTATTCGGCCGCTTGGGATGGGATCATGTTCTGCAACGCGTTGACGCGACTGGTCAGTTCAACCTGCAAGCGGTCCAGTTGATCTGCCAGGGAATCATGACCTGGTATTGTGCTGGATGTTGCCAGCAGGTCACTGCGAATCTGCATTAGACTCACCGAGCATGATTCCAAGCTCGAAGCCAAATCCCTCTGTACAAAACGTGTGGCAATTTCGTCGTGACTCGGTGCACCGGCACCAAATAGAAGCCGACCGTACTTATCCGGGAAACTGTACCAGTGTTCCTTTGGCGACCAATTGGCAAAATAATGCCGGGCTTCACCCTTGGGTAGACCGACACTCGAAAACCCCCGACACAGGTTGAATCCCCAGGCTTTTTGCGTGGGCCCCTTGATCCCCAAGGTTGAAAATGGAATACGCATTTCAACCGTCCACCCATTTTCCTGGATGGATGTCCGGGCCGTCCAATCTCCATTCCACCATGATTTACCCTTGTAACCAATTGCATCACGCTGTGTACCCAGTGGGTTGACCGTCAAGTGGAAATACCACCGTCCTGGTTGTGGTTCCAGTTTCAGGGGCGGCGCATCTGGTGGGACGATAAAAAGATGCACGGAGTCATCCTGGTTTACATTCCCGTCCCGTTCGGTCACGCGCATCTTCAAGTCCCCTCGACCTGGACCACTAACCTGGACAGCAACGTACAGGGCCTCTTCGTCATAAAGAAGCCAGCCTTTGCTTTGTGGCGCAGCGGTGGTGTCGTCTTTCAAAGTGAAATCCGTTAGGACAGTGGCGGTCTCCCACCCGTCTGCGGTTGTCATCTGCCCATCAACCTGAGGTGGATTCCAGACCCGGGTGACCCAGCCCACGCGAAATGGAAGACCGCCGGGAAGTTCTAATGTGTTCTGCGCCCATGTATTGGGCGGCATGCCACCTAGGCACGTAAGAAGAAGTATGGCGGTTGACCTTTTCAACATGATATCTCCTGTAAATGGAAACCAAATTCCCACCCCCGGCAAGCCCATCAAAACATTCGCTATGATATTTTTTTATGGCAAGCCCATTCTACCGGGCCAAATGAGACTCTTCATGGCTTTAGATAAGATAACTGGAACTGTTTTTCATTAGATTTGATTGGTGATCAAGATGCTCAATACCAAGTTGATTCATCCGGATATTCTTGAAGTCCTTGCACGAGCAGGACACGGCTCCAAGGTCTTGATTGCCGACGGCAATTACCCAGCCTCAACCACCCTTGGAATGAATGCCACACTGGTCAACTTGAACCTGGCACCGGGCCTCGTGACCTGTACGGATATTCTTAAAGCCCTGGTATCGGCGATCCCAATCGAAACAGTAACCGTCATGAGCTATGACAAAGCAGGAGCTCACGCCCTGGAGGCTGACCCGCCCATCTGGTCAGAGTTTCGCCAAATTCTCGGTCATAGTGGCGGCCCGACGGAATTCGAATTTATTGATCGGCTTGATTTCTATGAAGTGGTCAGAGGTCCAGATATCTGCCTGGTGATCGCATCCGGTGATCAACGAATCTACGCCAACCTGATGCTGACCATCGGTGTCGTCAAGTAAGATCATGGTCCATCACGACGCAATCTCGTACGCCGGCTACCTGATCGACCACCACTGGCCACGCGAACCGTACATCTCGTTGGAAAACCTCTCCGTTGAACAATACGAAAACTGTTTTCGCAAAGCGGGTGTCGACCATGCGGTGGTTTACTGCAAGGACCATTGGGGGACATGCTATTACCCAACCCAACTGGGTATAAGCCATCCAGCGATATCCTTTGACCTGGTAGGTGAAGTGGGTGAAATGCTTCATCGGATCGGCGCGGAGTTTACCGCTTACTACAGCGTTGGCTTCGATGAACATGCCGCACGAAACAACCCGCAATGGGTGGCCCGTGACCCCGAGGGTCAAATGCTGCGTCATCCCAAGTTGGCGCCCCGTCCACGCTGGCACCGGTTATGCCTTGAAACTGATTACATGGAATTCATGCGAGAACACCTGGCAGAAATTTTCCAACGTTATGACGCGGACAGCGTATTCCTGGATATTCTTGGGCATCCGCATGGCACCTACTGGGGCGCATACCTTTGCTATTGCGATAACTGCCAACGCGTCTTCTCGAAACGTTACGGATACGAGATCCCCCATGATCCACAGCAGATGCGCCAGCACGCATTTGATATCGAGGACTACAAGGCACATCTTGACCTTAAATGGTTCAACTCGATCCGCACAGTAATCAAGGCCGCACGACCACAGATCCCCATCTGCGTCAATTCATCTGCCCATTTCCGCCAGCCGTTAAGAGATCTGATTGACCATCATTTCACGGAACCGTTCTGGGGTCACTGGACTAGCGCGATCTATTGCAGGGGTGTTGGACGAGGCAAATTCCCCCAGGGAGGGGCCCAGGTGAATTCTGAAATTTATGACCCCTCACCCCGTGATATGTATCGCGCCTTTGCTGCCAAGCATTGGGCCAACGGGATAAGACCATTACTTTATTCGCCATCCCAGCGACCTGATGGAAGACTCGTTACCGAAGAGTTCAACCGATTGTCCGCCGGATACGGT
>CAUZIY010000237.1:0-3973 GCA_963579995.1 Phycisphaerae bacterium
TGCACGGCATTGGTAATGATTACATATACATCAATTGTTTCAACCAGACGATTGGCCAACCACAAGAGTTGGCACGAGTCATCTCAGACCGGCACACCGGTGTCGGCGGAGACGGGCTGATCCTCGTCTTGCCACCCAGCGACAAAGTCGACGCAGACGTTCGTATGCGTATGTTCAACAACGATGGGTCCGAAGCGGAGATGTGCGGTAACGGTATCCGGTGCGTCTGCAAACTGGCTCACGACCAAGACATCACCAGCGCCAATCCCATGCGCATCCAGACCAAGACTAGCGTGCTGAGCCTGGATTATACCGTCAACAGCAACGGAAAAATTGATCAGATCACTGTCAACATGGGCCAACCAACACTCAATCCGGAGAATATACCCGTTTGCATCAGCGACCTAAAACAGATTGTCAACTATTCGACCAGTACGCTAGTACAATGGCCTGAGACTTTGCCAGAAGACTGGAAAGAGCTATCCGGTCTAGACCAGCGTATGACTTGCGTATCGATGGGCAATCCTCACGCCGTATTTTATTGCAATGACGTAGCTACAATTCCGCTTGAAACTGTCGGCCCCGTATTGGAAAAGCATCATATATTCCCCAACCGTATCAACGTCCATTTCGTACAACCGCTATCTCGTAGCGAGGTCATCATGCGCACTTGGGAGCGAGGCAGCGGAGTGACTCAGGCCTGTGGCAGCGGCGCCTCGGCGGTGTGCGTCGCCGGCGTACTTATCGAACGCACAAACCGCGAGTTACTCGCTCACTTGCCTGGAGGTGACCTGCAATTGCGATGGGCCGAGGACTCCAATCACGTATTTATGACCGGAGCAGCGGCAGAAGTGTTTCGTGGCGAATGGCCCGACTGAGCCAGCGGCGAGGTCAACAAGTACAATGCCACTGCGCCAAACTGATTTCCACATCACTTGAGCCTCAGCTTCGTCTTCGCCTCGTCACCAGCCTCTTCGATGCTCTTAAAGACGATAGCCCATGTGCACTTCTCATTACCTGACTGGCACTGTTCATTCAACCAACTGTTGGCAGTACACTCTTCGTCGCTGAAAAAACTCTTTTACACCGATATTGCATCATGTCAAGATTATTTCACCTTCAACGCCTTAGCCAGCACGAGCCGTGGCGAAGAAATCCTCATGCTCCGGCACTGGCGGCGATAAGCCTGCTGTTAGCCCTAAATGGATGCGTCGGGCCTGTTAACCCCTCATTTCCACTAACCGTCGATCAGGCCCGATCAGCCCTCGCCAAAATGAAAGACCATCCCAAGCCACTTGCACGTCCACTACTGGTCCTAGGCGGCTGGATCGATCCGGGTTTTGCCACGAAAAAACTGATCAAGCAGTTCTATAACTACACCAACGATGAACGAATTATCGGCGTCTCCTTCGGATCTTGCAAGACGTTTGATGATTGTCGCGACAAGGCCATCGCAGAACTCGATCACCAGTTTCCAAGCACTGACCCACAATGGACAACCCATGTCGATGTGATCGCTTTTTCAATGGGCGGATTGGTAGCACGCTACGCTCATCAGCAACAGTCGCCAGGAATCGTACACCGACGGTTGCGTATTGCGCGACTGTTTACGATAAGCGTACCGCACCGCGGAGCCGCAATGGCATCTATGCCTCCATTGAACAAGTTGCAGGTTGACATGCGCCCTGATTCTGCGTTCATGAATGCCATAAATCAAGGACAAAAGAATTCCGATTATCCCATCTATCCCTATGTGCGCCTTGGCGATCGTGTGGTGGGCGAGGCCAACACTGCGCCTCCAGGACAAACCGCGTGGTGGGTGAGCAACTTGCCACTGCAAGCTGCCCACATCTCCGCACATAACGACCTGCGAATACACGCTGATATTGTGCGTCGACTACGGGGAGAAAAAACTTTTACCACCGCCCCGCCTACCCCAATTCCCGATAATTGAACCTACGCTAGCATTGTTCTGATTAGCCTGTTTACATTTCGCCATATCCTCAAAAAATCTACAATGGCTAGGCGAACAAGGCATCGGTAAATTACCTGCT
Organism: Phycisphaerae bacterium; assembly: GCA_963579995.1. Classification (GTDB taxonomy): domain Bacteria; phylum Planctomycetota; class Phycisphaerae; order Phycisphaerales; family Phycisphaeraceae; genus UBA6626. The sequence continues at coordinate 2,055 of CAUZIY010000237.1, forward strand.
AACATGCCTTGCCATACGTTGGGCATTAGCCTCATCTGGAAATTAACCATGAAACTTGCAACCTATTGTTCATGCGGGCAGAGAACGTTGGGGCCTGGTAATCGATCATCCGGCAACCGGAGAACAGTGGATATTCAATCCCGTGCAAGTCGAAAGGCAATTTGATCGGTATCAGGCCAATCCTACCACCGGTTACCAACGTTACCGACCGCAGTTCCTGACCGATGGAGTCTGGCCGGACAAACTAAAGGATTTCGCCGGCATGGGAGATCCGGGGCTTGACGCCTTGTCTCGCCTGCAGCAATTCCTGATTCGATTTCTCGAACAGTGCGACCAACACACCATGGGACAGATTGGATATCCTCTGGACCAGGTATACCTGCGTGCCCCAATCCCACGGCCACGATTGCTATGGGGCCTGGTGCAGAACAGCCCAGCATTTATCCGCAATGATCCGGATCGCGTGATTACCAACTTATTCCCACAGGGCCACGCCCGGCCACGCGGCTGCGTTGTTGGCCACGGTGAACCGGTGGTCATACCGCCAGACGGTACGCCATGGAGCTTCAACGTGGAACTTGGGCTGATCATAGGTCAAGGGGGACGATACATCCCCATTGATAAGGCAATGGACCATGTCGCCGGATATACCGTGGTTATAGATATTGCCGGGCGAAACTTTTTCAAACATTCCATCGATCACATTGACCCACCTTTTGATTTCTTTGACGGTGCGGTCGCCTCTTGGGGTTGCAAAAAGACCGATACGATGTGCCCAATGGGGCCGTTTCTGGTTACCAAGGATGAAATCGGCAACGTCTACGACCTAACTGTCTACACGCGACAGTCAGGTTGGCTGCGCGATCGCTCGAGCACGGCGGCAATGCTTTTGGGCGTTGAACGCACGATCAGCTGGTATTCAAGCTTTGCCACACTTTTTTCCGGCGACGTGATCCACATGGCCACAATGGGCGTGGATGGACTTGAATCTCCACTGCAACAGATTATGGGGCCGAACGATTACATTGAAGCAGAAATTGAAAAAGTTGGCGTATTGCGATGCCCCGTGGTGTTGCTTGATCACCAAGATTGGCGAGACCCGGATGACCCGGGGCGAACCGTGCATCCATCACCAGCAGTAGGCGATGCTATCGTCCATCAGAACAATGAGCCCACAACCCCATCTAAATGGTCACCAGAAACCGCACCGCATTTTTGGAGACTGTTCGGCAATTATCAAACCGCACAAATCAACGAAGGCTTGAAACGGCGGGATTACCCGCGATTCATTAATGGTCCGCCAAGCGCACTAGCCCAGTCACCGGCAATCATCGAACTGCCGCCACGTGCCAAGGATATCACCATCAGTCCCGAACTCGCTTTTGTAATCTCCAAGGTTGCCAGCCAAGTTCCTGCAGAAAAAGCTGAACAGTACTTGCTGGGCTACATTGTAATCGTTGGCTGTTGCGACCATTCATTTATGGAAACCATAAGAGAACCGGCAACGAACCAAGAGCGCAATCTCCCACACGTGTACGGACGATGGGCAGACGGATTCAATGTCGCTTCTCAACAACCAGTCATGTTGACTGCCCAGGAACTGCACAACCGCAGCATAACACTGACAGTTCCCGGCCTTGGCAAGGTGGAGTCTATTATAGATGAATACATTTTCTGGGCTCCGCAAATCATTGAATATATCAGTCGTTTTATCACGCTGTTTCCCAACGACGTCATCACGCTCGGCAAAACGTCGGCCCAGCTTGACTTGCCACTGGATCACCCCATCGACGCCAACATTCAAGGGCAGGCCGACATCAACGAGGTGGGCACGTGCATGTTTGGTTTCTCTGACCGCCGCGAAGCACGCCAATCCGGCCAGATCGAATACCGCATTGTCGGCGGCGCCAACGAACACG
>CAUZIY010000238.1:0-3849 GCA_963579995.1 Phycisphaerae bacterium
GTGGGTCCTGACCCATCTTTATCGTCGCGACGGACTTGTTCAGGCTGAATTGGCCGAAATCTTGGAAATAGAGCGACCCACCCTCGGCCGACTGCTCGATCGCCTGGAAGCCAAAGGATGGCTTCGCCGTGAACCCGACCCAGACGACCGCCGTGTCAAACGCGTGTATCTAACAGACGAAGTCGAACCTGCTATGCAATCGCTTCGCCGTATCGCCGCTGATCTTCGTCAACAGTCGCTCGAGGGACTGAACGAAAAGGAACGAGAACGGTTAGTAGATATCTTGATTCATATGAAAACAAACCTGCTGAATCTACCCGTGGCCGATAAGAGTAAGACGTGATGTCGGAGCGCAAACTTTTCTCTATTTTGGGCAGTCGTACGCTGAAACGAACCGTGTTTCTTATCGTTATCCCCTTATTGGCTATTTGTGTGGGTCTGTATCTTTATGCGGCGAGCGGCCGGTACGTCAGCACAGACAACGCGTACGTGAAGGCCAATGTCATCATCATCAGCCCAGAGGTTTCTGGTCGGGTCACCTCCGTGCTGGTCGTTGATAACCAGGCAGTTGAAGCTAATGATGTTTTGTTACAGCTAGATGCCTCTCCCCTGGAGATCACACTCAGTCGGGCCCGGGCGCAGATGGCGGTGATTCGAACAGAACTCGAATCCCTGCGTGCTGATTACGGAGAAACTGTTGTTCAGGCTCAACTGGCCGAGGACAAAGTCCGATATCTTGTTCGACGTTACAAACGCCAACGAAAACTGTTGAAGCAAGGTCTGAGTAGTGAAGAAAAACATGACGAAGCCAAGCATAACCTGCAGGTTGCAAGACGTGAGGTGCAAATCATTGAACAACGTGTACAACGAGTGCTGGCTCAGCTGGCAGGCAATGAACGACTACCGGTCGACCAACATCCACGTTATCTGACCGCGCAAACAACCTATGATCAAGCGGCCGTTGAACTAAAGGCAACCACCATCCGCGCGCCCGCCTCCGGCATCGTCAGTAATATGAAACTGCAGGTGGGCGAATACGCGCAGGCCGGCAAACCGATATTCAGCCTGATACAGAATCAACCGATCTGGATTGAAGCCAATCTGAAGGAAACACAACTGACCCATATTCTGCCTGGTCAACAGGCGACCATTGTGGTCGATGCCTATCCCGACAAAATATGGGAATCTGTGATCAGCAGCATCGCACCAGCCACCGGTGCTGAATTCTCAATCCTACCTCCACAGAACGCATCGGGAAACTGGGTCAAAGTTGTCCAGCGCATACCCATCAACCTTGTAATAATCGATCAGGCCGGTGGCCCGCAGTTGCGGGCAGGAATGACGGTGTCGGTTCGAATCGATACACGCCGAAAACGCGAACTGTCAGGGCAGATGCGCGACGTGGTGGGCGAACGCGATGTGCTGGAACTGATCCGGAATGTGGGCCAGAAAGCGATGATCTGGCGTAATCGGGATGGCAGTTCCTGATCCCGTACCAACAAATCGGCAGCGCTGCATCAAATTAAAGGCAAACCGAGTTGGTCGAAGCAGAATAAAATACCAACGTCGGCTAGATCAAGTCGTATAACGATGGGTTTCAAGAGCCTCAAAATCGAGGACCACACCATGGCCTGGCCGATCCGGTGCAATGGCCAGGCCGTTGTTCAGCTGCAAGGGTTCTGCGATAAAGCGTTCGAGGCCAAACCCATGGACCTCCAAGTAATCCGCGTTAGTCACTGCCGCGAGCAAATGAACGTGTATATCGTGGATACCGTGAGAGGTGATGTGAAGCCCATGCGCCTGTGAAAGTTTAGCGATTTTGAGCCAAGGCGTAATTCCCCCAACAGTCGCCGCATCCGGCTCAGGGTAGGTCACCCCCCCACTTTCAATCAGTTGACTGAACTCGTAGGTGCTGTGCAGATTTTCACCGCTGGCGATCGGCACACCACCCACCGACTGAACCCGTGCGTGGCCTATAAAGTCATCTGGTATAACAGGTTCCTCCAGCCAATATAAACCGCAAGACGCCAATGCAGTCGCCGCCTTCACGGCTTGGTCGACCGTCCAACGCATGTTGGCATCAGCCATCAGTGGAAAATCCGAACCGACGAACTTTCGCATGGCCTGTACCCGATCAATATCCTGTTCCAGTACGTCACGACCGACTTTCATCTTGATTGCCCGGAACCCCTGTGCCAGAAATTCTTCCGCCTGAGCAAGCAACTGATCCAGGGTGAAGTCGAGATCAATTCCGCCCGCGTAAGCTTTTACTTCACAACGGTCACCACCGAGCAATCGCCACATCGGCTTGTTGACTGTTTTAGCCCACAGGTCCCATAAAGCGATATCGACAGCGGCCATAGCAAACGCAGCTAAGCCGCCACGACCCACAAAATGGACGTGCCACCACATCTCCTCCCAGAAGGCTTCAATTGAATCTGAGCTTGAGGAAAGAATCGACTCGGCAAGATCCTGTTCGATAAGTTTGAGCACGGCTGCGGCGCCAATATTGTTAACGGTGTAGGTGTAGCCCAGTCCCTCCCGACCCTGGGCATCGGTCAGCCGCACGGTGACCAGGCCAAAGTGAGTGATCTCGCCATGGGTTGAATCGGACAATGCTAGCGGCAAGGGTATTCGGAAATGATCGACTGCAATGTGCTTAATCGCGAACATTTTCCTCACCTTCCTTAAGCGCCGGAAGCCCATTTTCTTTTTTCCAACGAATTAACAATACCAATGGAATAAATGCAAAAGCCGTGATTGAAAACATATAAAATGAATTAATGTAACCAATCATGGCAGCCTGGCGACCGATCTCACTGCCCAGATGACTCAACCCCTCCGTAGTTGTTGCATTCCATCCGCGACTCGCCCAGGGTAAATCAAGATTCTGATTGAACGGTGATACATGATCTGTCATTTCGGCATAACGCTGGCTGCTGGTTCGCATAATGACGGCAACACTGATGGAGATATAGATGCTGCTCGCCATATTACGGATCAAATGATAAATAGCTGTGCCTTCATCCACATAGTCTCGGTTCAAAGTTGAAAAGGTGATGGCCGTAATCGACGGCCAAAGGAGTCCAACTCCAAAACCCTGCACGATCATGGGCCAAAAAAGATCCTCCAACATGACGTTAAGGTCCGCCTGCGCCATGTACCATCCGGAAATTCCTTGTGTTGCAAAGCCGGCGACTACCATCCAGCGCGGGTCAATCCGGCTGCCAACTATCATAAAGAAAAAGCCGGCCAGCGTACCCAACCCCCTGATCGCCAGCACATACCCTATGACCGAGTCTGGATAATCTCTCAAATTCTGTAGCAGTGTGGGCAACAGCGTAATCGGCGTGAAGTTGAGGAGACCAAAAATAAACATCAGCATGACCCCGATTACAAAATTTCGATCTTTCAATAATGCCGGCCGGAGAAACGGCCGCTCTGTGGTCGTCACATGCGCAACAAAAATATATAGCGCTCCGACAGCCAGACAGGTCAGGATAATAATTTTGTAAGAATCAAACCAATCGGCCCGTTGGCCACTATCCAATGTAATTTGCAGACAAGTGACCGCAACTGACAACGCCAGGAACCCTGTCCAATCAAATCGAACAGTCGTACGGGTAGATGTATCCCGAATAAAAGCCACAACCGCCATTAATGCCATCAACGTAAATGGCACGATCATAAAAAATACCCAGCGCCAACTGTAGGCTTCACTCAGATAACCCCCTGCGACAGGACCAATAATCGGTCCAATGATGACCCCCATACCAAAGAAGGCCATTGCCTTCGCGTACATATGCCTTGGGAAGGTAGACTGGACAATGGCCTGACACACCGGCGCCA
>CAUZIY010000239.1:0-3786 GCA_963579995.1 Phycisphaerae bacterium
CTGCACGCTGAGTTATGTTTACCCCTTGCCCGTACCGTAGAGTTGACGGCGCGTGGAGATCGGACCGCGGCCCTTGCTGCCAACCAACATCTGTTCGATGTTGCCCAACGTTTGGAACCCAAAGTCCATCGTGTATTTGATGTTTGCATCTTCCTGAGGACAATCACCTCACCGCGCAAATGGCCAATTCAGCCATAACAAGGAGCGCCGAGGTATGAACCATGAACACGATGAGAAGTACAGATCACACATCGTGATTTATGACCCAGACCAATCCATTATTTATTCCCCACCGTCACTGCTCCTGTCCCTGGTCCGCCGGGTGTACATTAGTTCATCCCTGGCCTTTTTGTTGCTTTCAATCATTGGATGCCAGTTTGCCGGAACACGACATCAACCGGCCAACCAGGCAGACCTTTCTTTTGGCAGTCAATGGGTGCGTAGCCATCCATTTCAAATCACAGCTCTCACCCAGCGAACTGCTGCGGTTAACGACAACAAGTACACCGAAGCAGGATTCAATTCGATGCTGGCCTGGAAACGTTGGCCAGATCTGATTGGTGGTGCAAACCGACAGGGCATCCCATGGCACGCCCATTTCAATAAACGGTACAACTTCGAGGAGGCCACCGGACACATTACCCAAGTGATTGACAATCATGTCGGTGGCGAAGCGGTTATGGTCTGGGATGAACCCAAGCGGCCACAATTTGCCGAAGCCGGCCGAATCATTGCATGGGCCAAGGAAACATATCCCGACTTGCTGGTTTATTCCAATGCGTATCCACCGGCACCCAATGGCAAACTGTGGGGTGGAAAATGGTTGGGTCCTGATCTATACGAACAGGCACCCGGCGGCTATACCTATCACCAGTACCTATCTGAATTCGTCAACGTGATTCAGCCACATGTACTACAACTTGACATCTATCCGTTCAAAATACCGCCCGAAGGAATTGAAGAACAATATGTTCACAAACTTTACTACAGTGCCCTGACTGACTGCCGTAATGTCGCCCAAGCCGCCGGCATTCCCTATTGGCTATTCATCCAAGCCTTTGCCCACGAGGGTGGTGGTGCGAGGCGATATCCTACCGAATCAGACTTGCGATTCCAGGTTTATGTCGCACTCACATATGGATTCACCGCAATCCATTACTTCACATTTGACCATGTTTTCAAAGGAGCTCTGCTCAAGGATCCGTTCCACGCAATCGTAGGCAAAGAGGGGCCTGGAGAACCAACTTACCTTTACCACGATGCGAAATATGTGAACCGCGAAATCAAGCATCTTGGACGCACTTTACGCTTTCTGCAAAGTACCGGTGTCCATTATGTCCCGGGCGGCCAATGGATCGACGGCCAACTCAAGATCAATCCTGTTCCCATTGGCCTCGATGCCTACACGCGAGATACGTCACCGCAGTTGATCAAAAACATCACCATTCACAAGCAGGGCAATGACCACAACGGTCTAATTGGTTTTTTCAAGGATGACGCGGGCGACGACTATATGCTACTCGTCAATCTCACGCATGGTGAAGGTCTTAATGCCGCACAGGCAGAGCAGACAATGACAATCCAATTTCCCTCAACCGTTAAATCTATCACGCGATTGTCCCGTGAAACGGGCACCGTGGAACAGCTCGTGGTGGATTACAACCAGTTGAAAATCACCCTGCCCGGTGGTACGGGCGATCTTTTCAAACTCACTGGCAAACCAATATTTGCAGGCATCGAGTAACGGCGTTTACCCTTGACATCGACGCCGATACAACAGAGCCAGGGCGCCTAACCCGAGCAGTCCGCTGGTCGCCGGTTCAGGCACAAACTCCACTATCAACTTCGGCCTGCTCCCGATATCGGGATGCGCACTGGTACGGTAGGTGTTGCCGTAGTTCTCATCACGCGTAGGAATAAAGAAACTACCTGGGTCACCCCCCGCTTCACCGGTCCAGAAATTGGGAACCGAATGGTGGAATCCCGTCGTGGGCGCCATGAGCGAGGTCAGGTAGACACCGTAGCCGTCAAAAATACCATCCTGTACCAGGCGGGTCACATCAAAGGACTTGGTCCCTTCCGTCGCATCCTGTAACGCCACGACCGAACCGGGATGGCTCCAGTCCAATTCCGGCGGTCCCACCGCGCCCTCTCGGCGGGTGGCGTGTGATGTATGGATTGGGTGGCTGGGGTCTTCTGCTCCCTGATGAATATCATTGATATCTCGTGGGCCACAGATCCATGAGGCCGCTACCGGATCCTCGGGATAGGTCTGACTCCCTTCTGAGCACCGAACCGACCAACTCTGTTTGCTTCTCTTATATTCATCGCCCGTCACCTTGTTTTTCCCCGCAACACCGACATCTTTCCCAAAGACAATGGGAACCCGCACCGGATAAATGGCGATGGCACCGCCACTTAATTTTGGATCTTCCAGATCATTGGGGTCATCGGTCATGATGGTATTATCTATCGCTGCTGCACTACCGAAATCCTCTGTGTTATAAAGTTCAAGTGTCGCTCGGGTAATGGCCAAGTCGGGTGACACCTGGCCAGGGCCCGTTCCGATGATGTCATTGAACTTGAGAAACATGCGGCCGTATCGATAAATGGGGCCGGTGATCCCCAACTCCGGTCGGTTTGGAGCGAAGTCCCTTGCCGAATGGAAAAGATTGGCCACCTCTATCTTCGTTGCACCGCCAAGATTGGTGCTTCGAAACTCGTAGGTGCCGATATCACCAATGATGCCCGTCTCTCGCCCGGCAAAGCCTATGTTCAGACCCCATCGTATCCCGGAATCTCGAGTTCCATCGTAGCCATCAATACCATTTTGAAAGATCAGGATGTCGGCATCCGCTGAGCCAGTAGCCGATAGGAGGACGATATGGCTGATCACAAAAACCGCGCACGCGATCCCACTGCTTAACCTTTTCATGTTGATCTCCTTGCGAATCTAAAACCTGACTTTCCCGCCTGCTAATTCCAGTGGCTGAATAAAGAAAAAAGCAAAACAGACAGATAAGAACATTAAATTATAAACGCAGAACTATACTGGCACAACCCCAAATCTTGCCTGTTTCGTTTACAATCTCCTTGGCCACAAACGGGCTTGGCACCTGGCTTAATTATTATAACATATTATTAAAAATTTATTTATAACCTAACACGCAACCTCGCCATGTTCTCAAGATACACAATCCAGCAAAGGGGCTCAGCATTGCAATCAAGGTTTGACCCCCTCAAAAACCTAACCTGCAACCTCGCCTGTTTGGCCTTGTATTTCTGGGCCTTATCCAGCATCGGACTCCAACCAGCCCGCGCACAAGATCATTCTGTCACGCTAGAACTGGCTGCGGCCGGTTCACCTAAGAACCAGAATATCAAAACAACGAGGAAACCTCCCGGTAGGCCCGCCCCGACAGCCGAAGATGCCAATCAACCGCAGCAAGCCACGAGCCCCGAGTCACCACGAATCAAAAGCAGCCATGCCAGGATGCTTGACGCACTCAATGGGATCCGCCTCCGGTCACCAAACGAGCATGGGTGGATCGGTGACGGTCGAGCCCGCAAGTTGCGATCCGTTGCCGCCACCATTGACCCATCTACACCACTCATCCAGCAGCGACAGATTTATTACGGCCTGGGCATGACTGAACTGATGCTAGGTAACGAGTCTGCGGCCATTGCCGCATTGACCCGCTGTCACCTGCTGGACAACCAAACTGAGTCCAGTATCCCCACATCCGCCAAAGCACAGCTTACCTTTGAACTTGCCGTCGCCTATCT
>CAUZIY010000240.1:0-3772 GCA_963579995.1 Phycisphaerae bacterium
CGAGCATAGGGTGGAGTTATCCCCGTTTTCCATGGCCACTTATCCGGTGGCCAATGAGCAGTACGGGGTATTCCTTGCCCAAACAAACCATGAGCCACCTAGATTGTGGGGGCAGCCGCCATTTGATTGCCCTCAAGCCCCTGTTTGTGGTGTCAGTTGGCATGATGCGGTGGCATATGCTGACTGGTTGTCAAAGGCTGTGGGCAAGTGCTATCACTTGCCCACAGAAGCTCAGCGCGAATATGCGTCACGCGGTGGTCGTGGCGGATTTTGCTTCCCATGGGGCGATGATCCATTGGGACATGCGGGCTTCTACGCCCCGGGATTGGATGGTGAACTGACAGGTCAGCCAATTAGGATGGGGGACCCAAGAGCGGTCGGTCCCAATGATTTTAGCCTGTTTCACATGGCGGATAATGTTCATGAATGGTGTGCTGACTATTATGACGCCGGTTATTACGTGGCGAGTCCTCCAGTCAATCCGCAGGGTCCTTCACGGGATGGTGGGCGGCGATCAGCACGCGGTGGGTCGTGGCGACATCACGTGAAATACAGCCGATGTAGTGCCCGCAGCAGCTTGGCACCGGAGAAGCAGTTCATGGATTTTGGGTTTCGATTGGCCAGAAGCGATAAATTCCGGTACACGTAGGTTCCATTACTTACCATGTCGATGGATTTTCAAAATATGCGGGTCGTTAGCTTCGAGAGTCGTCGGGCAAAAGAGATGTGCGCGTTGATCGAACGGTGTGGCGGTCAAGCCATCAGTGCGCCGACCATGCGTGAAGTACCCCTGGAAACTAACACTGAGGCCCTGGCGTTTGCTGAGCGCCTGTTTGCAGATGAATTTCATGTTGCCATCTTCCTGACCGGCGTTGGTACGCGTATGCTTGCACAGGCAATTGGAACGCAATATCCGCCTGAACGATTTCCCGACGCTTTGAGTTCACTTGTCACGGTCGTACGCGGTCCTAAACCACATGCGGTCTTTCGTGAAATGAAGGTGACGCCAACGGTCGTGGTTCCTGAGCCGAATACATGGGAAGACCTGTTGGAAGCCTTGGACGCATATCAATCCGTTCAAGGATGTGGTGTTGCTGTTCAGGAGTATGGATTGCCGAATCATGAATTGGTTGCAGCCTTGAAAGATCGCGGTGCTCATGTAACGCAGGTGCCGGTCTATCGTTGGCAGTTGCCAGAGGATTTGGGGCCGCTGAGGCAGGCGATTACTGCTCTAAACACCGGGTCAGTTAGCGTTGTCCTGTTTACGAATGCAACGCAGGTCAAGCATTTGTTTGATGTTGCCGAGTTGGAAGGCTGTGCAGATCAGTTGCGAAGTACAATGGGGCAAGTTGTGATCGGATCGGTGGGGCCGATCGCCAGTGCTGCCCTGCAAGGGTATGGCATGACGGTGGACTACGAACCTGATGCCCCATACTTCGGCCCCCTGGTACGGCAGACGGCCAGGCGTGCGCATGATCTGTTGGAGAAGAAGGTCCTGGCTGGTCAGGAGGGTATTGATACCAACAACTGGCGCCGAATTGATATGACCTGGGTCGGTCACCATGACTCGAAACCAAACCGGTTGATCGACGACTCGGTGTTCATGAAAGCCTGCCGTCGTGAACAGACGCCTTATACGCCAATCTGGCTGATGCGGCAGGCAGGACGGTATCAGCGATCCTATCGTGAGATCCGGCGCAATGTGACGATGCGTGACTTTTGTCAGAAACCTGATCTATGCGCTGAGGTGACATTAATGGCGGTTGACCGGCTGGGGGTTGATGCCGCGATTATTTTCAGTGACCTCATGGTGGTAGCCGAGCCTCTGGGCCTCGGGGTCGAATATGCGCCCGGCCCAATTATTGATCAGCCCATCCGATCCCGGGATGACCTTAAACGGCTCAAGGACCCAAATATAGAAGATCTGGGCCATGTATTTGATTCGCTGGACATCACTCGTAAAGCGTTACGTCCTGATATTGCTCTCATTGGGTTCGCGGGCGCACCGTTCACGATCGCCTCCTATCTGGTTGAAGGTAGTGGTAGTCGGCACTACACACATACGAAGCAGATGATGCACGGTGATCCTGAGGCCTGGGACGAACTGATGAGCAGGATTACTGCGATGATTGTCACGTATTTAAACAGGCAGATCGAAAGTGGTGCCGACGCGGTACAGATTTTTGACAGCTGGGTGGGCGTCCTTTCGCCGGCTGATTATGAGCAATATGTTCTGCCTCATATGAAGCGGCTGATCGATGGGGTCGATCGGTCGGCGCCTCTTATTCACTTTACAACCGGTAATCCGGCTTTACTGCCGCAAATCAGTAGCGTGGGGGGCGATGTGATTGGTGTTGACTGGCGCGTTGACTTGGTGGATGCCTGGGAATTGCTTGGCGACGAGATGGCAATCATGGGTAATCTCGATCCCTGCGTGCTTCTTACGTCGCCTGGTGTTATTCGCAAGCAGGCTAAAGAGATCTTGGACAAGGCGGGCGGCCGAAGGGGGCATATCTTTAATCTTGGTCATGGGGTGCTTCCCCAAACACCACCTCAACATGTGTCTGAATTGGTCGACTTCGTTCATGAGCAGTCGGCAAACTGAAGTGCGATGAAATGATGTCATGTTGAATCATTACGACGCCTTGCTTGTGTTGTCCTTTGGTGGGCCGGAACAGATGGCAGATGTCATGCCATTTCTTCGTAACGTTACACGTGGTCGGGGTGTTCCGGAAAAACGCCTGCAGGTGGTGGCAAAGCACTACGAAATATTCGATGGGGTGAGTCCCATCAATGGGCAAAACAGGGTGTTGGTCGCCGCTCTTGAGGAACTGTTTCGAGGGAAGGGACCGAATCTTCCGGTCTATTTTGGCAATCGAAACTGGCATCCATTTGTCAGTGACACGTTGGGCACCATGATTGAAGATGGGGTCAAGCGTGCGCTGGTATTCGTGACCTCTGGATTCAGTTCGTATTCAAGTTGTCGCCAGTACCTTGAAGATTTGGGATCTGCCCGGGCGGTTTATGGCGACAAGGCTCCCGTGCTGGATAAGTTGCGGGTGTTTTACAACCACCCTGGATTTATCGAACCCATGGCCCAATCCGTGCAAACAGCATTGTCTGTGATCCCCTCGGACCGGCGGCGATCAGCACGCATTCTGTTTACGGCACATAGTCTTCCCCTGGCTATGGCCCAGGCATGTGATTATGAACTTCAACTCAATGAATCATGCCGCCTTGTGGCGGATCTTGCTTCACTGGCTCATTGGGAACTGGTTTACCAGAGCCGAAGTGGTTCTCCGAGACAGCCCTGGTTGGGCCCCGACGTGTGTGAGGAGATCATGCGGTTGAGTCGATCCGAGGCCGTGGAATTTGTGCTTGTGCCTATCGGGTTTCTCTCGGACAACATGGAAGTCATTTATGATCTTGACGTTGAGGCACATCAGGTTGGTGAGGAGTTGGGGGTTAAGGTGATACGTGCTGCAACGGTAGGGGCGCACCCTGGATTTGTTGAAATGATTCGCCAACTCGTGCTTGAACGTACGGTTGAAGATTTACATCGTGATGTGCTGGGCCCGCTTGGACCGGCCCCGGATGTGTGTGCCTTGGGTTGTTGTCCACCTCTTGAGCAGCTCAAGGCGCCCTGAAGATGAATATGGAATTATGGTCTGGATAAAACGAAGGCAGGTGTAAAATTCATCTGCTTGGCATCGTTTCGTGGGTTTCGTGAGATGGGTGAACAATTGAGACGGCGCGTGGTCATTATTGGGGG
>CAUZIY010000241.1:0-3741 GCA_963579995.1 Phycisphaerae bacterium
GAGGGTGCCGATCTTAAACTGGAAAGGATTCAACAGGCTATCAAGCGAGGGATTGAAGCGATCTACCAGATCCCGCCGCCGGAAACCTTTAGACCTGCCTGGAAATACACCCATTGGAAATATCGTTGGGACCAGGAACTGCACCATGAAATTGGCAACCATGCATTGGCCACTTGGGCCCTTTTGGCTTGTGGTGAGAGCTATCAAAATCCCAGATTGTTTCGACGGCTTAATATCGTTCTGGCCGCTGATCCATCCTATATTTTTGACCGTGGAATGCGGGCACAGATGCTCGCACACCTGCCCCGGGACCGTTGGGCCCGCTGGGTCAATCGCGACGGCTTGTTCCTAACCAGTGCCCTAACGGAATTAGGAAACTTTAACCGCGCCTATACCGGTGGGTTAGCCACTGGAGCTGGTGACAATGCCCACGGCCAATACGGGGTGTTGGGGCTCGCGGGGCTGGATCGTGCCGGGTGGCGCAAACTCCCCAAACATCATTGGACGCGGATTGATGCTTACTGGCGGGCAGCCCAGCAGACCACAGGTACAGACAAACCCGCCGGCTGGGCTATCTATTCACTAGATCCGAGTCATGGGGCACCAATCAACAGTGGAATCCATGCCAACTCGCGGATCAGCGGCCCCATGACCGCCGGCGCGGTCGCGGTGCTTTACCTGACCGAACGGGCTATGCGTGGGCCCAGAATGGATGTTGGCCAGCAAAACATCTCACCTGAACTACGCAAAGGCCTGGCATGGTTGGACCAGAACTTCATGATCGAAGATGCGGCGGAACATACCGACCGCAACTTCTATTACTTTACAATTCAAAGTGTCGGTCGGTACACGGGCTATCGTACGTTCAACGGCATAGATTGGTTTCGGCGGGTAACCGCCAAGTTATTGGCTGAGCAGCAACCCGATGGATCATGGACCGGCCCCAAGGGTCGTTTGTTATCCACGAGTTTTGCCCTGCTCTATCTGTCACGAGCGAACGATCCATTGGCCATCACCAAGATCCGCTGGTCAAACCCCAAGACACCAATCTCACCTTCCGCTGATACGCAGGGTAAAACGGCAGTGCCAATAGATACACGGGCAAGTAAATCCTGGAATAATCGACCGCACGATATCTGGAACTTTGTTGACTATGCCAGTGACCTGTATGAAGCATCCGTTACATGGCAGATTGCCGAGCTGAATCAACCGGTTTACGAGTTGATCGAGAGTCCGATCCTTTATTTGGCAACCGATGACCGCTTTGATCTAACCGATGATGAAATCAACGGATTACGAAGGTACATCGATGCTGGCGGGCTTTTGATTACAAATCCTGAAGGTAACGCTGGTGCAGTTCAGGCTGCCATGCGTAAATTGGCGGGGCAATTGTTTGCCAATAGGGGCCATGAACTGGTGAAGGTTCCTGGTGATAGTTCGATCTTTAATTTGCATGTGAGAAATGTCACCATGCCCATGCAAATGGTTCATAACGGTGTGCGGCCGCTGATGATCCATTTCATGCACGATATTGGAGAGGATCTGCAACGCTACCGAACTACAAGCCCCAGTTTCTCGGCGTTGTCGAATATTTACCTTTTTGCAACAGGTATGAAACCTCAGCGTCCTCGCTTGGCTAACCATCATGTGGTTCAACTGAACAACGCGCCGCAACGCAAATTGTCAGCTGCGCGCCTGCAACACAGTGGTAACCATGACCCAGAGCCATCAGCATTAACGCAATTACAGGCACTGCTTGCCAACGATCATGACATTGATCTCTCCTTATCCAAGGTTCTGCCGGAAGACCTGGCGGATCAACAGATTGCTTTTCTCACCACGACGGGTCGGTTTTCTTTAGATGATGAACAAACTAAATCAATTGGCGATTGGATTCGCGCTGGCGGGACATTATGGATTGATATCGCCGGTGGTAATGAAGACGCAATCCCGAGTGTGCATGGATTGATCAAGAAGGTCTTTCCAGATCAGTTTTCCCGGCTTTTGCATCGCGATGATCCAATCATCGATGGTCGTCGGTTTGGGGGTTACGATTGTTCTCGCGTGTCATACCGGATCTATACCTTGCGATTAATGCATCGTCTCAATGAACCACGTCTTGAAGCAATCCATGTGAAAGGGCGGCCTGCCATCATCTTTACGACCATGGACCTGACAAGTGGGTTGGCCGGGTTAAACCATTGGCGTATCTTTGGATATACCCCACAATCGGCACGACATCTGGTTGTCAACGGGTGCTTGTCGGTTTTGTCTTCCTTCGTGGAAAAGGTTGAACCTTAGAAAGGTGTTTGGTGGCAAGGTTTGATTTCAACCAAGCTGCTACCAGATACTCGTACATCTGATTATGCTAATAAGTAGAACGCAATGTCCCACTCAAGCCTGGCTCATGATATAGATATTGATGCTGTAATCACCGGCGATATACGGCTGGATGCGGCGTCATCACTGCGACTCTATCAAGAGGTGCCTCTCCATGAACTGGGCAAGTGGGCGGCGCAGCGATGCCAGTTCATTCATGGCGAGCAATATCGCACCTATGTCATTGATCGTAATATCAACTACACCAATATCTGTTCGGCTCACTGTACGTTTTGCGCCTTTAAACGCAATCTGGGTGATACTGACGCGTATCTGTTAAATACCCAAGCATTGCACGAGAAGGTACGTCAACTTGTCAATATTGGTGGTACGCAGATCCTATTGCAGGGTGGCATGCACCCGGAGTTGCCGATTGAGTTCTATGAGCAGATGTTGCGTGATCTGAAAAGTGAGTTCCCTTCTATTCATATCCATGGTTTTTCCCCACCCGAGATCGTTGAGTTTGTTGCTGTATTTAAACTGGGTGGTTTCTCCTGTACGCTGCCGAACCGAAGCCATGAGCTATCCCATGGTGTGTGGCAGGCGAAACTAGAAGCGATTTTGACACGCCTTTGCGCTGCTGGCCTTGATTCAATTCCAGGTGGTGGTGGCGAAATTTTTGTCGATCGTGTCCGTCGGCGGATCGGAATTGGCAAGGCGACGGCAGATCAGTGGCTCAAAGTGATGAGTTGCGCGCATCAAATCGGGATGTTCACCAGTGCCACGATGATGTTTGGTCATATTGAAAGCGTGGCTGATCGGATCGACCATATGCTAAGAGTTCGGGTTGCACAGGATCGGGCAATTGAAGCCCAGTACCCAGGTCGTTATTTGTCTTTTATTAGTTGGCCGTTTCAGCCGGATCATACGCCTTTGGGGAAACTTGCTTCTTGGGATCCAGAATCTGGCGAGCCATTTGCAGGGGATGATCCTGGACATCCGCAGGCAGGCAAGCAGTTGCGTCTTGCGGGGGCGACGGATTACCTGCGGACACAGGCCCTTTCACGGCTTGTTCTAGATAACATCCAGTCGATTACCAGTTCCTGGGTTACGGTGGGTCCCAAGATCGGACAATTGGGATTGTTTTACGGGGCCAACGATATGGGCTCGGTCATGATGGAGGAAAATGTGGTTAGCGCGGCTGGTACAACCTACTGTCTCAATGAACCGGTCTTGTGCCACCTGATCCGAGAAGCGGGGTTTATCCCAGCACAGCGAGACAATCAGTACCGGCACCTACATGTGCATGAAGGTCAACAATCGCCCGACCATCAAGTTGAAGATTGGTCTACGCACCGCCGTACCAATCTGCACCGCCAGAGGCCAGGTGATGAGGGGGGGCAGGTCCCATTGACCGTTGTA
>CAUZIY010000242.1:0-3736 GCA_963579995.1 Phycisphaerae bacterium
ACGAAACCAAGCATCGCGTCTGACTGAGCTGTGACCGACCGAACAGCGTACGAGTCATTCTGGGATTCACAATATATGCAGCATTAAATCTCTGCCCCTGTTCATTGGAACTTGGAATTCATGATGTAAAGTCTTATTTAACGCCTAATATCTGGAACTTTACGACCCAACGCATTATTCGCCCCAAAAGATCTTGCCGCCTGCTGGTATGCATTGGATTTCCCCGATACACTCACCGCATGCCTCCCAACACCGTTCGGTGCGATGCACCACAACTGCGTCCGTCACTACGCATGGGTTCGGGCTTTATTGGTGGCGCAGTCTTTGCGGTGATTACGATTTCCTGCTTCGTTACTTTACCTTGGTCGGTTCAGCGATATGAGGGGGAAGCGGGCGATGAAGCCCAAGCGCGTTTGGCACCAAGCCTTACACATCCAATGGGTACCGACGAGTTGGGACGATCCATGTTATGGCGCTGCCTCCTGGGCGGTGCAATCAGCTTAGGTATTGGCATCAGCGCTGCTGCCATCGCCGTACTGATTGGCGTTGCGTGGGGCGCAATCGCAGGCCTTAGTGTGGGTCGAACCGATGCCATCATGATGCGAACAGTGGATGTTCTGTATGGTTTACCCTATGTGCTGCTTGTGGTTCTAATCGGTATAGGGCTGCAGCCACTGGTCGAACGGATGCTTGGCGGTTTACCCGCCGATATTGCCGCTGCGGTGGCAAATGTTGCAACCCTTTTGGTCGCGATCGGTGGCCTGAGTTGGATGACCATGTCACGTGTCATTCGCGGACAGGTCTTGAGTCTTCGCGCCCAACCATTTATCGAAGCAGCCCGGGCCTGTGGTGTGGGGCCAACGGGTATTCTTTGGCGGCATCTGTTACCAAATCTGGTTGGCCCGATCATCGTCTACGGCACCCTGGCGGTACCAACAGCTATTCTTGCCGAATCAACCCTTAGTTTCCTTGGCATCGGCGTTCAGGCCCCACTGCCAAGCTGGGGTAATATAGCCACCGAGGGAATGAGTGAATTGCACGGGCTGGCCGTTCCCGGCCGAAAGAACCAATGGTGGCTGATACTTTGGCCATGCTTGTTGTTAGGGTTGACCCTCATGGCATTAAACTTTCTGGGTGATGCGTTACGGAACCGGCTAGATCCACGAAGCAGGGTAAATACCGCATGAAGACTTTGCATACCATTCGGTTGATTATCATTGTCCTCATGGGAATGCACGCTGGGTGCGGTCAGGAGGCGGCTCCGCCCTCTTCCAGTCCAGCGGGACTGGTGGTCCGTTACAGCACGTTAAGTTCTAAGATTCGTGGTTTGGACCCGATGGACATTGGCGACACCACATCAAGTGCAATCGGTGGAAACATCTTTGACTGTCTTTACCAATACCATTATCTAAAGCGCCCCTACCAGTTGATCCCAAACCTTGCGGCCACAATGCCCACTGTGAGTGAAGATGGCCTGACCTACACCATTCCCATTCGAGACGATGTGGTTTTCTTTGATGATGAATGTTTTAAAGCAACCTCGGGCAAAGGGCGAACACTCACTGCCGCCGACTTCATCTATGCATGGAAACGTATCGCCAATATCAAAAACGTATCGAAAAACTGGTGGATATTTGATGGCCGCATCGTAGGCTTTGATGAATTTCGAGAATACACCAAAACGATAAAAGACAAAGCCAATGTCGACTACTCAAAACCCGTCAAAGGCTTGGTCGCGTTAAATGACCACCTGCTGCAGATCAAACTCAAAAAACCATGGCCACAGATGCAGTTCATGCTTGCGCATTTACCCACAGCACCCGTTCCACATGAGGCAGTCAATCATTACGGTGAAGAAATCCTGAATCATCCTGTCGGCACCGGGCCCTTTATATTGGAAGATTGGAAAAGAGGCAGCAAAATCATCCTTTCACGAAATCCAACTTTTCGTGATGATCGCTATCCAAGCGAAGGCGAACCAGGTGACAAGGAGGCGGGATTGCTCGAAGACGCAGGCAAACGACTTCCTTTGATCGATCGTGCAGAATTCCTGGTGATCCAAGAAGACCAACCTCGCTGGCTCAAATTCATGGCTGGCGATCTTGACGTTGCCGGTATTCCCAAGGACTCATTTGACAAAGTCATCAATACAAATCGGCAATTGACACCCGAAATGCTGGCCAAGGGAATCATTCTTACAAAATACCAGACGCCTTTGACACTCTGGTACGGCATCAATATGGAAGATCCCATACTTGGAACTAATCTCCCACTGCGACGTGCCATGAATCTGGCCTTAAACCGCAAGGAATATATTCAACTTTTCGCAAACAACCGAGCCATTCCGGCCCGCGGCATCCTGCCGGCCATGTTCGGTGATTTCAATCCAGGGCTCGTCAGCCCATACATCAACTATGACCCCAAAAAAGCTAAACAGTTGTTGGCCGAAGCACAGCGCATCCATGGCGGGCCACTTCCTACAATTGTCATGACCATGGGTGGAACAGATTCCACCGCCAGACAAATTGGACAATATCTCACTCGTGCCTACAAGGCGGTTGGCCTTGATTTTCAGGTGGAATATATGGACTGGCCAACATCCCAGGATAAGGTGAAAAACAAGAATGCACAGGTTTATGCCATGGGCTGGTACGCCGACTACCCTGACTCTGAGAACTTCATGCTCCTGTTCTACGGCCCTAATGGATCACCAGGCCCCAACAACATGAATTACAAGAATGCGGAATTCGATGAACTTTTCGAGAAAATGGGTACCATGGCTAGTTCACCGGAGCGTAAGGCACTCGTGCAGAAGATGGAGCAGATGGTTATCGAGGATCTGCCCTGTATCCTGACCTCGCACCCTATTGCATTCACATTGCACTACAACTGGGCTCTGAATCGCAAACCCCATGTCTTTGGCGAGGGTCATTTAAAGTACGGTAATATTGACGTCGAACGACGTCGCAAAGCTAAAACAGGTTGACATGTGGAACTACGTTGTTCGTCGTCTACTCTACACACCATTGGTCGTCATCGGCGTTCTGCTCGTCACCTTTCTCCTGTTCGTTGTTGTACAGGGCGACCTTTCTGCCGAAATTGCCGGCCGATCCGCATCAGCAGAAACAATCGCCGAGATCCGGGCCGAGTATGGATGGGACAAGCCGCTATTCATTAATGTCGAGGAAATGAAACAACATGGGGTTGGAGCATTATTTGACTCGCAGTTCGTCAAACATTTCGTAGACACCGTCACCTTTGACTTTGGTAGAAGCCGTGCAAGCAAACAACGAATTTCCGAATTACTCCGGGACGGCGCCGGACCATCCCTATGCCTCACCCTCCCCATGTTTGTCGGACTTCTTTCAACCTCACTCAGTATTTCCCTGGTCATTGCTTTTGCGAGGGGCACCATCTGGGACACGATATTGGTTGTCATCTGCGTTCTTGGAATGAGTCTACCGTCATTGGCATTCATCCTTTTTGGTCAATATTTCCTGGCGTATAAACTCGGGTGGTTCCCTATTTTCGGATACGAGCCCGGATGGTCCGGTACCAAGTTTCTGGCCTTGCCCGTACTCATCGGCATCATCGCGGGACTTGGGTCTGATGTCCGGTTCTACCGAACCGTCATGTTGGATGAAATCCGCGCCGACTACATTCGCACAGCCTATGCAAAGGGCGTGAGCACCCGCCGCGTCCTTTTCATACACCTGCTAAAGAACGCGCTAATTCC
>CAUZIY010000243.1:0-3726 GCA_963579995.1 Phycisphaerae bacterium
GCATCATGCTCTTTATCGTGCCCAGTTTTGAAAAAATCTTCGATGACTTTGATTCCAAGATGCCTGCCCTGACGGTCTTCTTGATCAGCTCCAGCAAGTGGCTGGGCGGACGCCTCTATCCCGACCAGGTCCTGCCCGGCGCGGTGTACGTGATCGTTTCGCCCATATTTTTCATCCTGTTTCTGAAGATGGCTCGTAAGACGACGATCGGTCTCGCCATTATCGACAACATCACGCTCAAGCTTCCGGTGCTGGGCCAGTTGGTGGCGAAAACGACGATCGCGCGCTTCACTCGCACGCTGGGCACGCTGATCAATGCAGGTGTGCCCATTCTCGACGCGATCACCATCACCAGGGAAACGACGGGCAACTACGTTTACAACAAGGCCCTGGGAGCCGTGCACGACTCGGTGCGCCAGGGCGAGAGTTTCGCCGAGCCGCTGGGCAAGGCCAATATCTGCGACCCCATCATGGTCAACATGATCGACGTGGGCGAGGAAACCGGCGACCTGGACAAGATGATGACGCGTATCGCGGACAACTACGAGGAAGACGTTGACATCCTCGTGACCGGTCTGGTGTCGATGCTCGAGCCGCTGATGGTGGTATTCCTTGGCCTGATCGTGGGATTCATCGTGATCTCGCTGTTTCTGCCCATGGTGGCGCTGATTCAAACAATGATGTGATGGGCAAGAACGGCCCGGTGGCTAACTTGCGGGGGTTTAGGGGGCAGCCAAGAGGTGGTCGAATGCGAGAGTCAACACCACAGCAACGTGCGGTGGTCGGACGGTGCGGTTGGCAGCATTAAATTCAAAGAAACACCAGGCTAGACGAAACGAGCGGCGTTACTGAAAGGAACTGATCTTATGAAACCAGTCAAAGCCTTTACTCTTGTGGAAATGCTGGTCGTAATAGGCCTTATCGCGTTGCTGCTGGGCATACTGATTCCCACGCTGTCTGGTGCGAAGAAATCAGGTAACCGAATGAAAAGTACCGTCCAAGCGCGCAGCATTCAAACTTCCATGGTGCTTTATTCTGGAAATAACAATGGTTGGTACCCATTGCTCAATAGCTCTGGTAAGTTTATTGATGACCTGTATAAAGTTAATGATCAAGATGCCTATGGCGGTTCTGAAGATCCAACTGGAACAACTAGCAGAGAGTTGGTGTTTTGGCATCTGTTAAAGGGGGCATACTTTCCGCCAGAGGAGCTGATTAGTCCGTCAGAGCATGAGTATAAGGCCTACTCTGGAGAGTCCTACGATCCTGGTACCTACGTGAGCAATAACTTCGATAGCGGCCATTTCTATTCATATACATTGCTTGATATTGATAATAATGGCAACTCAAATCTAAAACGCTATTGGCGTAACAATGCAAACGGACAGGCTGTGATTATTACCGATCGCTACATGGGTGCTTGGGATGACCCAACCAGCTTGCATTCGAGCACTGGTTGGCAGGGTGTTGTCGGTTGGAATGATGGACATGCCACGTTCGAGCTGGACCCAACAGTGCCGACCAGATTTGACGATGCAGACCCAGTGCCGGCTGATAACCTGTTGGTAGATAAAAAAGATGCGCCAGAGGATCACCCGACTGATGCATTTGTTGTGCCGGAATAGTAATATTCGTGAAGGTTGTTTAAGACAAATGATTGTGGTGATTGATGGCAAAGGTTCGCATAACTCGATGCGGGTATTGTGGCCGTCGCCTTGCTTGTGGGGCGAATAGCTTCGGGTTCACACTTGTAGAGCTCATGGTTGCCGTGGTGATTGTCGCATTTTTGCTGACGGTATTGCTTGTTGTTGGGGCTCAAGTGCTTGAAGATTCTAAAACGAAGCAGACGCAAGCAATGCTAAACACGCTCGACAGCATTATTGATGAATATCATGCCGAAACAGGCGGATATTTTGATCCTTTAGTTGTTGACGATCCTTTAGTTGTTGACATTGATAGTTTTATTGAAGAAGTTCAACGTGTTGGTGATATACCGAAAATCATCGGTGCTCTCCGCAATGAAACTTGGGAGACTGGGGGTAATGAAGTTTGGGATGCATGGAATCAGCCAATTAGATTTCAGAATCCACAGCATAGTACTGCGCCGCCGGCCATTAGTAGTAGGAAAAGGCCTTGGTTTTGGTCTTATGGCCCTAACGGAACAAATGATAGTGGAGGCCATGGCTACGAACCCACCTCTGACAGCGATGACATTTACAGCAACGCCGGGGGCGCCCAATGAGAAAACAATCCGCGTCAAGATCTACACGCGATTGCCCGGGGTTTACCCTGGTGGAGATGCTCGTTGTGTTGATCATTGTGGGTTTTGTGCTGGCAATTGCCGCGCCGGCAATCTACGCCACACTCAAATCCGCGACCCTGAGTAATGCCGTCAACCAGGTTTCTTCGTATCTGGCCATGGCCAGGTCCATGGCGATGCGGGATAACAAGGATATGGCCGTCGTTTTCTTTGCTACGGATGATGAGACTATTGAGTACCGCGTTTTACAGGTTGAGGTTCATGCAGAAGAAGAAGTAATTGAGCTGGAATCTGTTGAAGACCGTCCTGTTGAGGTCTTACATCCGGATGTTCGTATGGTTGGTCCGGACTTTCGCAGTCCTAATGATGGGAATCTCCTGGAGTGGTTGCCTCCGGATCAAAATTGGCTGGGAGTCTGGTTTGCACCGGATGGCACCACACGGACAAGTGATGCAAATGGTGATGGGGACATGCGTTTTGATGAGGATCGCAGCGGTACAGGTGAAATTCATGAGCGTGTGATTCCCGTGCCTTTTCTTGCCTTGTATGACGTGCGTGAATTTGAAGCTGCAGGTAGTCCGGTTAATTTGAATGGTTGGTTCATTGAGCTGGCCGTTAAGGCCCGTGATGATGGAAGTGATGTCACCGGAGTGGCGCAGGTCTTAATGTTCAATCGCTACACCGGAGTCCTGATGGCAAGCCCATGACGGACCTGCGTGTTGCAATCCAAGTCGGATGTCCCAGGGGTCGGCTTGGCGGGTTTAGCCTCGTAGAGGTCATGCTGGCTCTCGGTGTGTTAGCGATAGGTATGGTTTCCGTGGCCAGCATATTTCCTGTGGCCATTCTCCAGGAGAAGCGTGCCAGCGACGATACCATGGGCGTTATTGTCGGGGGGAATGTTATAGCCTTGTTGCAGGTGGCGGGGTCAAGTGATTCTGCGTTTGATGTTGAAACGGAATTCACGCCTCTGCCTGGAGCGACGTCGGATCCCCCGACCGTATTAGCTCTCTACAGATATGACGACCCTACTTACGACTATCGACTTGCGTATCGCCGGCCAAGTGCTGGTGATCCCGTTGAGATAGCAGTGTTTGTCTTTCGCAAGGATGCGGACACAACGACTGATACGGAAGTAATCTCCCCGACTATTTCAATCGATGTCTCAGATGCCATAAGTATATCTAACACGAATGCTGAAATGACAGGAGGCAGTGGCCCAGATGATCCAAGATTCGCTCGTCGACAAATCATACTTGCGGAGGATACGACACCGACGAAAGTATCGGAAGCATTCGTTATGCGAGTCATTAAGGAAGGCAAGGTTGCCAGTGCGCCAAGGGTGACTACAAATAAAATTCTGTTTCTTTTCGATGATTTAGATGGCAATGATGCTTGGGATTCGAACGAAGAAATAGTTCGTGCCGTCGCGGTTGTGGTAGGGAGAATCTAATAAAACGTCATCAAAC
>CAUZIY010000244.1:0-3713 GCA_963579995.1 Phycisphaerae bacterium
TCGCGCGTTGCCGGCCAGCCCGCAACCTCCATCAACTCGCCCAAGTAAAGTTGTTTGTTTTCCGGACGGAACGGACAGAGCCAACGCGACGGAAGACCGTCGGAATCCATTCGCTGTTCGGCGCCCACGACGATCACAGCCCGTGACGGTTCCTCCTTCAAAAGCAATTCACGATACTTCATGTAACCGGTGAAGACGCAGAGCCCGAGGCCTGCCTGCTCGGCCAGTCCGGCCAACTCGCGGGCCCGCTCGACCGAAAAACCCTCGATGTCGTCGGGCGCAAGCCCTATCAGCGTGCAGCCGACGTTCGTGAAACCTTCCGCCGCAATCTGTTTGATCGTCTCCCGATTCAAGCTCCAGCGTGGATGCAACAGCAACGCGCATCGATCGAAACCTTCGTCCCGCTTGTTCATTCCGTGCCCTGCTTTCGCTTAGTCAAAATTTCCCATTTGACCATAGTTTAGATCCACCACTTCGCCGATCGGATACAATCGTCACAAGTATTGTAGCGTATCCGGTGCCAAGATCGATTTGGCACAGCGGGCACCATTCATTACAACTTGAGATATGGCAGAATTATCAGATCCACCAACCAGACCCCGCCTGTTGACCGGTGACCAAGTCACTGGACGCCTGCATCTCGGCCATTTGGTCGGCTCGCTTGAAAATCGTGTAGCCAGCCAGGAAACACACGAGTGTTATCTGATTATCGCCAACGTTCACGCACTCAACTCACGTACCGATGATATGCAGGCCTTGCGTGACGATGTGATCGAGATGGTTATTGATGAGTTGTCAGTTGGGATTGATCCTCAGAAGACCACGATCTTCTTGCAGAGCGAGGTGCCCGCAATTTCTGAACTGACGTGGTTTTTTGCGAGCCTGCTCGGCTATGGCCGGCTGATGCGCAATCCAACACTCAAAGATGAATTGCGTGTGAAAAATCTAGGTGACAATTATCCGTTTGCATTCCTAATGTATCCTGTCGGGCAGATTGCTGATATTTTGGCTTTTCGGCCGGATACGGTTCCGGTTGGTGAGGATAATGTGCCCCATGTCGAACTCACACGCGAGATTGCACGGCGTTTTAATGTAATGTTTTGTGGTGTGGATCCTCAGGCTGGCGATGATGCGCATTGTCAGCAAGGGGTTTTCCCAATCCCTGACGCACCTGTTGGGCGTGTGGCCCGTTTGGTGGGGCTCGATGGCAAGCATAAGATGAGCAAATCACTTAACAATGCCATCTATCTTTCCGACTCGCCAAAACAGGTGAAGAAAAAATGTGGCCGTATCTATACGGGCCGCCAAAGTGCTTCTGATCCCGGCGTGATTGACGGCAATGTCCTGTGGGAACTGCACGATGCGTTCAATTCGAATCCAGAGGAACTTGCCGATCTGAAAAACCGATATCGCGATGGCAAGGTTGGTGATGGTGATTGTAAACAGCGGCTTGCTGAGCACATCAATGCCCTGCTCGACCCCATCCGTGCCCGTCGCGCCGAGTTGGAGTCTGACCCGGAAAGCGTGATTGATATTCTTCGAACGGGAACTGCCCGGGCGAACAAGGTTGCTGAGAAAACATTGCAGCAAGCCAAAGCAGCGATGAAATTTTATTTTTTCCCTCGTGACCTCAGGGTGCCATGAGAGTTGTCAAGGGGTCTGTTGAAGTTCGATTTGACATGCCTGCATGCAATTGATTCGCATCGGTTTGGTTTCAATACACGCCTCAGGCGCTAGGCAAGGGTGAATAACCTAAAGCTTGCAACTGCCATCGTCACATTTTTCGGCGAGTCGGTGTCGGTTCTTGGCAACCCAGGCATAGGCTGAGCGAAAGACCCATCGGAGGATAGGCACACGGTACAGCCAGGCAAGGTGGCGCCATCCATCGAGACGACGTGTGATCTGGTAGACCGCATCGGCACCAACGCTTACGGTTGAATCGGTGTTAATAAGGCGCATTCCTGCATTGAGATCCTGTTCCATCAGCTTAGGAAATTGCAGTTCAAGCCCTTCGGTCTGATTCGGCAGATAGTCAAAGGTGCCGTTGCAATCTCGCTGTTTCATCTTTATGACTTGACGGATGCAGAACGCGCACTGGCCATCATAGACCACAATGGGCCGGCGTGGGATGGAAAGCTGATCAGATAGGTTCGTCATCTGTCTAATCTAATTATAGACACTACAATCTTCGTCTTGATCATTGGTGGATTTGTGGAGGGCCATCAGGCTATTTTAGGAAAGGATGCCCCCGATGGGTGATGAATTTAGTGTCGGATTGACACGGGATTTTCTTGCGGACGATGGCCAGCTTGCGTTTAAGGATATCGGTCTTAACCTGCTCGACCAGACCCCCGGCGTGAAGTATGCATTCTTTGATGACTACAAGGATGTCGTGACAGCGGATCAGATCGCCGGATATGACGCCGTAATCTCATACCTGCCTGCTTGGACGCCGCAGACGTTTGTTGGTAGCAAAAAACTGTCTGTTCTGGCACGTTTTGGCGTCGGTTACGATATGGTTGACGTGGCGGCATGTACGGACCATGAGGTTGTTTTGGCCATTACTCCAGATGGCGTACGACGACCTCTGGCTGAGGGAACTGTGACTCTCATTCTTGCGGCGGCCAAGGAAATATTCCCCAAAAGCAAGATCCTTCGTGAGGGGCGGTGGATGGACCACAAGTTCATCTATGGTTCCTGCATGATTGACAAGGTGATTGGCACCATTGGCCTTGGCAATATCGCTCAAGATGTTATGAAACTGCTGGCACCGTTTGATCTTGCCGAGCGTCTGGCTTTTGACCCCTACTGCCCAAAGGAAAAGGCAGACGAGTTGGGCGTCAAACTGGTCGATCTTGATACGCTGCTTAAGAATGCAGACTTTGTGTGCGTGAACTGCCTTTTAAACGATGAGACCCGTGGTCTGATGGGGCCACGCGAATTTGGTTTAATGAAGGAGTCGGCTTACTTGATCAATACGGCACGCGGCCCCATCGTGAATACTGCAGCACTAATCGAGGCGTTGCGCTCAAATCAGATCCGTGGTGCGGCACTTGATGTTTTTGAGGTGGAACCCATTGAGTCAAATGATCCACTTTTGGAACTAGATAATTGCATTATGCTTCCGCATGCCGTGGGCTGGACGGACGAAGCACTGCTTGGCAATGGGCGCGGTGCATGCAAGGCGGTATTGAATGTTTTTCAAGGCCAGGCACCGGAGTATGTGGTGAACCGGGATGTTTTAGAGAAAGCAGATTTTAAACAGAAACTCAGTCGGTATCGTTCGGCCAAATGATGCAAAAGCATTGATTTCCCCAGTGGCCTTTATTTCCGTAAATTATGTTATTAAAATGGTTTACCGACTTGGACGGAGGTGAAGTTCTGCTCCGCGGCGAGGCCAAAAGTTTGCCCCCTGGTGGATCTATGCATTGACCGCCTGTAATGAACCGGCATCCAATACAACCCCTGCCTCGCGGCCAATTTGATCAAATTCTTTAATTTCCGCCTCGGTAAAAATAAGGCCCCCTGCATAATTGCTACGCATCGCCGCTTCATGCTCGATTTGGCCCGGCAGAATGCACCGTCCACGCGGAGGAGAGTTGCCATGTCCCAATACGTCGTCAATCACGGCCTTGAGATTCTCGGTCTGATTGCGTCCTTTGGCAAAGACGTTGCAACTCAATGCATCTCGGTGGATCACCTGAAAAAAGAAA
>CAUZIY010000245.1:0-3660 GCA_963579995.1 Phycisphaerae bacterium
ATGCGAGGAATTCTAGACGTTTGTGCTGTCAAAGCTCCCGGGTATGGTGATCGTCGTAAGGCGATTCTTGGTGATATTGCGACATTGCTTGGTGCAACAGCCATTTTTAAAGATTTGGGGATTGAACTGGACAGTGTCAAGTTGTCAGATCTCGGCAAGGCTAAAAAAATCAAGATTACATCGGATGAAACCATCATCGTTGGTGGGGCTGGCAAGAAATCAGAGATCGATGGTCGTGTTGATCAGATTCGTAGTGAAATTGAGATCACCGATAGCGATTACGACCGGGAAAAACTGCAGGAACGCTTGGCTAAATTGGCCGGTGGAGTTGCTCAGATCAATTGTGGTGCAGCCACCGAGACCGAAATGAAAGAGCGCAAGGCTCTTTTGGAGGACGCCAAGAGTGCAACCCAGGCTGCCTTGGAAGAAGGCATTGTTGCTGGTGGTGGTGTGGCGTTAATTCGGTCTTCAGCAGCCATCAAGCGATTGAAGCTGGAGGGCGATGAAGCACTGGGCGGAAAAATTGTGGAAAATGTATTGGATCATCCCTTGCGT
Source organism: Phycisphaerae bacterium (assembly GCA_963579995.1). Lineage (GTDB taxonomy): Bacteria > Planctomycetota > Phycisphaerae > Phycisphaerales > Phycisphaeraceae > UBA6626. The sequence goes on from CAUZIY010000245.1 coordinate 556, forward strand.
TACATCGCTAATAATGCAGGTAACGACGGTGCTGTGGTCGTTAATCGAGTCAAAAGGCTCAAGGGGAAAAACGACGGCTACAATGCTGATAAAGATGAATATGGTGATATGATTGCTGCTGGCATCATCGACCCCGCAAAGGTCGTTCGAACGGCGTTGCAAAACGCTGCCAGTGTTGCGTCGTTACTGCTAACAACTGAATCCTTGGTAGTAGAAATACCGACCGAGGAGGAGGAAGATGGGGGCGATCACCATGACCACCATGGCATGGGTGGAGGAATGGATCCAACTGGTGGCATGGGTGGCGGCATGGGTGGCGGCATGGGTGGCGGCATGCCTGGTGGCATGGGTGGCATGGGTGGCATGCCTGGAATGATGTAGTCACCGTCACAAGCCTAAGGAAACCGTAAATCGGCCAAGAGAACCGAATCATCGACGAAAGGAAGTTAGGACATGGCAAAGCTCAAAATCAGGCCCTTGGAGGACCGCATTGTTGTCGAAACGCTGGAGGCAGAAGCGATGACCCGTGGCGGTATTGTTCTGCCGGATGCTGCCCAGGAAAAACCACAGCGGGGTACGATTGTGGCAGTGGGCCCTGGCAGGCTTTTAGACAGCGGCAATCGAGGGGATTTGTCGGTTGGGGTGGGTGATGAAGTGATTTTTGGAATGTATGGCGGGGCGGATGTTGAGGTTGAAGGAAACGATTACAAAATACTTCGGGAATCGGATATTCTCGCAAAGGTTCTATAGTTCGTAGATTCTATAGCACGCAAATCATAGCAATCCCTTTTTTATCGAGGAAACACCCGACGTGGCGAAGCAATTACTTTTTGAAGATCATGCTCGATCTCGCATGATGCGTGGTGTGGAAAAACTGGCAGATGCTGTGGCTGTGACCATGGGGCCAACAGGCCGGAACGTGATAATCGATAAATCGTTCGGGGGTCCGACGGTGACCAAGGATGGAGTAACAGTCGCTAAGGAAGTCGAATTGGAAGATCGTTTTGAAAACATGGGTGCGAAGTTGGTCAACGAAGTGGCCAGCAAGACGTCCGATGTTGCCGGTGACGGTACCACGACGGCCACCGTATTGGCACGCGCAATATTCAAAGAAGGAATCCGAAATATCGTTGCTGGAAGTAACCCGGCAGGTATTCGACGAGGTATTGAGCGGGCGGCAGCGGCCGCTGAGAAACATTTGCTCGAGTTGGCCATGCCAGTTGAGAAAGAGGCGGATATTATCAACGTGGGCGCCATCAGTGCCAACAATGACATAGCAATTGGTGAGGAATTGGCCCGTGCGTTGAAAGAAGTGGGTAAAGACGGTGTGATCACGGTTGAGGAAGGTAAAACGGCCGAAACGAAAGTGGAATTTGTGGATGGAATGCAGTTTGACAAGGGTTACATCTCGCCCTATTTCATAAACCGTACCGCCGAGATGGAATGTGTTTTGGAAGATGCTGTGATATTGATCTTCGAAAAGAAGATCAGCAATCTTCGCGATTTGGTGCCTGTGCTTGAACAAGTAGGTCAGGCAAGTAAGCCTTTGCTGGTGATTGCAGAGGATGTTGACGGAGATGCATTGACGGCATTAGTGGTTAACAAGCTTCGTGGAGTTTTGAATGTTTGTGCTGTGAAAGCGCCCGGTTTTGGCGATCGTCGCAGGGCGATGCTGGGTGACATTGCAGTGTTAACCGGTGGAACATTGATCAGTGAGGATCTTGGTATCCAGCTCGAGAGCGTGACGATGGAACACTTGGGACGTGCCAAGAACGTGATTGTTGATAAGAATGGCACGACCCTCATTGAGGGCGCAGGGAAGCGGGAGGATGTTCAGACCCGCATTCAGCAGATTCGCAATCAGGTTGACCAGGTCGATAGTGAATATGATAAGGAAAAATTTCAGGAACGACTAGCGAAACTGACGGGCGGAGTAGCCGTCATTTCGGTAGGAGCCGAGACCGAAGCCGAAATGAAGCAGAAGAAGGCGCGTGTTGAGGATGCCCTTCATGCGGCCCGTGCAGCCGTCGAAGAGGGTATCTTACCTGGCGGTGGCGTGGCTCTGGTTCGTTGTGAAGAAGCTGTTGCAGCGAGTCGCAGCGGTGCCAAGGGAGATGAAAAGATTGGCGTCGATATTGTACAGCGGGCATTAGCAGCGCCACTGCGGCAGATTGCTGATAACTGTGGTGTGGATGGTTCGGTAGTGGTTGACGAAATTCGTCAAAAGCCGACCAACACTGGCTACAGTGCTAACGATGGCAAGTACAGCGACATGTTCAAGGTTGGCATCATTGATCCTGTGAAGGTAACTCGGACAGCATTAATCAATGCTGCCAGCATTGCGGGATTGATGCTGACGACCGAGGCGTTAGTCACCAACCTGGACGACGAAGATAAGAAAAAACGTCGCGTTGAAGGTAGTGTTCGTTAGGGTGATCCTCTCCAGGCTGTTGCCGGGGATGTAGCGCGAGCAAAACCATGAGGGTCCCTTGCCGGCAAGTGGGCCCGTTTTTATGGAGATGCTTCAATTGACGCATCGCGATAAATCATAACGGTCTATAATTGATTATCGGGACTGACATTCGACTTTTTTCTTCCATTGGCGATGGCCGTCATGGCGTCCAAACGCGACTACTATGAAGTCTTGCAGGTTTCGCGGGAAGTGACCGAGCAGGAAATATCCTCTGCTTACCGCAAGCTTGCGATCAAATATCATCCCGACAGCAACGGAGGTGATCCTGAAGCGATCGAAATGTTTAAAGAGGCAGCCGAGGCATATGAAGTGCTCAGCGATGCCCAAAAACGAGCCCGCTACGATCGTTTCGGGCATAGCGATGTTGGACAAGCCGGCGGTGGCCGCCAATTCACAGACGTCAATGATATTTTCGAGGCTTTTGGCGACATTTTTGGTGGTGGAGTTTTCGGTGATATGTTTGGGCGAGGTCGCAGGCGGCAAGGTCCAAGGCGAGGTCGCGACGTAAAATGCCAGGTTACCTTGACGCTTGAGGAAGCGGCGCTGGGTACAGAGAAAACAGTTGAATTTCATCGCAGTAAATCATGCACTACGTGTGAAGGTGTGGGTAGCAAGCCTGGTTCAAAACCTCA
>CAUZIY010000246.1:0-3632 GCA_963579995.1 Phycisphaerae bacterium
CACTGGGTTTAATGAAAATTTCGGGTCCTGCATAATCATCGATATCTGCTTGCCCCGAACCTCGCGCATTTGCCGTTCTGTAGCTCTGCAAAGATCGATTCCGCCAAATTCCAACCGTCGGGCTGTCACGCTCGCCATTTTCGGCGTCAGGCGCAAAATGGAGCGACCGGTCACGGTCTTGCCTGAACCTGATTCACCAACGATGCCGACTTTTTCTCTACCGATGGTAAATGAAATATCGCGCACCGCTTCGACGGTCCCGTGGTGAGTGTTAAATGTGACCGACAGATTTTCAACATTAAGCAGGTTATTACCTGTGCTATCAGTATCAGATGCCATCCTCATTCATCCCGTGGGTCGAGTACATCGCGCAGGCCATCGCCGAAAAGGTTAAAGCCCAGACTGGCGATCAGGATGGCAGTGCCGGGCATCGCCGCAATCCACCAGCTTTCAAACATGTAAATCCGACCGCTGGACAGCATCGCGCCCCACTCTGGAGATGGTGGTTGGGCACCCAGGCCGAGGAAACCCAGTCCGGCTGCAGTCAGGATGATGCCTGCCATATTAAGAGTGATTCTTACAACTACAGAGGGAATGCACATCGGTGAAATATGCTTAAAGATGATGCGCCAGTTTGACGCTCCTTGAATCCGTACGGCGCTGATGTAGTCCGAGTTTCTTATTGTCAGTGTCTCAGCGCGGGCCAGACGGGCAATCGGCGGCCATGCGGTGAGTGAAACAGCGATAATGGCATTCTCAATACCCGGGCCAAGGGCGGCGACGAAAGCCAGCGCCAGCACTAAGCCCGGAAACGATAGAAAAACATCGGTTGTCCGCATCAAGATGGTATCGATCCAACCACCGAAATAACCAGCCACGGTTCCGACAGCAAGGCCAACCGGCGCTGCGATAATCGCAACCAGGAGCACAATCAGTAAAGTAATCCGCGAACCGTGCACAATCCGGGTGTATACGTCGCGGCCCAGTTCGTCCATACCGAACCAGTGTTCTGCACTTGGAGAAGTCAACCGGATTTCCAGTTCTTGTGCCGTCGGTGACCCTGGCACGATCAGTGAGGCGAACAGAGCAACCAAACAGATAAAGACAATGATAGCTAGTCCGATTACCGCCATCGGATTTTCGATGAAGCGCAGCCAGCCAAAATAAAGGCGCTGCATCCGCGCCTGGGTTGGTGAATAAGCGATTTCAGCTCGTAACCAGGCACGCCAGCTGTCTTTGTACGAACTTCTCTCATCTGCTGTCTTTTTGCCCTTCATTTAGTTCTTGGGTCCAAAACACGATAGAACAGGTCCGACAGAAGATTCAGGGATATAAAAATAATACCAATAAGAAGAGTACAGGCGACTACCGCGTTCATGTCGCCAATCAGCAATGCATTTGTCAGATACTGGCCGAATCCGGGCCAGGCAAACACAGTTTCAGTCAGCACGGCACCTTCAAGCAATAAGCCGTAAGACAAGGCCAGTACTGTGATCAGTGGTACCGTGATATTTGGGAATGCATGAGACCATATCACCCGCGCATTCGACAGGCCTTTGACCCGGGCGGTGACGATGTATTCCTGGTTTAGTTGTTCAAGCATAAAACTGCGAGTCATGCGTGCTATGTAAGCCATTGCGATGAAACCGAGTAGCAATCCAGGCATGATAATGTGGTTGATGGCGTTCCAGAAAATCTCCCATTCATCGGCCATCACAGCGTCAATCAGGATCGATCCGGTCACCGCATCGACGATTCCGATATAGTAGGAATCAACCCGACCTGGCCCACCAACCCAGCCCAGCCAGCCGTAAAATACAATCAAACCCATAAGCCCAAGCCAGAAAATAGGAGCTGAATAACCGATTAGCCCGAATACGCGGACAAAGTGATCAAACAAAGTATTCCGGTAAACTGCTGCAAACACGCCCATCGGCACACCGAATAGCGCACCAAATAAAAGACCGATGGTCGATAACTCGACGGTTGCTGGAAAGACCCGTTTGATATCCTCTATGACTAGTTGGCCGCTAAAGATGGCGGTGCCAAAATCAAATCGGGCGACATCGGAAATATAGCGGTAGAACTGGATATACAATGGCTGGTCCAGCCCAAGTTTTTTGAAAACAGCATCATAAGTGGCCTGATCGGCCTGATCGCCGATGATTGAGATCACTGGATCGATGGGCAATAGGCGCCCGATAAAAAAAGTCAGGGCGAGCAGGCCAAATAACGTAACGACAACTGAGCTAGTAATCCGCCACGCCGTCCTGAGGCGTTGTTTCCAGACCGGCGCCAAAAATTTTCTTGGGACGGACGTGGCGGTATTATTTTGTACCATACAAAAGTAGACCTTGCTATCGGTCAGTCATCTTTGGTGACGGTAGCGTAGAAAACTTTCAAGGGATTGACCTTAAGACCTTTTACGCGCTTTGAAACCGCAACATTACGGACACCCTGGAAGTAGTAGGCGAAAGGTGATTCGCGTAGCTGGATTTCCTGGATCTTCTTGTACAACGCAAGACGTTTCTCCGTGTCAACTTCAACCTTGCCTTGATCGACCATCTCATTGAGACCTAATTCCTTGGTATTCCAGCCTGTCCGCCAGGCGGGGAACATAGTCAGATTGGCTTCGTCGGAGTTATCCGGATTATATGCGTGCCGTGATAACATGCCGTTCGCATCCGCAACATTGGTTGACCAGCGAAATACCCCGGTCTCAAAATCTCGGCCACGGAATTTGCCATAAAGCTGGGCCGGGGCCATTTGCTGAATTTCCAGTTCGAGGCCGATCTTGGCGGCATTTTCTTTGACATGTTGTGCGATCAACGGGAACGGGAACTGGGAGTCTATGATCAATGTTTTCTTCATCCCGTTTGGAAAACCCGCAGCCGTGAGTAGCTCTTTGGCCTTTTCGAGGTCCAACCGATAGTACTCGTCCGCTCGTGGGATAGCGCCGAAAGAACCTGCCGGGACAGCGCTTTGTCGCCAGATCCCAACATTTTTCATCACTGTGTCTTCCATCTTCTGATAATCCATGAGGTACTTGAATGCCTGACGGACGCGGACATCTGTTAGATCATCGTCGCACTGACATAAACCGATATACCAATAACTGTATTCGGGTGAGCTGATCAGTTCGAGGTCCGGGTTTGCGTCTATTGCACCCAAATCAGCAGAGGCGACCAGGCGCGCAACATCGATGTCGTTTTTCTCAAGTAGTAGCCGTTCGGCGCCAGATTCAGGAACATGACGGATCACGATTCGTTTAATGCTGACGGGGTGACGCCAATAGGCATTCTCGTCACCATTGCGTTCCATAATAAATACGTCGTTGGCCTTCCAGGTCTTGACCGAATACGGGCCGGTGCAGGCTGATGTACTTTGCAACCAGCCATTGCCGTAATCGTTATCCTTGACGTGTTTAGCGACCTCTTCTTTATCCAATGTGAAAGCAATGCGACCCGTCATAACTGAGGCCAGGAACAGACCTGGCGCATAGGGTTGGGTGGTTTTCAGAGTGACAGTGCTAGCGTCGGTGGCCTGAATTAATTCCTCTATGTTTTCGGGCGTGTACCCCCATTCCGTAAGGTTCGCCGAGGAGTTGAACTTTCCCAGCACGACGCGTTGCA
>CAUZIY010000247.1:0-3611 GCA_963579995.1 Phycisphaerae bacterium
CCGCCGCGTACACCGACGTGGAGCGTTTACGGTTGTATATTCCACCAACCCTCCGAGCGTCACGGCAATTCAGACGGATTACTGAAAAGGGCCTGATACCTCGCCCCCGAGATCATTGAATCCTGTAGATGGTTAAAATGTTTATATGACCGCAGTTGACCAACTCGGTAGGTCGCTTGGCGATCTTCGGCTTTCCGTCACGGATCGATGCAACATGCGGTGTACGTATTGCATGCCCCGTGAAATCTTTGGACGGGATTATCAATTCCTTTCCAGGCAGCAGATGCTTTCCTACGAGGAAATCACGCGGCTCGTGAAGTCATTTGTCCAACTGGGAACCCGGAAAGTTCGGATCACCGGAGGTGAGCCGTTGTTAAGGCGTCAACTTCCGCAATTGGTGCAAATGCTTTCGGTCATACCAGGATTGGAAGATCTGACACTTACCACCAATGGCGCCCTATTACAGCAGTATGCACAGGCATTGGCCGATGCCGGACTGCAGAGATTGACAGTAAGCCTTGACGCAGTGGACACGGAGGTGTTCAAGGCCATGACGGATTCGGATATTGCCGTATCGCAGGTCATGGAAGGCATCCAGGCCGCTGAAGATGCAGGTCTGGGGCCGATCAAGATCAACGTGGTGGTTAAAAAGAATGTCAATGACCACCTGGTTGTTGATCTGGCACGTCAATTTCATGGTACCGGTCACATCATTCGCTTTATCGAATATATGGACGTAGGTGCGACCAACGGCTGGCAACTTACTGATGTGGTCCCAGCCGCAATACTTATTGATCGAATTAATGCGGTAATGCCCCTGGAGTCTCTTGAGCCGAATTACCAGGGCGAGGTTGCCCGCCGATGGCGTTACGTGGATGGCGGCGGTGAAGTTGGTTTCATTGCTTCGGTATCACAGCCATTTTGTACAAACTGTACGCGAGCCAGGATCTCAGCTGATGGCAAGGTGTATACCTGCCTGTTTGCATCACAGGGTCATGATCTGCGGCATTTGCTTCGGAGTGGTTCTTCCCCGCATGACCTGACCCAGGCTATTTATTCGATCTGGCGCAGCCGGGAAGATCGCTATTCGGAGCTTCGTGCCGCCCAGGCCTCGTCGCTTTCAAAAGTGGAGATGTCTTATATTGGCGGGTGAGCCCCATTTAATGATTCGATGTCAGGGAAAATAGGTTTATTGAGGTTCATATCATTACTGGACATGCCAATGAGCCGATAGTCATTGGTTGCATGATTAATAGTGCCCGCATGGGTTTTCCCGCATTGCCAAGCATGTAAGTTGAGCAGTCAAATGGAAAACGGCATTCCTGATTCGGGACCATCTGCTTTCGTGGTTGAGAGGCGTGGCGCCGTTCAGATCGTCATTTTTATGGTTGATCACCTGATTGATCAGAGCGTTATCCAGATCGTCGGCAAACAGTTGGAGCAGTTGGTTGTAAAATCTGGCCAGCCGAAGGTAATTGTCGATTTTTCAAACCTTGATCATGTCTCATCAGCAATGCTTGGGGTGCTCGTCGATCTTCATAGAACCGCACAAAAACTGAAGGGTGAAGTACGTCTGGCATCTTTGTCGCCTTCGTTGTCTAATGTGGTCAAGATCAGCCAATTGGGAAAGTTGCTTAAGATATATTCAACCACGCAGGATGCCGCAACAGACCTTTGACGGCGATAATATTCTGATATCCCATAGGATGAACTAATGGCCAAGCATTCGCCCCGCTTCCTCAGGATTGTAGTTGACACCAGGCAACATATCCGGGAGGTGACAATCCAGGACATAAAGCATCGATTGGACCAGGGCGACGTTTTTCACCTGGTGGATGTTCGCGAGGAAAGTGAATGGGCTGCCGGCCATCTGCCCAGCGCAATGCCCATGGGCAAGGGCATCATCGAGCGTGATATTGAAACTGCAATTCCTGATACCGGCGCTGACATTGTCCTGTATTGTGGTGGAGGATTTCGATCAGCATTGGCGGCAGACAACCTGCAGAAGATGGGATATACGAACGTGGTCTCCATGGACGGCGGGTTCCGTGGATGGCAGGAATCCGGTTTCGCAATTGAGTAGAACTAATGAGCCAGACGAGGCTTGCCGCGGATCAACTCGGTCTACTGCATCCTTTCTATCGCGATCATTTGCTTTGCGACATCATGCCGTTTTGGGAGAACCGTACACAGGACACCGAGTGCGGCGGTTACCTGACCTGTTTTGACCAATACGGCAATCAAACCGATACGACAAAGTACACATGGTTCCAGGGTCGCCAACTTTGGATGTTTTCGGCACTGTGCAACCACATACAGCCTTGGGATTTGTGGCGACGGTTAGCCCTATGTGGTCGTGATTTTATTGTCAGCCATGCATACATCGGCGACGGTCGCTGGCACTATCAGCTTGATCGACAGGGGAATCCCCAGCGTGGCAGCATCTCGATTTTTACCGACCTTTTTGTCCTGCAGGGTCTGTGTGAATACGCACAGGTATGCGGCAGTGATCAGGATCTGGCCTTGATCCGTCAGACTTATGACGCCGCTGAAGACAATGTATACAACCCTGACTTCAAGGATATCTTTCATGGCACCTGGAGTCCCCACTTTAAACGCCATGGGATATACATGATTGCCTTGAACACGGCGCAGCTGGCTGAGTCGGTGTTGGGAGCCGAGCGTACCCATCCCTTAATTGACCATTGCCTGGACCAGATTTTAAATGTGTTTGCCAAGGACGAACATGAGGCTTTGTTTGAATCAGTGGGTCGTGACGGTTCATTCGTGGATTGCGATGAAGGTCGGGTTCTTAACCCGGGCCATGCGTTGGAGTCCATGTGGTTTTGCATTGAAGAAGGACGCCGCCGCCAGGACCGGTCGGTCATCGAGCGTGCGGTCCGTATTGCACAATGGATGTATGCCCGTGGTCATGACCGTGAACATGGAGGCGTGGTCTCGTTCCTGGACGCCAGTGGTCGGCCGCCCAGGCAGATGGATTGGCATAAGGAAACCGGTATGTCATGGCACGACAAGTCGTGGTGGGTACATTCGGAGTCACTCTATGCCCTGGCCTTGTCCGTAGTTGAAACTCGACGCCTGAATCTTTGGGAGTCATTTAGCCATTTGCACCAATGGTGCCAACAGCATTTTCATGATGTTCAAAGTGGTGAGTGGTATGCTGAACTTTATCGTGATGGGCGGCCAAAGGTCACAGATAAAGGTACCTTGTGGAAGGCTGCCTATCATCTGCCACGCGCATTGATGAAGCTCATGCAGCTTTTTGAAACAGCGTCAGCGGTTTAACCGTCCGCGCGAAGGTCATGTGGGGTCGGGGATATATTTGCGCCTGTTCATGGAATTATAAGGGGATATGATCGCGGTGAACTGTATTGGTAGCGTTGGATAATATCATCCTTCCAGCTAAAATATGGCTCAATCGCAAGGCTTTGAGAGGGATTACTTTTCAGGAGAGTTTTAGATGAGTTCCAAGGAAACATTTGGTTGTCAATATCATAAAAAGGGCTGGGAAGTCGTTGAGAGTGTGTACGAGCCTGATGAGTGCGATCGTATTGCAGAGTTGTCTTTAAAGTATGTTGATCACACGCCCA
>CAUZIY010000248.1:0-3602 GCA_963579995.1 Phycisphaerae bacterium
CAGTCGAACCGTGCGGGCACCGTCCAGTTTGCTCATGCGTGATCCATGAACCATGTTGACGATCATGAAATATTCCTCGCCAGCCTGATCGGTAAGGAAACTAACTGCAAGGGAGGATGGATTTTCGGGTTCTGTATTTACCTGCATCGTGGCGGCTGAATCATTAACGATGGCCGCTGCAAGTAAATGGCCACGGCCCTCAAACGGACTGCATTGTTCTGGAACCTGTCCTGAATAGGTGACATCGCCGTCAAGTCGCATATGGATAAGAGATTTTCCAAGGCGGTGGATTTCCGGTGCCATATCCCGTGCGGCGTACCATGAACGGGTTAAGACCGTGTTTTCATATTGCGTGGGCCTAATACCTGATCCACGACTACCGGGGGTGGGAGTTCCCAAGTCGACAACCATGCCCAACTCGTAGCCGTAATACATGAAGTAATGTACGCCCGTAACGCCGTGGGCAAGGGCAAGAAACGTCTGCGCACGCATGGTTGCGCCGTCCAGTTGGCTGGCGGCAAAGGATGGAAGGCGAGGTTTGGCGGTAATTGGTTCAAAACTTTGCAGTTGAACCCACAAGGGCAGATGATATTGCTTCGCGGTTTTGGCCAGCTTGGCCAGTTGGGAATGATATTCCGGTTTAATCGAACCGTCGGTGTCGATGACGAACAGCTCAACGGCTAAAATATCGGGTTGGCAGGCTTCGATGTATCGCTTGTACTTGTAGTTGGTGCCTCGCTCGAGGATGATCGCGTACGAAAGCAGGTCAGGGAAGTTGTCTCGGCTCCACTGAGCCCACTCAGCCAGATCTTCCATGTCGTCTAGCGTGTCGTATGGCCCATAGGCAGTAATCAAGGCCGATCTTCCGGGCGTGCTTTCGAGTGTTTCCCGGACGGTCTTCCAAGATCCGCGCATTCCGGTCCGCCATGACATCCCCAATTCATGGGCTGCGCGAAACCACTCGGAGTGATTGGGTTTGATCCATAGCAGATCATTGAATCCCACAGCCGCGAACCGTCTAACCCTGTCCTGCTGTCTTCCACCCGGTTCCCTGCTGTCTTCCGCATTGCAACTAAACCAGGCGCCATAGATCATTGGGTTTTTTTTCTGCCAAGCAGCATATTTATCGCCATGTGGATACCACGCCCACGCGCCATGGTTGATGGTGATGACAGCTAAAGTGAAAAGCAGCCAAGGCAGTCGGCTTCGCATTTTTGATCCTTTCGCGTGTTTTCGTGATGCTAACGATGGCAGGTCTGGCAGGTCTGGCAGGTCTAGCAGGCAACTATCTTAGAATGTCAATTTGGTGCAGCAACTGGACAACGCACGTATCGGACAAATAACAGTGGTTAAGGATTGGTGCTGGGATGGAATACCACGAAACCAACCTCTGGGTCAAACTTGCGCAGAAAAGTGACATCATCAACCCGGGATATGATTGCGTCGGCCGTCGTGGTGACGATGGCACTGCCCTTGACCAGGTCACCACCATAAAGACGCGTGTCATCTGCCAAGGTGACATGGAGGTGAATCTCGATCTCGCCATTTTCACGAGTGCAGACCATGCCCTGACCTGCAGTAAATGCAACCGGATGGGGCACATTAATTTCTTTGGCCGCAACACCTGATGGGCTCGTGGGGTCGGTGATCGGTACGATTAATTTTGCGCTGTTGGCGCCGCCAATGAGCACGTCGACGGTGCCGGCGGTAATCCGGTTATCCAGGCACACTTCGGCCAGTGTTTCTATGACGTCTTTACCCGGTGAGATGCGGACGGCGAGTATGCGTGATGTGCTTCCTTGTGCAACTGCAGCGGTGCGGTTCATGGCCAACTTTCCATCATATTTAGGGGTATTTCAGAGTCTATATTCCGCCCCACCTCTTGGGTGCAAGGTCCTTGATGTCAATTCCTTGGATGTGATCATGGTACTTAATACCTGCCAGGTTGTGGAAAGTGAGGATTGTCGAGAAAATTGTGCTTGAACAGGACGTGAGGCCTCCAATGATTAAATTCACATTAACCTTGATGTTCTGGCCAACCATGATTGTGCTGGTGTCTGCAGGGTGTGAACACAAGTCCAGTGACAACACTCAGCCCGGCCCATTGTCAACCATGGATGGCAAGGCCAGTCCCAAAGCAAATGCACTTATTAATGACAGTCCAATTGTTGACGCGAGCCCGTCGCAGGCTGGTCACGATCAACTGAAGGTTGACCGCCCATCTGCTTCACGGTACGTGGAGGTTGGTAATATGAAAATTGAAATCTTTACGGACAGAATTGAAAAGACCGATGCGCAGTGGCGCAAGGAAATGACGCGAGATGTGTTTTACATAACGCGTGAAAAAGGAACAGAGCGGGCGTTTACCGGCAAGTACTGGCAGGCAAAGGCATCGGGTGTATACATCTGTGTGGCCTGCTCTCAGCCCTTGTATGGCTCGGGTACAAAATTCAAATCAGGAACAGGGTGGCCGAGTTTTTGGCAGCCGGTTCATCCGAGTGTGATTGGTATGGACGTTGACACCTCCTACGGCCAGGTACGGACCGAGGTGCATTGTGGTCGATGTGATGCCCACCTGGGTCATATCTTCAATGATGGGCCACGACCAACCGGAAAAAGACACTGCATCAACTCTGCCGCACTGAAGTTTGTTCCTCATAAAGGTCATTAGGCAAGCGATCCAAACCGCTCATCCTGTTTGTTCGAGATAACGGATGACTTTGGGCATGACGTGACCTAATATCACCAAGGTGTTTCCAATATTCACGAGGACAAGAAGAGAGGGACGAATGCCGTTTGGCTCAAAGTACATCAACATATTCTCCCGGCATCTTCTCGTGATATTGGCGATCGGTGTCGGTACGCCGTGTACAGGTCAAGCCGAGACATTTTGGCGAGAGACATTTGATCATCTTGACAATTGGAATACCACGATCGATCCGCAAAACTACGGCATTGTTGACCTGGGCACGGTGGTTGATCCGGCCCTGGCAGATGAATCGGCAGTGAGCATTGCTAAAGGCGGCCGGATCTTTAATGAACTGCACACGAACCGCACGGTCAGCACGGGGGATATAGGCTATCCCGGTGAGGGTGAAACCAGGTACCTGTATTACTGGGGCGTCTACAACCATTCGAATGATTCGCGGATCGGCGGCGGTTTTTCCCGGGGCGATGCACTTTTCAATGAGCTGTCTGATGGGTTTGGCTTCCATCATCTGCAAAGGCCGGACGAGCGGTTGCTTGTTCGGTTTAATGGCAATACGGCCGCTAATCCTGACCTTGATCACGGCGATTACGATCACCGCATACGGTTTATAGGCGGCGGTGGTGGATCGCTCCTGGTGACCTGGCAACACAAGCAGGTCGGGGTGCCGGCATGGACCACCAGTCACATCGAGATTGCCAGTCGGTCTGATTTTCCTGATCGCCTGGTAAAACTGGGGGTCGATAATTATGCCGAAGGTGCCTATGTCAATGAAATTGAATTCACTGATCAAGACAAGCTGTTCCGAACCGCCAGCCAGGGGGCCTCGGTCCCAGTTGACCGCAGCCCATTCGTGATCAGTTCGCTGGTGCAGAGTGTTTCGGCGATCGACATG
>CAUZIY010000249.1:0-3593 GCA_963579995.1 Phycisphaerae bacterium
CGTCCGCAGATTATCGAGTGCGCAACACGCCAGATGCTCTACACGGATGAGGGTAAAGCCCGTTTCATGATCCGTATTCGTGATAATCGCGTGAGTTGTTGCCATGTTGAAGTGGATGTGACGGCGCGGCAGGATGAGTCGGCGATTGGTGGCCCATGGAGGTATCAGCTAAGTAGCCAGTGGCAGGACCAAGAGTTTTCAATTGATGGCTGGCAGGATGGTGAGTACTGGCTGCGTATTCGCGTGATACGTGGTGGTGAGCCGATCGGCCCCTATTGCATACGCAAGTTTTGGGTTCAGGCTGTTGACCAAGTCAGGCCGGAAGTGTTGGAACTGGCTGGCCACCCCGAGGTTCTGGTTGATGATTGGTCATTTGACCAAGTCGAAGGGGTTCAATTCGTGCCGGATGTTCTGGAGAAGAAGCCCGATGAGGCGATTGTTACGCCGACGGAATCTCACGAAGAGGAGATGCTGTCGATTGAATCGATCGAATGGAATGATTCGGATCGCCGTTACGAAGCTATATATAAAAATTCGGGTGGGCGTAGTGAACGCAAGGAAACAGCCCATCTGCGCGCACACTTGAAGATGCTTTTGATCAGCGAAGATGGTGAGCATTGGGAAAAGCCGAAGTTAGGAATTGTCGAGTATGACGGTTCAACGGAAAACAACATTTTGCGTGACGACACGGGTAATACCGAAGACCCTCGGGGAACTGGCGGAAAAGGTGTCACGATAAGTGAGCAAGAGCATGATATTGAACATGCACAATTTCGATTCTATGACCCGCAAGCGGATGGTCCGGTCAACATTGATAATGTCTTCATTGCATCAGGCAAGCGTTACTTCCCCTTCCAATGTAAGAGCCTGAACCGTGAAGGCGTGGACGCCAATGTGATGGCGAAAGCTGAAGCGGGCGAGGACAAAGATTTACGTGGTGATGGCCTAGGTGTCATGCCAAGTGATGGGGGTTCCAGGGATGCGGATATATTTTCCCCACGTGGTGGTGAGCATTGGCCATTTGAAAAGCGAGGTGATTTGTACTTGGTCCTAAAACGTGAGCCGCTGTTTTATCTGGGGGTGGGCATGGATTTGATGCACACCACCGAATCGATCCGGTGCCATGTTGAGCAGACAGATCGAAAGCGCTTGTTTTATTACTATCGCCCGGCTGCACCAGCATATCCACCTCACGGGGCAGTATACGACAACATGCACCTGGGGCTGCGGTGCCTTGCTGTAATATGGACTGACGATGGGCTGAACTATCACCGTCAGTTTGTGTTGGCGCCGGATAGTTACGACCGGATTGGTTCCCAGTTTTATTCCATGGGTATGATGCAGAAATTCGGCACATTGGGTGATGCGCCAGGTCGGCCGGTGCTTGATAAATGTCTGTCCAAGGTCAATCAGGCGTTCCCAAATCGCAATCTTTATCTGGGTTCGACCTTGCTGCATTGGGGTATTGAACAGACGCAGGCGCCTGAACTAATATGGACAAGAGACCTGCTGAATTTTCACCGGTTCAAGGAGAACCGCCGTAGCATGATTGAGAATGGGAAGGGGGGTACCTACAACTTTGGAATGATCCGTGAAAAATACAAGTATCACGACTTCAATGGTGAATGGTGGCACCACTACACGGCTGTTAACACTCGGCACAATGGCTATGGGGTTATGGCTCGCATCAAGTATTCTGATGTCAAGGCTGCCCGACCAAATTTTGCGGATGCCCCGTATTTTGAGACATGGGAGGGATGTATTGCCGATGGCAAACAGACGAAGTACCTTCCTGGAATTGCTCGCTGCAAACCCTATCGATTGGCTCATGCCGAACCAGTTGATATACAAGGTGTCCTGAGGAGTCGGCCAGTGCGGGTCGACGGTAATCAGGTGAAGATCAATGCGCAGACGCAGCCGGGCGGTTTTATCCTGGTCGAGATCCATGATCAAGCCGGTAAGCCTGTGCTTTCAGAGCCTTTCCGATTTCAAGGTGATGAGGTGTCTGCGGTGGTTGCCGATGTGCAGCATCTGTCCGGCAAGTCAATCGTCATCAAATTCACACTGGAGCATGCACGTCTTTACGCCTTTGAGATCGCGAGCGAGTAATGTTGGACAGAAACACCTTCGTTGGGCCATGGGCTGGTTTGCCCACTGCGTGGAATGACGACGACACTTTTGATGAGTTGTCGTATCGTCAGGATGTCCGTGCCTGTTGTGAGGCTGGGGTCGCCGGGGTTTATACACATGGCTCAACCGGCGAATTTTATGCAATGGATATCGATGAATGGCAGGCTGTATCGAGAGCCTGTGCGGAGGAATGTCAATCAATGGGCACGCCATTCATGCTGGGGTGTACCGCCACTTCAACGCGGGGTGTGATTCGGCGGGCGATTGAAGCTTCCGGTCTTGGTGCTGATGCCATCCAGATTGCGCTACCATTTTGGTACCAGATGCTTGATTCGCTGGTCGTTCCTTTCTTTGGAGATGTTGCGGCTGCGGTGCCAACGATGGCGATTTCAATCTATGAAACAGCGCGATGTAAGAAAATATTAACGCTTGATCAGCATCGCGCAATTCATGAGGCTGTTCCTAATTATCTGATGGTTAAATCAACCGCGGGAACACTGGGTTTCAATGAAGATGGCTGTGCTGCGTTGAGTAAGTTCGTCAACGTGTTTACGGGTGAGCCCGATTGGGCTCGACTTGGTCCGCATGGCGTGATTGGGGCATCTTCCTCGTTGTTCTATGCAAACCCGCGTTATATCAATCAGATGTGGAAACTATTGAGGGCCAAGAAATACGAGCAACTTAGTCTGATGTGCAGTCAATTGCTGGCGTTAGATGAAAAGGCTCTGGCGCAGTTGCCCGATACCTATCATGATTCGGCTTATGACCGTCTTCTGGGCTTGCTTTCTGGTTTTCTCCGTACCAGCATGAAATGTCGTGGGCCATACCCATCGACTAATGAAGTTGATATTGAAAAGGTAAGGCAATGGTGCCGGGATAATTTCCCTGAGTTTCTTCAGCTTTGACCTCCCGGAACTTGTCAGGTTGCGCGTGTGCGTTGGGCAAACGGCCCCCAGCGGGCTGCATGTTGTTGCTGCGCCCTCCATGGCAGGTTTCGGGGATCTTGTTGTGGATCATCAGTCATGTGTTGCATCAACGTTCAACCTGCCGAGATTGAGTAGGCACATTCGGCTAACAGGATCTTGAGTGGAATTCAATCATTCGCATCTTTCCTTTGTACCAGGTTCATTGCGTTGCTTCGAAAATTTGGAATACGATGGAATGTAACGCAATCATTGTCGTGTTGGTTCGGTGCGTGTCTTGCAGTTCTCGCCACAATGAGAAGGTCATCCGTATCGATGACCGGGGTGCAGTAGTTGAATGCCGTGGTGACCTTGGAACCCATGGCCATACAGCCAGCGGGAAACCAGTTAAGGCCATCGAGGCTGTATTGCAGCATCAGCACACGCCGCTCATTGGCCCAGCCATGCCAGCAATCAGTTGCGACACCGGTGACATGATTGCAGGTCATCCAGTGGAGGTTTGTGATGTCATCAAAAAGGATGTGGAAGTGATTTTGTGCG
>CAUZIY010000250.1:0-3586 GCA_963579995.1 Phycisphaerae bacterium
CCGGCCGGCCACGATCCACGAGCCGTTGACCCACTGAACTGCAGGCTGCTGGATTACTTGGTTCAACGAAATCCTTCTCCACTTCTTGTATGGGGGGTCTGCCACATAGGCAAAGGAATGTTTCCCTGCCGCGCCAATCCTGCTGACGACAAGGGCCTTGCCGGTAGGATCAAAACCCACGGTTGATTCGTCATTGTCGTCCTCGGGCAGGTTGCTGACGATTCGCCAATCCGTGCCGTCTGTTGAAGACATCAGGGAACAGGTTTCGAATATTTCTATCCGTTTGGGACGGTTCGCTTCTATCTGCTGCGCCTTTGTTCCGTTGGGCAGATCACGAGCTTTTAGTTTTCCCCAAGTCTCGTCCGTGAAGATCGGGCTTAGCTCATGGGCGACAGGAATCATCCTTTCCAGGGCTGGCGTGATCTCCCATTGATATGTGTGGCTATGGAGCGGAACCATGTAGTATCGACCCTCAAACTCAGCCGTGGTATGTATCTGCCAGCCATCGTCCAGCAGTGGCGTGAAGCTCGACCAGTTCTTGCCGTCTTGGGTATAGTTGCTGTAAGTTTGGTAGCGTTCGCTGTGACATCTAACCCAATATTCGAATCGTTCTTTGTCGCCTCCAAGTGACAACCATCTCTTTTTCAATTCATCTCGCTTCTGATCATCAAGATCCAATTCATTGGGAACGAAAGCCATCGAGAAAATGTATAGTCGATCAGCCGTTGGTAGGAACTTGGGTTGAAAACAGACACCGGACTCAATCTCCTTGCTGGTATCAAGGAGTGTAGATTCGTCCCAGTTCCATCCGTCTGGCGAGGACATGATCATGTAGAGCTTGTGTCCGCCGCGATGACCCTGTGCCTGGGCATTGAAAATCGCGTAGTATCTCCCCGCCCAGCGGCAAATATCGGTCCATGAGTTGTACTTGCCATCGCTATAAAGCGTTTTGGTTTCCAGTAGTCTTATCTTCATGCCAATAGTCTCCGGTAAATTGTCTAGAGCGGCTATTCTCGCAGCTAGGGACAGCAGCGTCGCATCCACAATCGTACATAGTGGCGACGGCGCCGAGGGTCTTGGTGGTCTTCGAAGGCGTTACGGTTGTGCAGTGTCCAGTGGTTGTTCGAAAAGAGCATCTGGCCTGGCTCTATGGAGAATTCCACGGCCAGGCAAGGGTCGTTTAGTTCTTGTTCCACCGCAGCGATCGCTTCCTGCTGCAATATAGTCAGGGCAACGCCGGCCTTGCGGTGACCTTCAAGGATGTAATAGTGCAGGTACCGCATGGTCAACTCCTTGCGAACATGATCCCAGCGGAAAATCGACTGCGGTGAGGTGGGTAACTCATCTTGCTGGATCTCGCCGCGACGGTCGAAGTTAAAGGGCCCGTACATTGTCGCCATCAACTCCCGGTGTCGCTCGACAAGGACCTTGTGGAGGCTGTAGGCGCTGATCACCTGGTTTTCACCACCCGACCGGGCGGTCCGCAAGCAAAGAAGGGCGATATAGTCAGCCATCTGAGGCTGAAAAGCGCCGTCCGTATGGAAAGAGGTTCTTGCATTGGTTACAGAGAAGCGGGCGCCCTTGGTGTAGTCCGCACCCACGTAGAGAAGCGTACCCTTGACGTTCTGGACCATGGGCCGGCCAATCATCTGGCCGATCAACCAGTAGGCCAGTGTCGCCTCTTCACTGGTGAAGCGGTCCAGCGGCAGACGGTCTAGCAGTACGAATCCACAACCCGCCTCAAGCTCTTGCTCCAGGTCTCCCAACAGTTCGCGACCCTGCAAGGACTGCTGGGCAGTTAATTGCATGTCCGTCACGGGACCACGAATGCTCCGCCAATTGTTCACGACTGGCTCGACCAGGTCCAGAATGGACTGGGCCAGTGGCAACACCCATGGCCTGCTATCGTTTACTTGCGTCGTGGTCCAAGCCTGCCTGTCATCAATAGGTATTTCCAACATTCGGGGAGTTGGCGACATGGCGATCCATTTCAGCGGGCAGGGCAACTATAAACCGTACAGGCAACCACTATTTTCCCAATCTATGATTGATCTGGTCATAAGTGTCGGTAGCCAACGGCCCTCTCAATACTGAGGCGACGTTCTGGCCCATGTGATCAAGGTTCGTGGTCCCCACGATAACGGTATGAATGTCAGGGTGATTGAGCATGCCACGCAGAATAAAAGTCGTGCGGTTTTCACTGGCCGGGCGAAGCCCTTCCAGTCCAGCCTGTTCGTACCTCTGTCTCATGTCAGTATCCTCCCGCCCGTCACTAAGCTCGCCGCTTGTCGTACCGCCACGAATAATCAGCCCGGCGCCAGAGCGTGCCGCTTGCGTGATCCAGTCCTCATGGTTGCGATCAAAAGACGAATAGGACAGCTGGAACACATCGAAGGCACCCCATTCCAGAAATGTAGACAGATGTGGAAGGGAAGTGGAGACACCTATCCAGCGGACTTTTCCCTGGTCGCGCATATCGTTCAACGCTCGAACCAGTTCGCCCTCCTGGCATTGTTCGACCGTGGGATTGTGCAACTGCATGACATCCACATAATCCATTTGAAGGCGATCAAGGCTTTCATGAAGTCCGCGAAAAAGATTCTGCCTCGTCCACACGTGGCCACCTGGTATGCACCCGCACTTTGTTGCCAGGTAAAACTCATCGCGGCGACAGGCAATGTACTTGCCGATCATTTCCTCGGCCGGACAATTCCAGCCGACACCATAGTCGTTTGAGGTGTCAATGAAGTTAATGCCATGATCAAGAACCGCATTGAGAACCCTCTCCCACCTGTCAGGGCTTACTTTTCCCTCCGTTGCAGTCCCATAGCCCAGCCTAGTGACCTCTATGCCCGTTCGGCCAAGGGTTACAGTAGGTAGTTTTTTCCATGCCATGACTGTAACTTAGCATGAATATGTTTAATCGCGAAAATCTGAGCATGCGTAATGCCAGATGCTATGCAGGCAAGGCCGCAGGGTTCACCTTGATCGAACTGTTGGTTGTTATTGCCATCATTGCAGTTCTGATTTCACTGCTGTTGCCAGCGCTAAAAAAAGCAAAAGAGTCGGCTTGCATGGTCATTTGCGCGTCACAGGTTCGCCAAAGCGTGCTTGGATTAACCGCCTACCAGATGGAAAATCATGGGAGTTATCCATACTTCCGTTCTCTGTACCCGACTCATATCGTCATGGATTACCCGGCCGGCGGGATCAGTTATTTTGACCTTCGCCCCACTTTGCAGGAATGGACCGGGGGCAAGCAGATGTGGTATTGCCCCAGCAATGCCCGCGCTCCCAATGAGCCTTTTACCTGGGACAATCCAAGCTGGGGCGGTCCTGCCTATGTTGCTGCGGTTTTTTATTACCTACTGGCCGGATATGACAATTCCAATCCCAGTCAGGTAACCTGGCCGACCCCGCCGTTCAAGACCAACTCTGCCGTGTTCAAAGTGTCCGATCTGGCCATACCGGCCGAGACCCCGATGATAACTGATTGGGGCGGCCTGGATAATGGGATCTGGAAGGGCAATCACTTTGGGGGTATCAACCCTACAGGCTGTAACACGGGATTTTATGACGGACACAT
>CAUZIY010000251.1:0-3579 GCA_963579995.1 Phycisphaerae bacterium
AAGGAGAAGCGAAAGCTAAAAAAGGAGAAGAAGAATAATAAGTAGATGAATTAAGCAATTGCTTAATCAAAAAAGGTGCACCCCTCCCCATCATGGGGAGGGATTACTGGGTGGTTTGCGTTGACTGACTTAGTTCGATGCCATCTAAAATCCGGTGGGTGTTCGTGAAGTATGGTTCTGCCTCAAGTCCAGTTTAGGATCTCTGATTTAATGACTGTATTGTCTGCAGGAGTAACTACTCATAACCCGACCCACGGAAGTTTGTCTGGCACCGGAAATCCCCATGATGCTGCCAATGCGTTTGCCGCGTCTTCCGTGTTGAAAATGCCCCCCCACGGCCCATTCCGCAAGTAAGCATGGGCGAATTCATGCGCGATGACGTAGTGAGCGAAGGCTTCGTCGCACTCGGAGAGTCGTAGCTTCAGGACCACGCTAACGTGAACCGCGTTGGTATCACCAAACAGATTGTGCAGATCACCAAGAATCTCCTGGTAGGCACCGACAAGAAAAACACCCAGATAATAATCCTTGCCTGTAAATGGATGTAACTCCAGGACCGGCTTGACCGCGTGCATCGTTGCGTATTTCACAATGCGGTGTAGTTCATTAACTTTTTCGACTACCGGGATGATGTTCTTGCCAATCTTGCTGGCCAAGATGACCAACTCGACAAAAGCATTATCCTTGAACCCGTTACAGATAATGGGCGTCTGGTCGTCATCCACCATGGCCATAATGGCGAGCAATTCGGGCTTGGAACCCACTTCCAGACCCATGCCGTAGGGACGACCAAACTCAAGGATCTCCGCAACGACATGGCAATGCTGGTTAACCTTGATCGGACAAACACCCTGATGCCTGCCCCGGTAACCATTGTCACATATCGCCTAGGAAAAAGAATTGTGAATCCTGGCAATCCGATCCTTGAGTATCCCTGCGAAACGAATAAGGATCGGCAGTTGGATGCCACGGACACATAACTGGTCAACCAACTTCTTGAGATCAACACAATGGATGCCGCCTGGCTAAACGCTGACATGGCCGCTCGAATTGACGCCGAAGTATCCCTGCCCCCACCGGCCAACACCATATTGACGGACAGCATCATCAACTGTCCATGATGGTTTTACCGGGCCACGGGCCTCCAGTTCATTTTTCTGAACCAATATTGACATGATTGCAATGCGTCCTGTTCATCAACAGTCCAAGCCAACCATGCGTATCGTACACATTGGTGCCATAGCTGCGTCTGGCAGTACGATTGATTTTTAATTGAACACAATACGCACGGAGAGAACCCCTTGCGATCACCTACCAGCATTGCGGGTTATGCCAATGTGATATTTCCGCCCCGGGGACGCCGGGCAAAAAGGAGTAGTCCGGCACCAATCAGTGCGAACGTCGTGGGTTCGGGAACCAGGGAACCCAGTTCACCAAACGCCAATGCCTGGGCCAAAGATGCGCCCTGGGCAGCAGACCAATTGGCACCGACAATTCCCAGGTCAGCAACGTCGACGGTGCCATCAAGGTTGGCATCGCCATCAGTGTAAGTCACACTCTCACCATTGAAATTAGCGCCAATGATGCCCAGGTCTGCTACATCAACCACGCCATCACAATTAAAGTCGCCAGGCACACCAGCGGCGCCAGGGCCTGATGGGCCACAACTGTCAGTTGCCAGCACACCGAGGACAAGATTGTCAAAAAGAACATTTTCAAAGGACGTTCCACCGCCTCCAAGTTGAATGAAATCCGCAGCGTAAACCCGCTCGCCATCAACCTTCAACGCGGTGTCAAAATCCGCAAGCAACAGATCATCGTTAAACCAGAAATCAAACCGCTGATCATCCGCCTTGTAATGCACGGTCAGGCGCCCCTGGTTAAGGGCAACATCGATCTGCGTGAAAATGCCCTCTCCGGCACCATTGCCATGCTCAAGACGGTAACGGTCAGGTGTGCCATCGGCACGAAATGAACTGGCCCCAACACCGGGGAACCTCTGGGTCCCCTGCAGCGAAATCATCGTCCGTCCACCCGCATCAATATCAAAGAGCTTGTCATTTCCATACGTGTCACCGGAAACGATTTCAACTTTAAAATCAAAGGAGAACACCCAATCCTTACCAATATCCATGGGGGTGCCGGCAAAAGTACCACCGTCACCACCAGCGGACTGATTCTTATAGGTGGTCACCGCACGCACCGAAGGGTTGTTACATGGCCCACTGATATTTCCAATCGCCGGATCATATCTATTGCCCGGACAGCCCCAGGCACCGTCATCAGAAAACGGGGAGTTGACGAGCACAAAGGCGCCCTGAAGAAAACTTGCCTGGCCCCAATTCGTCGGCTTGAAATCCCAGTTGTCACAGTCAAGTAATTCGTTATGAACCTTCCCAGGCGTTCCCTGTGGGGCCCGGTCACCGGACTGTTCACAACCAGATTCCGTGGTGTCCGGATCACCGGAAAACAGGAATTGAAGACCCGGCTCATTGTCGTCGAGAACGGCCTGCGGCGCACCACCAAGAACATCAGAGCCAATCCACAATGAAACGAAAACCATCAAAAGCAATATGGTTCTTTTAAACATTCCCAAACACATTATGTACAACGCAACGATTGCCGTTTAGAGAAGATCAAAAAAGCATGGCTCGGGAAAAATCCCGAGCCATGCCAATGCACATCACATCTACCGCTGGACGCGTCTGCGGCACCTGGCGAGCATGCCCAGACCACCGGCAACAACCAGTGCCACCGACGACGGCTCAGGAATCATCTGCCCGTTCTGGATGACGAAGCTACTCCAGACCTCCGAATTGTCTGAACTACCCTGGCGGTCACCAAACCAGTGCTCGGTATCGGTGACGGCCGTAGAGACTGAATAGCCGCCGGGCGCACCGACCTGTGCGCCGTCAAAGAAAATCTTCACGATGGATGCCGCCCGGTCCAACTCCCAACCGTAACGGTGTTGCTGGCCGTCGTTGTTGACGACCGCGATATCTGCCGTATTACTGAAATCGCCGTGAGCGATTCGATACACGTTCTCAACTGCGGTCAGGTCGAAAAGGACATCTCTGTCTTTCCGAAAGCCGTTGAGGAAGACGGATTGATGATGGCTGTCAAAACTAATGTGTTGAATGTCTGCGTAGCCATGCACAAAGGGTGTGGTGGCGGCGGCGTCCAAAGAGTTCACGAGATTATTCTGCTCATGCAGACGCGGGCTGCCACCGCTGCTGCTCCACGTTCCCGCGCCAGTGTCCACGCTCCCGTGATTGGCGGAATAGCCAAAGTCGGTTGGCTGACTACCAACTGTCCAATCAATAACAATATCAATACTTGCACCGACCTCGCTACACAGCAAGGCCCCTACGATCAACACGATCGGTGTCATTGCTTTCATTTCCAATGCTCCTTGTAAAGACTTTCCAGATAAATGAACACCTAATACTTTTTTGTTTCTGCTTCTTGGCCCCGCGACGTTTATGGGGACGTCGGCGGGGCTGGGAGTTCAGTCAGTCAGTCAGAGTTGATTTTCAGTCTGCATGGAGTCTATGAGACCGTGTGTCGTCGGCCTGTGTG
>CAUZIY010000252.1:0-3568 GCA_963579995.1 Phycisphaerae bacterium
TGTGACAACAGGGCCAGTATCGTGAGCAGTGCGCAAATTTGCAGGCTGTAATAAATTGTGACGGGGAATAGTGGTCGCTTAACCGACATGCCAGAGCCATGTTTATTGGTTTGGTTCGGTGACGTGTGATGCAAATGGGTCGTCAAAAAGAGAGATAGCATGGCATAGATCACGGCAGTAAACCCTGGATAACTGAACGATAGAACTAGATGAAACAGCAAACCAAGAAGCAGCCCAATCATTCGCGTTTGTCGGAAAAGAAGAAATAGAGGGATGAGGATCTCGATGAAGATGGTCAAATAGATGTTGCCCGTGATGAATGCTTCGGGGGTTGGGATGAAATGCATCTGGTCTTTGAGTTTGAATATATGAAGCGTGGAACAACTTGTTGAACTATTAAAAAAACCGCTGTTGAACTTGTGGATCGCTGCCCAGAAATACAGCAACAGCACCTCGGCGCGAACGATCGGTGAAAAAGTGTTGTAAAGCGCCGATGCATCAATGTTCAGGGTTTTGTCACGGACCAGGAGACCAACCCATGTGGCGATAATTGAACAGGCCACTACAAACACAAAAATTAAGTGATTAGGCACGCGCGGCAAGAGGACGAAGATAGTGGCGATTGTTGCGCAGAGGAACAGGCCAAACCGAAAGATCGAAGTTGGCTTGAATAGCAGCCACAGGGCACAGATCTTCAGTGCAGATGTAGCTGAAAGACCAGATTCGGCATTGCCTGTAATTCTGCTGAATATCAACCAATCGCCTGGATAGTCGATGATTGCAGCAATGGCCAGCATGGATGAAAAAAGGGCCAATGGAGAATAGGAACTTTGAGCCGCAGGGCGCACGGAGTTTAGGTGATTCCTGGTCGGGCGCGGCGTTTGGATTCACCCACCCCACGTAGATAGGAGTTGTCCAGCCATTGGTCAATAACTTGAGGCTCATATCCGTTGGCCAGCTGTCGGTTCTTTGCGAATTGATTGAATTGGTCGGCCGAAATCCATTCGGTACGCTGATCAGCATTGCATTTCATATTCGGCTTTTTGCCTGTGAGCGGATGGGCGTATATGCGGCACAGGGTGTCACCTTCGGCGTAATCACCAATATAGGTCATCCAAGGCACCTCTATCCCTGTCTGCTCGCAGACATTCTGTTCAAGAGAATCGATGACGTTTCCTGCATCGTGTGGACGTTTGAGATCAACTTTTCGCAAGTTGCCACCCGGCAATTCCCATGAGTCTTGGCAAGCATCTTCACCGCGGCTGTGGCTGACCATCAGGTACTTCGAATCATGCTCGATTAACAGCCGGGTATTCGTGACGTCACGATCACTGTGATGGGGTGTTAGGCAGCGATTGTCGATGGTTAATGCCTCGGCGACGGACTCATTGAATAAGTTTGGTCCACAGGCGGGCGGTGCATTGGCTGCACGGAATTTGTTGTAGACGCCGATCCGGTCACGGTTTGCCTGGTTCGGCCCACCTTCGTGCCAGCAGAACATGTGCATGAGGAGCAAGTCACCCTTACGCAAATTGGCATTGACAAGCGGTGCAACCTTTTCTGCCTGAGCGCGTTCCACGTGGTGGACACCATTTTTCATCTTGCGAATGCGGCTGAGTTTGTGTGAACCTGGTGAGACGTAGAGTGGTCCAATTTTTTCGTCGAGGTCACCTAGTGGCGTGATAGCAAACAGCCAATTTAAGGATGAGCCAGCGTGGTGATACGTTTTGTAATCCTGATGAGCAGTTGGGTGTGATCCCTGATAGTCACCGCTTGTGCCTTTAGCGCCCGGTGTTTTTAGGTAACAGACAAATGCGGAAAGTATTGCGGGATTGCCAAGTAGCGTTTCAGCAGCATTAATGATGCCCGGATGCGTGGCGATATAGGCCAGGTCTGGATCTTCTACATTGCCTCGATCTATGGTAAACCTGACGGCCGTTGCCGGATATGATTGGCTGCGTGGTATGGCATTTCCCTGATGGATGCGACGCATCACACCAGATGTGATTCGGTCTATTTCTTCATCACAGAGTAGTCCAGGTACGATCACATATCCCTGTTCGTGGAAGTCTTCGACTTGTTTTTCGCTGAGAAGTTCCATGTGTTCCAAGAAATTTTGGAGGGCAATAGGCCCTAGGTATGAATGGTACGCCTACTTAGGCGGGCAGTTGTAGACTTGTCATGTTTTGCGAATCCACATCATGGACCCTTGGGATGGTAACCTGTGGTGCCGCAGGTTATATTCCAAAAGTCTAAAATATAGCAACCTTTATGAGCATGCAAACTTAATTTAAATTTAGTGCAATATCTATCATGTCAACTTGTGTCATCATCCTCGAAAGGAAACAGTGGTTGTCGCCGATGCTTGTAATCAAAATGACTTAGATCGGCAGAGGTGACGCCTGGCGTATTGATGCGAATAAATGTCTTGCACACTTCGGCGTAGGCGGCTATCGGTGCCACCACGCCCTTAGCCACAAGTAATTGAAATACGGCTGGATCGAGATCGCAGCAACGAACATGCTGCAGACTAAATGGAGCAGTTCGGTATGACGTAAGTTGTATCGTCAGGCCGTATTTGCTTTGCACGACCGCGGTGCGTCCCATGTCGCCGTCACGCTTTCCCCCATGGCGCACTTGTAACTCAGTGTACTTTCCGTCGTATAGGCCTTGCACGATGACCCGAAGGGTAAGCGGCTCTCCATGCAGAGGGTCGGTTTGGCCGCCCATTGTTAACTCAACGTGCTGGCCAACACCGGCTTGTTCGGCCTTTTGGACGGATTGCGGATCGTAGATACAGACGAATGTTCGAGGTAAACGGCGGGCGGTTAGAGCATGGGCCATGAGCGTGCCGTCGGCAGGTGAACCGCCACCTACATTATCGCCCATATCAAGTAGGCACACGGGGGATGGTGACCTGAGCGCCAGATCGATGGCATCATCGATCGAACACAGGTGGGCCACGAACTCGCTGCGGCGGTGCCAAGCAAAATCAGCCAACTCATCGGCCAGTTTCTGGGCCAGCGGCGCATCATTATCGGTGACGACGATAAAAGAAGTGCCCATCTCGGCAACATCGGAGTACATAAAACCCAGTACCACGCTGTCAGAGAGGACTGTTGCCTGCGTGAGAAGGCGGTTGGCCGCACTGTAAAGCGATTTGCAGGGCTCCTTCGCGGTTTCCTGACGTTCGATGTTAATTGCCAAGGGGGCGAAACTGGCTGCCTGAGTTGGCTGTACTTGTCCGCGGATCGTACGCAGCAGTAATTCGGCGGCCTGTATGCCGATCTGGCGCTGATCAGTGTGCGGGTTTGTGCGGTAAACAATCGTTGCATTGCATGCATCGAGCATTCGGCGAGAAAGATTGGCGTGTGCATCGAGCGTGCAGGCGATCGGCAAGTCGGGACCGACTCGATCACGCACCGTGGCCAGCCAGTGGCCATCCATGTCTTGGTGCACTTGGCTCACCGCAGCGCCATGTGGTGCAACCAGCAACCCATCGAGGGGGCCGGCGCGATCCAGTCCCTGAACGATCATGTCGAGCATCGTGCCATATGCATCGGCGGTA
>CAUZIY010000253.1:0-3561 GCA_963579995.1 Phycisphaerae bacterium
GTACCGTGACGTACAGTGATGGTGACGCCAATTTGGATGGTGCGGTAGACGTTGCGGACCTGGGTGTTGTGGGTGCCAACTGGAGTGCAGCGCAGTCTGGTTCGCTGGCGCAGGCCCTGCAATCGACCGGACTGGTATCGTTGATTCCTGAACCGACAAGCGCCGCACTTATGGTGGCTGGACTTGGTTATCTGGGACGTCGTCGTGCAGGTTAGCAAGCCGATCTGGAACTGAACGGTCATTCAAAATTGATTGGCGGGCAAGACAGGAGTACGGGGCTTCTGTGTGCCCCAATGGGAATCGGGGGATGGTTGGACATGGGCGCAGCATCGCGTGGCCACGAGGTTCATGGGGCGGGTACGGGGAAATGATCATCACCAGCCACTCAATCACAATTATATTCATCATCTAAGATCAAGCTGATCAGGTCTGGGCAAGAGTTTCTTGTCCGATTGATACAACGTGGTCAACCTACATCCTCTTTTAGTATTTGAACATCAGTTTCCCCTATTTGGTGTGTATCACAAGTCTATCGGCTTAAAATTGAAGGGTGTCTGCATGTTTATTTGTCCAGGATAATCCATGCGTTAGAGTATGCGGCAAGAGATCCAATCAAGTGTCAATTACCACGGCCATAAAACTTAAACCCGACACGAGGATTCCTGTACTCTGCTATCACCGAGTGCTTGATCGTGATCAGCATGCGCCGGAAGGGTCAGCACAACTAGGTGGCGGCTACGGTCATACTTGGTCCGACCAATTCGCCGAACATCTGCACGTTATGACAAGGTTTGGCATGACGGCCATCACGCACGAGGATCTGATCGATGTGATGGATGGTAAAAAGCAACTGCCATCGCATCCAGTGCTGATTGATTTCGACGATAATCGCATGGCTGTCTATACCACTGCGTGGCCAATGATGCGCGAACTTGGGTTTGCCGGTACGGTATTTGCGATTACTGAACTTGCCGATGGCTGTGAACTGGAGCACATGGGATCCACGGCTGAGTTCCCGGCGATGAGTTGGACGCAACTGCGAGATTTACAGGATGTCGGATGGGCGATAGGGGGTCACACGAAATCCCATTACTGGCTCAAGGAACTCAAGGAGGAAAAAGGTTTGGATGAAGTTGAAAATGAAGTTGCGCTCGGTAAGAAGCGCACGGAAGAACAGATGGGGCGGTCAATCCGATCGTTCGCCTACCCCGGCGGCTCCTTCGATGATGACGTTGAACGCGTGGTGAAGCAATATTTTCAATCTGCCCGGGACTGGCATCTTCAGTTGCCGGTGCCTTATATAACGCATGCAACGAATCGCTATCAATTACCTTCGGCCAATATCAACTGGCAGACCGACCTGGGTGCACTGGCCGACTGGCTTCGTCCCGAGATTGCTTAATTCCAATGGCCATAAGGCAAATAAAGGAAACCTACAGTGACACAGGCGCAAGATGCCAACCATATTTCTGATGCCGATGATCTATTTTCAGTTCGCGACAAGGTGGTCATTGTGACGGGGGCCAACCGGGGCATGGGGCGGGCGATGGCGGAAGGTTTTCTGGCACGTGGTGCACACGTGACGTTCGTGGCTAGATCACCAGATATCCATGGCCAGGTGGCTGGTTACGGTAATGACAAGGCGACCGTCGTGGAGTGTGAACTTGCTGACCGAGATGCGGTCGAACGCGTGGTGCCGCAAGTGGTCAACCGGTCGGGGACAGTCGATGTTTTGGTCAACTGTGCGGGTGCAACACCAACCGATCAATATTCCGACGAGGGTTGGGCTCAGACATTGGCTGTCAATCTTCACGCGGTGTTCTATTTGTCCACCGCAACAGCGCAAGTGATGAAAGATCATGGTGGTGGCGCCATCATTAATGTCACCAGTCTCGCCGCAGAACAAGGCTTCCCGTTGAATGCCGGTTACTGTGCGGCCAAGGGCGGCGTGAGGCAACTGACGCGAGCGCTTGCTAGGGACTACGGCCAATACAATGTCCGCGTGAATAACCTCGGACCCGGTTATATCCGGACTGACATGACCGCGCGAAGTTACGGCAACGACCAGATACGTGCCGAGCGAACCAAAAGAATGATGCTTGGTCGATGGGGGAAGCCACAGGACATGGTCGGCCCGTGTATTTTTCTCGCTTCGGCGGCGTCGGGTTATATCACCGCTACAGATCTATATGTAGATGGTGGTTGGCTTTCCACGGGTGTGTAAGTCATACAACCTGCTATCAGCCTGTTCCCTGCGATCGGGTTGAGGAGAATGCGATTTAGGGCGGCGGTTGCGATATGATATTTCCAGTGGCGGATCGCGATTCTTATTTGTGATGGGTTATGGAGGGAGGCCTAATGCACCACTACATTACAAACATTTCTATCACGATATTGGTGTGTCTTCCTGCCGTGGCCTGTTTCGCCGGACCGCCAGTCCCTGTTCTGGTTGACGATGAGCCGGGGCTTTTAATCCCATTGGACGGAGATCCGAATGATCCGAACACCTGGCGTTTTGGTGCTGAACAATGGGGGAAAAATGGACACCGCTCATCCGGTTGGGGCATTACCGATGAGTCACCGTTTTCAGACGCAGCGGTTCTATGTGGCGGCAATGTTCATCCCTTTAATGAAACAGTGAATTGTCCCAGTCCGGTCTATCGGTTCGACGTGACCATGAAGAATATTCCAGGTACCAAAGCACCCATGGATACAGAAAGGGACTGGGTTTTGAAGTTCGATGTGAAGGTTGAAACCGTGCCCGGCGACACGTTGGGAGGTGACAAGTTGTTTGAACCCCAGGGGGCGACGGCCGGCGATATCATCACGATCACCGGTGCCAGCGAGGAATTGGCGGCAGCCGGCAAGAGACGCGAAGCGTATTCATATTTTGAAGGTCAGGCCAATCGATACAAGGTCCGGTACGGACCGGCGCCAGGTGGTTCTGATGGCATCACTTCAGAGTTTGTCATTCCCGATCCTATTGACCAAGGCACCATTACGCTTCATTACAAGTCAGCTAACCAGAGATTGGATCTGTGGATCGATGAGAACATGGTGTTGGGCGACTTTGAATCGTACAACGGTTCCTACGATCTAAACAGATTTCAGATTGGTGGCGGGGGCGTTTCATTTGAACACCTGTTGATCGACAATGTGATGGCTGGTGTCTTGGTTGGAGACATACAGGTGCCCGGTGATGCCAATGCCGATGGTGTCGTGGATGTGGCAGATCTCGGCATTCTGGGCGTGAACTTTGGTGCGGGCGAAGTTTCATTTTCTGATGGCGATTTCAACGGCGATAATATGATCGATGTGGCGGACCTCGGCATTCTGGGTGCAAACTGGGCCGGGACACAATCCACACAGGGCGAAGGCTTAAACTCGCATGTGCCCGAGCCGGCAACCATGGCGGTTGTGGTGATCGGATTGGTTGGACTCGGTTGCCGCCGGGTGTTACATGACCCGTGTTTTCTTCTGAAACAAAGATATAAAACCAGGCTGTAAAAGTGCGCCAAGGCAGTGAATGTTGTGATCCCACCAAGTTGGGTCATGGGGGCG
>CAUZIY010000254.1:0-3513 GCA_963579995.1 Phycisphaerae bacterium
CATCCGGTTTGAAAAAATGGGGTCGTCTTTGAAAATCCAGTTCCAATCCCTGCACGGAATAGCGATCCAGCAATTCTTCGGTCACATTCACGGTCCGTTCACGAACAGCGGGCTGGGCAAGATCAAGTTGTTTGCGATATGTTTCCGCCTTGAAATCTTTTGCCGGTCCAAAGCGGGGATACTCCCCTATTTGCCACTCCGGGTGGGCTCGGTTCATCGGATCCAGATCACCACCCATCTGGCAGTCATAGATGCGAACGCTTGGATAGACCCTGATCCCCTTTTGCTTGCCACGATCAAGGATCACGCGTAACGGATCAATCCCGCGTTTGATAAACGACTCCAGGTTCTCCTGTACCCGGTACCAGCGGGCCTGCGACCATTGTGGGATGCCATGTCCCCAGCGGGTGCTTGCTTTGGTGTCATACCGATAGGCACCGGGTACACCGATATTCCACGCAAGCGTGTCAACCCCCGTACCCACAAGCATGTCGACCTGGCGATGGAGGTGGGCCACGTCCATCGGTTCATCAAAGGCATAGAACTCACCGGAATCATTATTGAGAATTAGGCGGGCCATTGAATTGAGTTTCCTGGGATCGTTACCCGGCTTGAATTGATACAGGATCATTGTAAGTCAGGAGATTTCATCTATGTTACTGATTGTCAGCAGGAAATGGTTGAATGTTCATGGTCATCCGCACATCTTTTATGACTACAATCTGTCAGTGAGAACACCAATAATGCCAATTACGGCGTTTGGGAGTACAGGGCACGCCATGACCGGCCTACGGTGAGATTGGTGGACCATAAAGCCGCAGCATTCGAGTTGTCAGGCATAATTGTAAACTGTATCTGTTTCAGGTCGTTGATTCTAAAAACGGGCAGACGGACACAGGGATATTTTCATGATCGCCTGCCATGGTCGCAGCGATAATTGCCAATCCTGTTCATGCGGCCGGGAGATGCATCCAGCAGGGATGAAATACGCGAAGGATTTATATGAGTTTCAGCCGTCGAATGTGGAAACTGCTGCAGGATGACCGGCGCCTTTTGGCATGGTCGGTTTTCTTCGGGTTGATGTATACCGGGATCGGCATTATCCCACCGCTGCTGGTCGGCCGCATGATCCGCTGGCTCGATTCTGGTGCGGCCGCTCGCGATTTCTTCCTGCTTGGCATTGCGATGGCGGTGTTATACCTCTTGCGTGGTGTAATGCGATATCTATACGGTGTGAGTTCTCACATTGCGGCGTTTCGCACCTTGCATCGGTTAACCAATGACACCTATGCCCATCTTCAAAAGATGTCACCCGGCTTCGTGAATCGACAGCACACCGGTAATCTCGTGGCACGTTCACTGGGTGATGTGGAAGCCGTGGAGGATTTTATTGCCCACGGTATCCCCGAAACACTACTGGCCATTGTCATTCCGGTGACCATGGGAATCGTATTATTCCTGATCAACTGGCAGCTTGCACTTGTGTCACTGTTACCCCTGCCGTTCATGGCCTGCCTTCTATACGTTATTACCTACCGGACACGAAATCATTGGCGTGGTACACGCAGGCGTTTTGCAGATGTCCAGGCACGAATCCAGGACCATTTGTCCGGCCTGACGGTGATCCAGTCATTTGTGCAGGAAGGGCCACTGGCCCGCAAGGTTAAAGAGCAGAGCACGGATTATCGCAACGCGATGATTTACGCCAACAAGTGGTCACTTGTTCCAGCAGGCATTGTCGAGGCCACCAGTGGTGTGGGGTTGGTGCTGATCGTATGTGCAGGCGCCTGGATGATCGGCCCAGGTGGTGAGCATGGGGTCCTGAAGCTCGATGTTGCCGAACTGGTAGTATTTCTGATGTACCTGGGACAGATCTTTCTTCCGTTTCTGCGCCTGGCAAATCTCACGGAAAACATGCAGAAGGCGGCTGCCAGTGCCCAACGTGTCTTTGAATTGCTGGATACACCACCGTCAATTGTGAGTCGTCCCGATGCCAAAGTGCCACTAGATCCCCGGTTTGACCTGGAATTCGAGGATGTCTGTTTCAGCTACAGTCTCGACCAGCCGGTACTTCGTGACGTTTCGTTCCAGGTTGGTGAAGGGGAAACCGTTGCACTTGTCGGCATGACCGGTGTGGGCAAAACCACAGCCTGTAACTTGATTGTTCGTTTCTATGATGTCCAAAGCGGAACGGTTCAGCTCGGCGGATGTGATATCAGGTCGCTGCCCCTGGAATATCTTCGCCAGCATGTATCGGTGGTATCACAGGACGTATTCCTGTTTCATGGCACCATTCGCGACAATCTGCTGATAGGCCAGTCAGGCGCCAGTGACGACCAGGTGCGTTTGGCCGTGGAAGCGTCGCATGCAGCGGAGTTCATCGATCAATTCCCCAATGGTTTGGATACCATCGTCGGCGAGCGTGGCATCCGTTTGTCCGGAGGTCAAAAGCAGCGTATTGCAATCGCCCGGGCCTTGTTAAAAGACGCGCCGGTCTTGCTGTTGGATGAGGCCACTAGTGCAGTGGATGCCAAAACAGAACATCTCATCAAAAACGCCCTGGCCCGAGTAACCGAGGGCCGGACGGTGATTGTTGTTGCCCATCGCCAATCGACGATCATGGCTGCAGATCGCCTGGTGGTGATGGCCGACGGTAAGGTCGTCGAGGTGGGAACCTACGGAGATCTTTCCTACGGTGACGGCCATTTTGCGAGACTTTGTCGACTTCATGAAGATGCATTGTTGTAAGACGGCATCCAAGACAGGATGTGGGTCATGATGTCACAATGCCAGTACGGCAACTCGGTATCCCCGGTTGGTGATCCCGGAGATGACGCTACAGCCTGGTTTTGAATTCTTTGCCCGCCTTGCACCTGCGCCACGGCAGGTGGGTGCCCGCATTATCTGGCGGCTGGTGGTTGTGGGGTTCATGAAACGTGGAGCTTTTGGTTTTGTGATTGGCGCGATGGCCATGTTCGTAGGCCTGGGATTTGTGATCATTGGTGATCCTGGCACGGAATCATTTGACAATCAGTACCCGCCTCTTGTTGGTTGGCTGTTGTGTTGCCTGGGTCTGTGTATTTCCAGCACCATGGTATCCCTGCCCCTGGCAGATACACGGCGGCTGGTCCGTATATTTACATGGGGAGCTCCGGTAGTCGGTTTAATTCACCGGGCTTACACGGCAGGACCGGAAAAGTATCAGTCTTACGACCAGGTGCTTGGCTAGATGGTCAAGCATGAAGAATCCATTGCGGGCATGGGTTTATGGAGCAAGTTTCTTAAACATTCGTTTAGCAATTGGCGCGTGAAGTTCCAACTGCCAGGTTTCCGGGGGCTTGATCAGGTGATTGACGGACGAATGAATTTCAGTTCACGCATCATCAACAAGACCCACAATCCACAGGTGCATTTGCTGGTGGACGATCGTCATGGCGTACCGGACTGTATTGCACCAGAGGAATTTGCCTGGCTGGGGATATCAAAATCCGGTCAACTGGTGGTCCCTGGTGT
>CAUZIY010000255.1:0-3492 GCA_963579995.1 Phycisphaerae bacterium
GGTGTGTACTAGGTCACTAGACAGTGTTTTCATCTGCTGTGACAGGTGGTCTTGGATCAACTTCTGATGCCGGTGCCCCGACCACCAGAATACCGCGGTGAGGGTTATGGTTAGGATAATCACAACCGCGGCAGTCATCCTAACCACGAGCGAACAGTCCGCTAACCAGTTGCAACCTGCCCTGGGATTCTCAGAAGGTGGTCGTATGAACACGGCAAACTCCCCAAACTTTTAGAGCATGTGGACCGACTGCTTATGCATCGGTAATCCAGTACCGGAACTCAACCATGGCATAGCCATATATGGCCATTGCGCGAGGCGAATCACCCTACCCATCATTAAATCCACGACCGGTAAAAGTCCACAAGGCCAAGTCACCTCGACTCCGCCGGTGCTTACCTGCTTGGTCTATGGCGACGCGGGTTATCAGACCCTGGGACAGACCGGACATATGAAACAATAGGGGCGTTGCTCAGGCTTGAGCAAGCCGTTCGATCACATGAGCCGCTTGGCCCACATTGGCCACCACATGATCGGGACCAAGCTTTATAGCAGCTGCTTCATGGCCATCGGGGCCACCTACCAGATAAGTTTTACCGCCAACCGCCTGCCCCGCGCCAATATCACAAGCAGCATTCCCAATCACATGGCATTCTGACAATTCAAAATCCTGTTCTCTTGCTGCATCCTGGAGCATGCCAGGCCTGGGCTTTCGGCAATTACAACCCTCGTCTGGCCGGTGCGGACACCAGTAGATACCGTCCAACCTAACGCGGTGTTCTTCGAGCAATTCAACCATACGCTGATTGGTCTGCTTCATCTGCTCCAGATTGAAATAACCACGCCCGATACCCGATTGATTCGTAACTACGACCAAGCCAAAACCAATATTCAATAGTCGCCGCATTCCATCGGCCACACCGGCGATCAGGTGCACGTTGGCAGGATTGGCAAGATAAGGTTTATGGACAACGACGGTGCCATCACGGTCTAATAGAACAAAGCGACGTGCCATAAAACATTCCCATGGAACAGATTTTACAACTTGAATCGTGGCGACACATAACTGACCAACACTGGCAATCACATGGTTTGGTTTTGATCACAACCGGTGTAAAGGATTTACTTACAACCGAATTTTCCTGCTGGAATTCTTTACCGATCCAAGTTATTTAAATGCTTACCGGCAACGGCTTGGGCTGAACCTTTCTCGATGGCACAGCCACCTTCAACCAGTTCTGTTTCAATCGCATTGAGTGCCGCAAGCGTGTCATCAGCATTGACATAACCCATGTGACTGAGACGAAATATTTTCCCGGACCACTCAGCCATCCGGCCATCTTGCCCGCCTGCAATATGAATACCGTGACCGTCTCGAAGAATGGAGCGAAAAGGCCCATCCTCAATACCCTGGGGATAAAATGCTCCGGACACAGAATCACTGGGTGATTTGCTAACTAATTTGAGTCCCCAAGCCGTCAAGACTGCTCGTGTAGCAGCCGCCAGTTGGGCGGTTTTCTGTTGCGTATTTCGCAATCCCGCGTGTTCGATCATCTCTAACGCAACGCGTTGGCCGCGGATGAGAGAAACGGGCGGTGTGAATGGCACATCCTGGGCGTACCACGGTGTCAGCCAGCGGCGAATATCCAGGTTATAGGCATGGACTGGTTCAAACTGGCTCAACCGTTCGACAGCCCGTGGTCCCAATGCAACATAGCCCAAACCTGGTGGAAGCATCAGGGCCTTCTGTGACCCACTAACGACCACATCGATGCCCCAATCATCCATATCAATGGGAATCGCTCCGACGGACGTAATGCCATCAACGATTAGCAGTGCGTCGGTGTGCCTTACTACTTGCGCAATAGCTTGGATATCGCATGCCGTTGCGGTAGACGTTTCACTGTGTACAACGGTGACAACACTCGCATCAGGATGCTCATCAACCGTCGCCTGAATCTGTGTGGCCGACGGCACCTGCCCCCACGGCAGTTCGATCCGAACTTGTTCAAATTGATACTGGTCGTAGATATCCTGCCAACGCTCGCCAAATTTCCCATTAGCCACGGTGATGACTTTAGTACCTGGTTTGGCTAACGAGACTTGGGTTGCCTCAAAGGCGGTGGTGCCGGATCCGGTGATACTTAATACCGGACCATCAGTACAGAAAATCTTCTGCAGGAGTCGGGATAACTCACCAAATATTGCACGAAATTGTTTCGTCCGATGGTGAATGATCGGCTGGGCCATCTCCTGGAGAACTTCCGGTGGTACCGGTGATGGCCCAGGTGTAAGCAGTCGTTGTTTGGTGTGTTGTTTCATAAGGCTATAATATTGGGGTTGTAGCAATCGGCAGGCATTATGATCCATCAATAGTTAATTTTCCGCCAGATGCAATGATAGCGAGGATTATTGATGAATGGTTTTGGATCTTGCGATGGCGCTTTCTGGCCCAGGGGACGGCGGGAGTATGGCCAAAATGATGTTCCTCAAGAACGTCCCAACTACACCATATCGCCTACTCTAAATCCAATAATCAACATCGAATATTCCATTGACGGACAATCCCGTTAAACTGTAACCTGCCCATGAATAAGACAGAAAATCCATCAGAAGGTAACGGTGTTGGTCAGC
The DNA here is from genome assembly GCA_963579995.1 of Phycisphaerae bacterium. Classification (GTDB taxonomy): domain Bacteria; phylum Planctomycetota; class Phycisphaerae; order Phycisphaerales; family Phycisphaeraceae; genus UBA6626. The sequence continues at coordinate 2,635 of CAUZIY010000255.1, forward strand.
CCGAACAAGAAGACTGGGTAACTCTATGCGCCCTAGAAGATGTTGCGACCAATCGCGGCCATTTTGTGGAATACAAAGACCGTGGATTGGCGGTCCTTCGCAGTGACGATGATGTGATATATGTCATGGACAATGTGTGTCCACACGCCGGCGGAAGTCTTGCAGATGGGCCAATTCATGATGACTGTGTAATCTGCCCGTGGCACGGTTGGGCATTTGGGATTGAGGACGGTAAATGTCCGGATAATCCTCAAATCACCGTGGAAACCTTTGCCACACGCGTAATGGATGGTCAAGTTCAAATTCGTAAGCCGACGTAGCAATGGTCCGGGCGGCTCACCCCTTGGCCTTATCGGTGGTATCGCCTTAAGCTGCGGCTTGGTGTGACTGCAGATTATTTGCGGTTCTCTTTAGAGAACCGCGTTTAAGACAGGGTGGTTAACCCAGGCTAAAACCATGACAAACCAAAACTTAGAGAGGAACAGAACACGTATTATTGTAAAAACCACAACGATGGTATCAGACCTATAATTCATGATGCTTGGTGGCATCCATTGCTTTTCGACGAAAAATACTAGCATGAACCAATCATCCGCAGAACGAACCACGTTAGCAACACTTCGACGCATGGCACGGCAGGGAGAAAAATTCGCCATGCTCACCTGTTATGACGCCACAACGGCTAAATGGCTTGTGTCGGGAGGCGTGCAGTCCTTACTGGTCGGTGATACCGCTGCGCAGATGATTCTTGGCTACGAACACACAAACCAAGTCTCGATAGACTTCATGCTGACCATCACGGCAGCAGTGCGACGTGGAGCACCCAACTGCTTCATCATGGGCGACATGCCTTTTATG
>CAUZIY010000256.1:0-3468 GCA_963579995.1 Phycisphaerae bacterium
AGTTAGGCGCTCTACCTGAATTTTGATTGATGTAGAATGCAATACCCTGAAACATCTCTGTATGGCTGTAAGGGCCATAAACCACCTCTTGCCCCGAATCCGGGTTGTCAGAGTTCTGAGACGAATTATCATAAAAACCTTCCAGATGGATGGTCGTTCCCCTCGGCACGAATTTAGGCTCGGCAAATGTATATCTTCGTTGCCACTTAAATCGATAATTAGGCACAGACAGCGCGATTTCGGATGATCCGTCTGGGTATTCAATGATAAACTTCATGCTCTTACCGCGGTAATGCATATGGGGCTGCAATGCAGTAAGCAAAAGGTCGTTGTGTGCAAACATATTACCTCTTCTTTTATAGTTCTTTTCGCCGGCAGGTATTTTGATATTCCGATTATTGATTGTTGAGACGGATAATAATTTTGTTGGCTTCTCATCAAGTAGATAGAATCCAACTTCCGTTAAATCTGTTTCAGGCTTTCCCGTTGTAATGTAGTGCATTTCGAACAAAAGACGTGATCCCTTGGGAAGAAACACACCCGTATCCTGTGGCAGTTGAAGAACTCGGTTGCCTGGCGCGTAGGCTGCGATCATGGAGCCCTTCTCCATACTCATTCCCCCCATGGCAAGCCAGCGATTCCTATCTGCAGATTCCCCGGTCGCCAAGTTATCCACAGTCCCGGAATTATCCGGCCATACCACCGACAAGTTGCCGTGATGAACCACCTTGACATTACCCGGTCGAATATCAATAGCCTTCACCCAGATATCTCTATCGATAGGACGATCACCTTCAATCATCCTGAATTCATCATCACCAGTCGCAGTAACTGATTGGCTGGTTTTCAAACGGAATTTAAGATCCGGTTCTCCAAGGCCCCAAAATACAGATGATGTTTGCCTTTTTTTGGCCAATGGATCATTGCCTTGCCCCTTGGGAAATCCTTGCTCAACCCAACCGATCAGTATTTTTTCTTCCTCTGCAGACAATGAATTGTCTTCTTCAAATCGCCCGCAAGCTGGATCCGCATGCCAAGGGGGCATACGTTTGGTCCTGACAACCTCTCGGATCATTGGCCCCCATCCTTTCACACGCTTATAACCGTCCATACTCCAGGGAGCTGCACCACCGTTAGAATGACAGTCAACACAGTGCTTATTCAGAATGGGAACGACATCTCTGGCATATGTATAACCAGTTTGTTCATCCTCTTGATCCAGATTGATCAGACAACCCTTAACACCAGTGGTATCTGTCACCACCGCGCGGTTATTGAGATGTGCATTTATTGCATCGCGAAGATAATGATGTTCAATGCGACCTTTGTCTGATTCATAGCCAAGGCCATCATGGATCGCTCCTCTGTAGACCATCGACCAATCCCCTGTATCCAGGAGAATTGCCTCCGCAGTCCGAGTAAGGCTCAAAGACTTTGCAATGGCTTGTGCCTGATCCTTGAGAATCGGCATGGAAATACCAAATAAATCTGCTTCACTCTTGATGGCCGGTCGAGTGTCCTGTTGATTTGCATTGATCATAAGAAAGAAAACGCCGAGAGACTCATATTGTTCCTGCAAGTGATTGAGGTAAGGAATACTTTTCCTAATAATTGGACAGCCATTGCCTTGCGAGACAATAACGATAGCCTTCATATCCGAACGGTAATAAAGTTCTTGGTATTTCCCATCCTGATCATACAAGGCGAAGTTCTCGACGATTGCTCGAGACGCTCCTTCCCGGAACCGATCTTGCTTGTCCTGTTGGTGGAAGTCCCCTACTAATAACATGACAACCACAACGACGGCAATCAAGATTACCACGGAAACACTCAATACTAAGTTTTTTTTGGTCACTAGCTTGATCACATTCGCAAAAAACAACGCTTAACCCACAAGCTGGCGTTACCGTTTTACCCCAACAATGCATCCCATTGAGCATCGCGATCAACCTGAGGTTCTATCTTAGAATCCTTTTTTCCGTCTATATAGATTCTTTGATATGAAAACTCCAGATCAGCCACTTCGTGAAGAACCGCACCATCCACCTCATCGTCCTGGACCGCCGCAACGATTTTCCGCAGTTGATCCGGTGGTGGCGTATGTTTATGGGCCTGTCCCTGTGAATTTCGAAAATGCGAGATCAGATTAAGCCACGGATAAAGTTTCTTACCATACCGGTCTGTCGTATCACGGTAGATATGGGCTGGAGATGGATCGCACGGATTTAGTCGACTGACCACGACAATCACCGTATCAACCAGTCCGTCACGACACCAACCGCGAACATCCAGTCGGACACGGTGAAATGCACGCTGCGGGTTCTCCTTTGCACTGTGTCCGGCAATCAAAATATCGGGTTCCTCCCCAACGCCCACCCATACCGGGCACGCGTCTCCAACCAGATTTCGAATATCAGCCAGCAGATGTGTATACGAAGTGCCTCGCACCTTCTGCAGGCGATAAGACAACCAGGGATGGTCGCATTGTTCTTCAACCGATGGCACAAAGCCTAATTCGTCGCGCAATTGATTCAACCACGGTTCGTTGTATCCAAATTCATCATTGCGATGAGGTTCACCGCAATGACTGCGAAAGCAAACATAGACGCCATCAACCCCATAGCCCAGTACTTCTTGGATATGGTCCAGGTAATATTGACGTGCTTCGGGATAGGCATAGCAGGGAATCCCGGGGTGGAAACTCTTGCCATCAAGGCTTGACCAGTAAAGGTGTGGATTACGGTCAAAAAAGGGCGTGACATTCTGAATCTTGCCTGCCTGACGAACGATATGAAAGTCTTGTAGGGTGGCCCAGGCAAATAGCTTGATACCATGCTTGTGGGCACTGGCAACAGCGGCTTCAAGGGGATCGACCGCTTTTAATAGCGGGCCCCACTTGGGACTTTGGTCCTCAAAACTGGGAACTGATCGACTTCGGTAGGCACCACGCGCCCCGGCCAAGGTTCGCCATAAAATAGTACGCACGTTTCGTTGCGCTGCCTTTTGGATGATCTGGTCAATATATGCAGCATCACAAAATCGATTCTCGTATCTCACGAGAACTGCAAAATCAATTGTCAGGATAATATCCTTAGTCATCAACAAATCCTCCGTAGCCTCAGGTGTTTTTCGAGTTCACCTGGACCGGAAATGCTTCTTACCCACCTCATCCAACAGTACCAATTCAGATTGGAATGGGAACGGCCTCTATCACCCAAGAAGTCGAGCGGGGTGTTTGTGCTAGGCATCACCCATACCGTATTGATTAGGTAGGTGTAACGGACTTACCCGTCTGGCTGTGCAGCCTACTTACAACTTCAATGGGCTTACACTTCTTGGTGGGGGTGCGCTGGGCACTAAATTCACGTGTCGCCAAGGCAGCAGAAAGCCAGACAAGTGTAGACTCAGCACCGTGATTCTCGTTGACACCGTGTGGATGTAATCCATCGGCACAGCCACCGCAGCCTG
>CAUZIY010000257.1:0-3454 GCA_963579995.1 Phycisphaerae bacterium
AGCTCGATCCAAAGCTTCTCAGCAAAACGGTTATTAGGATTTTGCGCCCTGACACGCTGCAGAATATCCTTGGCCTGTTCCTGGTTGCCAGTCTCAATCAGGGTCAGTGCATGAAAAACCATCACCTCATCTGTCCCCGGCCTCTCAGCAGTAAGTTCATCGAGTATGTTTTTGGCGTCTTCGTACCGCTTGAGTCCGTATAGCACCTGGGCTTTTAAATAACGGCCATTGATGTGCTTGCTATTATTTCGCAAGACGTGATCAACCATCTCCAGCGATTCAGAGTACCGGCCTTCGACCATGTGCAAACGTGTACTAGCCAGATACCAGTTGTCTGATTTGGCTTCCTGCTGATTCACGGCCCCCAGCAGCTTCCACCCGGTTTCAATCCGCAGACGTGACGCCTGAACTGCTTCCGGCATGCTAAGCAAATCAATGGCCAGACGCTCACCGAGCAATGCAGGCAAGTCCTTCTGCTTGGTTAACTGTTGACTTAGTGCCCAAATCTCAGACCAAGCGTTGCGACCGCGCAGCATCCAGACATAGATCTGGCATGCATCATAGTGATCTGGTTTGAGACTGATTGCATCACGTAGTAAATGTTCGACATTGGCCTTGAGTTGACCAATCTGCTGATTTAGATGACCGACTACAGACACGGCTTGCGGATCTTGCTTGTCACCAGCCCGATCTCGGCGTATTGCCTCCTGTTTATAAGAGGCTGCTTTTTTTTCTATTTGGGTAACTTCAAACGAAACAAGACGCGCCTTGGTATAAAGAGCCTCAGCTTTATGGCCAGTTTGCAATGACAGCCAATCAGCTTGCTGGTGCCCAACCTCCATGGCATCGTTGAATTGCTCCTGCAGGTGCTGATCTCCCAGGAAATCTGTTTTCTGAAGACAATCTTTTAGGCGAAATAAAGCCCAGTTAACAAACAGACGCCGGACCTCCAAATCATCAGGATGATGCTCAAGCAAACAATCCAACGATGAACGACTGTCCTCAAGTCGAGCCATTAGTAGTTGCGCCTTGGCCTTGATAAACATTGCTTCATGATTCTGCGGTAAACTCTTTAGAAGGCTTTCAGATTCATGCAATGCCTTTTGTGGATTGCCTCGCTCCAAAGCCATTTCCGCTACTTGCAGGCGTGTCTCAGGCGTGTCACCGCACCCGATGGCATTAACACAAACCACAGCAATAAAAACTCGAATGATCCATCGGCATCTGGACATATTGTTAATCTCCTGATCCGTTTATCTGACTGGACGGACCTGATGAAACGCTTCCATCACCTGGTGAAATAATATTGTTCTTGATCAAAAGGCGGTAGACCCATTTTGCTTCAACCGCATATGCGATCCCGCTGGGGTTAGTGACCAGATGCTCCCGGGTCTTGGTCGCAAGCGTCTTGTTGATTACGCCCAACACTCGACCACTTGACACGTCAAATACCGGCGAGCCGCTGTGACCGGGGTAAATCGTCATGTCTAACTGATAGAGAAAATAGGGCTGCTTTAGAGCCTTCACCAACTTCGGAGAAAGAGTGCTTCCCTTGGGAAGCGGCAGGACAGCTGGAACGATTGCTGCAATCACACCTTTATGCGTTGCCGGAACGACACCGAGTTTCATGCCCATCGGGTAACCCAAAATACCGATCGATTGGCCTTGTGGAGCCGTACCCTGCCACAATAAATCCAGTGAAGCCAATGGAGGACCTTCGAACCGCAACAATGCCAAATCATGATCACGATCTTCATCAATCAACCTCGCACGCCTCGCTTTACGATGCGGCTGACCTGGCGCAAATACACGCAAATGGTCTACCGTCTTGGCCTGACGCAAAGCCTCTATTACATGCGCATTGGTCGCAATCGTATTACCGTCCCCAACAACAAAACCCGTACCAAGGTATAGGATTTCCGGCTTGTTCCGCACATCAAAACTACCTATCGCCAAGACGCTGGACCGTATCACTCGGACCACAGTCGCAAACCGATCAGGATGCACCGCCTGCACTGATGGCGCCCCAGGTAACGGGTGCGCCAAGGAAACAGATGTGCCCAATATTGACACCGCGAAAAACACAAAAGCGAAGCGCCACGGGCGCATGCCAATGAACACAATAACAACCGGAATGACCAGGCGTTTTTTCATATGCCAAGCTGACAAACTTCTACAATTCCCATTTAATTCAGATTCTCACGAATGTCACCCAGGAGTTCCCGAACTGCCGCAAGGGCCATTTGCCTTGCCTGATCCGTGTGGTCACCGGAAATCGGCACGTCAAACCGGACCAACGCAGCGCTGGATCGGTCGCCCGCCAACCCATTTAAAAAAATAGTTAACTGTTGCCGGAAAAAGCTAGTCGTAAACACATCGCCTGCTTTGTATACATACAAATGATACATCCCCCGCCCCTGCTTCTCGGTAATAATTTCACGCATCTCGACTTGCCAATCCGGCTCCACATCTATCACACGAATTCCCTGGTGCGTAATTTGATAACCGCTACCTTCAAGACACACTTCCGGCTCGTGTGTCCCCTTTCGGTTGTTCGCGCTAAATACAATCAACAGTTCCACATGCGATGGACCATGCGGGGTACGATAGATCCGGTAGAGATAATCTCTGGTCTGAAGAATAACCAGTGCCAGTTCTGGTAGTTGATGATCCGTGCTGCCAAATGTCCTGCCACCAAGCATCACCTGTTTTGGAACAGCCTGCGCCGCAGTAGAACTATGCTGATCAGCGGAAGATGGTGACGCCAGATTAAACGACAAGGCAATACAGACCACCAGTAACCCCAACACAACCGGATGCCTGAACCTGGGAAGTACCCGGTCAAGCCCCTTGACCGCATCCAGGTAACCGAGCAAGCGGGAATCCGCCCAATTGCACTTGAACAACTTGCCCAATCGAATGATTGTCCATTCCAAGGTGAATAAAATCGCCAATGCAAAAACAAATACTAATATGCCCGACATATCATGAAATGCACTATCTGGCGCTGCTGCTTTAACACTGTGGTAGTGCGCCACCAAAGCCAGACAGGTAATACGAATGATATTACTCAATACCGCCACCGGAACCGCCGCCACCAGTAGAAACAACCGCCAAAATCCTGTTGCACGGCACACCACAGCGAACAACGAACCGAAGTATGTAAGTGATATTAGGCTACGCAATCCGCTGCATACATTTTCAACCATCAGTTTTTTTATCTGGCCGCCCTGACTAGGAGGAAGGTGGACAAAACTTCCCTCCATATAGACCGGAATACCAAACAGTTGTCTCGATACCCCTACTGCCGACTCGCCGGCGAGGAACTTGAGTTTGAAATTGAGTGCTGCGATGGCACCCATGGGCAAAGGAACCATGAAAAACAGAAACACAACGGGCAGCCAGTATGCGCGTGCAAGCGGCCAGCCACCCCACAACAATAACGCTCCCCCCA
>CAUZIY010000258.1:0-3411 GCA_963579995.1 Phycisphaerae bacterium
ACCCAACACCAATACGAGTAAACGTTTCATCTTATAACCTCCAACAATGAGTTGCCTGATTGATTCCATGCCATTTAGTTGCTTCATATCCATAATGGATAACCATCTTCCAAGTGTCGGGTGCAAATCATGTGCCATGGGTGACCAAAACGCCTGATGACACATAAGCACCTTTTAAACAGTATTTATGGCAACAAAAAACCGTATTAGGCGGACATAAAATAGGGTGAGTGGGTGATTATAGAGCGATCCCTGTTGCGATTTGATACACCAAGTAACCTTGACCCGCACCATGGGATCGACCTGGATATCCAGAGTATTGAACCCCTGCCCGAACCTTTAGAAACGGCTTGGCAAACCTCCCTGGCATACGAGCGACGAGGTGCAAGACTGAACGACAATGCGCCCGGCAGGACTCGAACCTGCGACCTGCGGTTTAGGAAACCGCCGCCAGGAAATGTAAACACTTTAAGTGCATCTACTTGCGAACTTGCTTCTGAAAACTACAGCGCATACCCCAGCAGTCAGGTGCAAAATGAGGGTGCTGATGTTCGCCTGCAACAGATAATCGATTCCTGGCCGTCGCTTCCCGAAGCCGTTCGCGCAGGCATCGTGGTCATGGTCGAAGTAGCATCGAACAGTTGAGACTTCCGCAGTGCAGCAGGCCACCTCCCTGTCCCCTTTTGGGTCCCATACCCGGATGGGGTTAGTGGGTAAGGCCACACACAAAATTCTAGTTATTTGCTTCCTGAGTAACGAGACGAATCCTCACGCTGACTGAAGAGGAGGTGTAATTGGCTCTGTGTCAGGCTCGCCGCCTGCGCCCAACCATCAATACACTCATTGCAAGAAGCGATAGCGTTGTGGGTTCAGGAACTAAAGATGATGCGTTGCCTGTTGTTTGTGATGCGCTCCAGTTGGCACCGAGGATGCCAAGGTCAGCCACGTCGGTTGTGCTGTCGAGATTTCATAAGCCGCTTAGGGGGTGCTGCCCCTTTTTTCTTGCAGCACCATGGCCGCGGGCGAATACGATGGACGGGGCAAGTAATCGAGTCCGTTAAAGCGACCTACTGGCCATTTCGTATCCGTTCCATCTTTTGTATGGCCACCTGGAATCGAATTTTCTGTCAGTTCGCTTCGGTTTCTGCATCGCACACATCTTGCATCTTCTCAAACACCCGATGGCGGCAACCAGTTGCATCACGCCCCGCTCCCAAACACGGGCTATGACTAACCCCAGTGCCTGGGAAACCTCCGGTCTGGACGCAAACAAAGTGCGTGAACCGACTCCATTTAATTTATCTTTCGGATTATCGCCATTGCGGTGTCGTGGCACGATTTGGAAATATTGGACATCATCTGCAAGGTTTTCTGCATCTTTTGCAGCATATTTTGCAGATCGACATTGGCAAGTTGCGCGTCATCATCATTGATCTGCTGCCCGGTACCATTTGGTATTTTAGTTGTCAAGATATTAACTACGTCATCTCTTTCATCATTGATCTGCTGCCCGGTACCATCATCATTGACCCACACCCCGGTAAAATCGCAGAGGCTATGCCATGATTGGCGTGCGGAATTGTGATCGACCGCACCGCCTTTCGTGGACGTCGTGCTCACATCGCCCACAACCAGCCGTGGGTCACCTTCATCCGTCACGCTGCTGAATTCGGCTGGGAATTCCGACACGCTCGACATCGTCCCATCGGTCCAGATGCCTAAGCTCGCCCGCTCAGTGCCTTCAATGAGATTCTCCGACGCGTTGCCGCGACTATCTATCGTCTGACCCCAGATCACGCCTTGGACGTGAGTCCCCTTCCAATTGGCACCAAGGATGCCAAGGTCGGTAATGTCCACAATGCCATCTTCATTTAGATCTCCATCGGCATACGTAGCGTTCGTCTTGTCATAGTTAGCGCCCAAGATACCCAAAGCACCCACATCTAAAACGGACACCTGCGGTTCCTGGTCGGATTGGGAGTTTGCAAAAGATTGTTCCACAACTACAGCACCGTCATCAACTATCGTCTGGCCCCTGAGAAAGCAGGGATCGGTCGGCACACAGCCACGGAAACTGTTTGCTATAGGCCGCATCGAATCCGGGTTGATGATCGAGTGCGACTCACCAGGCATCAGGGAAGCTTCAATGGCTGCGGCGTCGTCATTGACGGGTTCCGGTACATCGGACACCAGTGCCGCGGCGGAAAACAACACTCGACTTTCAAGTGCCATCAAACCGTGGTTCTGTACATTGGATTGCGAACCACCATTGTTTGTCTTTCTTTTTGTGTTCTTGCCAGTTGCCATGTTCGTGTCCCTTTTAAAACCGTCACCTGATTTGCCTTGACACGGGCGACGAAATTGCCCAGTGTTCGATGCCTGTTGACCGTCGTGCGTATCAGCAGTCACCTGACAATAGCAACCCTGGTGCCACAAACAGGAAAACACATCTAATTTGTTATTAGCAAATATCTCACGAAATATATGTCGAGTTGTTCGCCCCTGTAATTAGTAAATATCACCCAAGGTTGCCTACCCAGTTTGCGCCATACCATCCACCCGGCACATCGACCTGTCGGCTCAGACCGGGCATCACCGACGGTGATTTTGTCGGGCGGCAGTGACGGCAAATCATCGCTGATGTTGAGGTCGTGGAGTTGCAGTCGAACAACGGAGACGAAGGTGCAAGACAATCGCTTAAGAACCCGTTTTACCTGCATTGCCCACCGCGGTGCGCCATGGCCCTCTGGAGGTAATTGAGGCCATCGGGGGCGATCCAGAAGAGGTTAAGAGATAGCTCACAAAAAACTCTATTTATTGTTGCCAGGGTCGGGAATCTCCATCCTCACGCTGACTGAAGAAGAGGTGTGATTGGCTCTGTGTCAGGCTCGCCGCTGACGCCCAACCATCAGCACACTCATTGCAAGAAGCGATAGCGTTGTCGGTTCAGGGACCAATGCCGACGCGTTGCCTGTTGCCTGCGACGCAGTCCAGTTGGCACCGAGGATGCCAAGGTCGGCCACGTCAACAATGCCGTCATCGTTGAAGTCGCCGGGCGCTGCGATAACCGGTGACGTCGTGGTTCCTAAGGCTTGAAGGTACGCACCCATGGCGCCGGGCTCAAGATCGAACGTGGTTGTTCCAGTTCCATCCAGCAGACGGAAGCCAAATGTATCAAACGCTTTGGAATCGAAAAAAAACGCTGGATGCGGTCGTTGTGTTGATCTGTTACGTAGACCTGGCCCGTGCCTGACACCGTGCTGCCGCGTGGATAGTTAAAGCCAATGTCCATCCATCCGGCGGTTCATGCATCCGGTCTCCACCGGATCAAGGCGCCGGCATTTCGGTAGTTTCCGTAGGTTGTCAACACAGATCCATCGTCAAGGGCAACTGATCCAAGATGGCCACAGA
>CAUZIY010000259.1:0-3362 GCA_963579995.1 Phycisphaerae bacterium
ATCGTCGAGTTCAAGAAGGGATTGAAAGGGATCGAGGACGAGATCGAAAGTTCTTCTGATCAAGTTGACAGTAAGGCCGGGGAAATTGATGGAACCAATACCGAGCATGCCACCGATACCATGTCCTCTGGTGTCGCCTCGGATGGACAGGAGGAAGTGGGTCCCGATCGATCGCGTACCTCCAGTTCCTAAAGCTTTGCATCATGAGTCTCGCACACTTTTGGGTGTGAAGGTCAATCCCAAGAACATTCCGCCTGTCGATCATATCCCCATGTGATGTCATCATTCGGTATGAATACCAGTGCAAGGGAATGGTTGTTCACAAGAGCGCAACAAGCAGCTGTTTCTGGAATTCGTGGCGGGATGGGATGTCTTCTCAGTTACCCAGATAGCCGAGATTCTTGAGTTTCTGGATCTCTTCTTCAGACAACGGTGAAAGTGACGGGCCGGTTTCCTGGATGTTCATGAAATTCGCCAGCCGCGTGCGCATGATCTCCGCCATCGGTTGCTCGAGGGCAAGAATGTTGTTGGTCTCGTTGGGGTCTTGGGTCAAGTCAAACATCTGTACATCCTTGGTTGAACGATCGTAAAGCAGCTTGAACTGTGGATGACGGACCGCTCGTTTGATGTCAATGATCATTTTGCCGTCAACGGTATTATTGTGATCCGCCTCGGCGAAAATGAACTGTCGATCCAGGGGTACGCCGGGCTGTTGCCACGCAGGTCGCAAATCCATGCCGTCCAATCCATCGGGTGCCGCGATGCCCATCAAGCCAAGAAGGGTCGGCATGAGGTCTACCAGAGAGGCCATTTGCCGGACCCGATGTCCGGCTGGAATTGATGGGCCGTGCATGATCCATGGAATTTTCATGACTTCTTGGTAATGGGTGCGCCCATGCAGAACACCGCCATGCTCAAGAAACTCTTCGCCGTGGTCGGAGGTGATGACCAAAAGGGAGTTGTCATATATTTGATTGTCTTTGAGGAATTGTACGAGCTGTTTGATGCCGTCGTCCATCTGGCGGATGCCGGCGTCATACAAATCAATTAAATGCTCAGCGTCCGTTTGATCCAACGCACCCTCACCCTGTCGGACCGAAACAAGTTGGCTGGTGGTGCCATCGGCCTTTCCGGAATAGGGGTGCGTGAATTTATCCTCGTATTGTGGGCGTGATGTGTAGTCGCTGTGAACATCGTAATAATGCAGGAAGAGAAAGAATGGTTTTTCCTTGCCCCTTTTAAGCCATTGCATGGCACGGGTTCCCACCAGCGACGGTTCGGTCTGTCCGGCGTCCTCCTTGATGTAGTCAAAATAACCGAACCCGCGATCCAATCCGTATCGTGTGCTTAGGTTATGAGAATTGACAAAACCTGCAGTGTCATATCCGTGCGCCTTGAACATCTCGGCAATGGTCTTGACCCGCCCTGGTAGCCGCTGGGTGTGTGACTTGACGCCATGCCTGTTTGGATACAGGCCAGTGAGCATGGAGGCATGTGAAGGCAGCGTCCAGGGTGAAGGTGTGGATACGTCTTCAAACAGTAGCCCCTCGGCGGCGATGGCATCTATTGTCGGCGAGGTGGGGCGTTCGTAGCCGTAACTGCCTAGGTGGTCGGCACATAAAGTATCAATCGAGATGAGAATAAGGTTCCTGGGTTGCTTGGGTGATTGTCCCGTTTCGCTGCAACTGCCAAGAGCCAGTGCGAATAAAATCAATAGGCCCGTTCGCCCGGTGATCTCCATGCTGTTACTCCGCGGATGGTGTTTGGCCGGTTGCCATGTGATCGCTGCGATCTACCTGGGGTGGTGGTCCATCTCCGGTGTAGCCAAGGTTCCTCAGTGAATTAAGGGTCTCGGGATCAACCACCTGCCCGGTTGGTTGGCGACCGGGTTCGGGCAATGTGTCAAGGTACTGGTTCATTGTGGCTTGCATCCGTTCGGCCTTCACCTGGTACTGGGTGATCAAATTGTTGTTCTCCTGCGGATCTGAATCCAGGTCAAAAAGCATGTGCCTGCCATTGCTGTTCCATATGAATTTCATGCCATCGTCAATCATGGCCAGCCAGTGTCCATCACCTTTTGATTCAAAGGGAAGGGTACGGCTCTCAATGATGATCGGGTGCTTGATGCCGGGTGGGACATCGGCTTGCCGAGGATCAGTGGGCGGGATTTTAAAGTGAGCCAGGATCATGGCAAATACGTCAGTGAGTTGAACCCAGTCCCTGATGCGTTGCTTGCCTGGTAACTTGGTGGTTTGGGATGCAGTCGGCGCCCCGACAGTCTGGGGCTTGTCCTGGCCGGTTGGGTTGGGCCAACTCTGTGGGTATTTCACAATCAGTGGAACGTGGACCACCTCCTGGTAGGGCCGGTTGCCGTGTCCGCTGTGACCGTGTTCACCGAACAATTCGCCATGGTCCCCGGTAATAATGATCCAGGTTTCGTCGTAGATTTCCTTGAACTTGAGATGGTCAAACAGCCGGCCAAGATGGTGGTCCATGTAATGGATCTCGCCATCGTACTTGCCCAGTGTTTCGCCAAGTGTTAACCGTCGATCCTTCCCAACAGTTAAGCGTGGGAGAAACTGGCGGGCATGTTCCAGTGGTGGAACCAGTGGGCCGTGTGGATCAAAATAGTTGAGGAATAAAAAGCGTGGTTTGTCTGACTCGGTATCAAGCCATTCGATGGCAGCGTCGGTTAAATCCTTCGCCGACCGGCCATTCAATTCAGTGATGTTGTTGTCGTTGTAGTAGTCAAAGCCCGCATCAAGTCCGAAGATCGACTTGAGCCATGGTCCACCGGCAAATCCGCCGGTCAGGTACCCGATGTCACTTAAATATCCGGCCAGGGTCCTCTCATCGACCGCCAACGGACGGGCGCGATATACATCCCATGCCGCGGGGCCGTCGAGCCCATGGGTCAGTTGAAGAGCACCGTTGGTGTCGTATTGCGCACCGTGGCTTGAAGGGAATTTCCCGGTGAAAAGAGAAGCGTGTGATGGAAGGGTCCAGGTGCCCGTGGCGATTGCCCGCTCGTAGATCACGGCCTCTTTGGCAAGTTGGTCAATGTTGGGCGATGTGTTCTTGTTGTAGCCATAAGTGCCCAGATGATCAGCACGCGTGGTGTCAAGTGTAATGAGGATGATGTTCGGTTTCTTGGCCTCCTGTTGGTTGTTACAGCTCACCCCAAATGCAACGGCCATGAGGCATATGAATAAATGCTCCAGCCCGGTACGGTATATCCGGGGATGGGCAGGGTGTTTGGAATGATCAGGTAATGCACTACGCATGGTCTGGGATTCTCTGGGTGTTCGATTGATCCTTGTTGGGCAGTGGGGAGATTTACTGATTGATACGGATCTCCACGG
>CAUZIY010000260.1:0-3347 GCA_963579995.1 Phycisphaerae bacterium
CGCTACAATCCTCCGAATTAAACCCACTGGTCCCTGAACCGGCGATCGCCACCATGATGATCCTCGGCTTGACATGTCTCGGATATCGGCGGCGATAATGCATGAACGGGGAAAACCTTGGAGTTGGTGTTACAGTGCAATCATAAATCACGATGACCACTCCCCAAGCACAACAACGCAAACACATTGAAACTGGGGTTTACCCCCCTGCCACTTATGTGCTTTACGATGACTTGCACGTACGACAAAAGACTCGTGTACGGCGCACCATCGGCACAGTCAAAAAGGTGAACAAACAGATCCTGCGCCCTGACAAACCATGGGAAGGCATGTTTGTCTGGAGTCATAGTGGACTGATCTATGATCATGATGAATATTTATTCAAGTATTGGTACCACTGCCACGACCCAGGCCTTACACGACGCCACCCCGCAGTGAATTGGGATTCCAGCCCGGCATACGCCGTATCCCATGATTGCGTGCACTGGCACAAGCCTGAACTCGGCATCGTGTCGCGGTGTGGATCAAAACGCAACAATCTGGTCAAGTTCCCACCCTATGGCGGTGCCGGACCGCTGACCGCAGTGTTCAAGAACCCCGTAGCCAAAGGCATGCACGATCGTTATGTCGCCATGGGTATGGCACGGATGCGCACACCTCGTGGTGAAAAACCCAATTATTGGATGTCAGATGGAAACTTTCACAATCGAAAAATGAAACGCGATGCGATCGCCATCACTTGCGGGTTCTATGTATACCATTCGGCGGATGGCTACGTATGGCGAAGACACGGGAAAATGTCCCTGAGCAACTCTCACGTGACGGATAATGCCTTTACGCACGGCTATGATCACGATCTCAAGAAATGGATCATCTTTGCCCAAGCGCGAACTGCTAAAAAGTTCAGGACCATGGGGGTAAGTTTCTGTGAGGACCTGTCCTATATACCGTTTCCGCAAGAGGTACTTACACCCGATGAATTGGACCCCCCCGACTGCCAGTTCAATCACATGGTGGCACAAAAAGTACCAGGTGGTTACGCGGGACTGATTGTCGATTTCCGACCACATGAAGGTTGCAAGAAGGAACCTCAATTCACTTTCAGCCGGGATGCAAGATCCTGGTCACGCCCTGCCGGGCGTGAACCGTTTATCGCAGCCGGTCCACAGGGAGCCTGGGATGAGATGAACGTGTTCGTGCACAACCCGGTCCAGGTCGGCGACACCGTGTACATCAGTTATCACGGCAGCGTCACGGGCAATGGCTCATTTTTTCCGGTAACGCGTCGTGGTCGAACACGCTATACGAAAGTTGGCGGCTGGGGCACTCCCCTGCCCGACGGGCGCATGAACCTGCCCGGCATCGGGCTGGCCACACTGCCAAGAGACCGGTGGGCTGGTTTTGAGCCGACTGGCCGTACAGGCGAACTACATACCAAGGGCATGTACTGGGCTGGGCGCCAACTCCGTGTTAACGCCGATGCATCGGACGGTAGACTGCGGGCCGAGTTGCGGGATATCGAAGGTCGCGCCATCCCCGGCTTTACATTGGCTGAATCAGATCCGCTTACTCGAAGCTCACTTAACCATACGATGACGTGGCAAGGCAAACGGATGTTACCTGTAAAGATGGTTGGCGCCAGGCACCAGGGCACGGTCGGGCGGATGATGTCCATTCGCTTTCATCTCGACCGTGCCAAACTATTCACATTTACCTGCTGAAAGCCCCGCTTAAGATGCTGCCGTACAGGAGCATGCTCTACCTGTCATCAAAGAGCCACGTATCGACTTTTGCGCAGTTAATTGCTATTTGGGCTTGATCCACATCTTCATCCGATTCGATAGGTTCTGTGCTATTTGAGTCATGCCGGCATCACCAGGATGCGCCAGATCAATACTGAAGTTGGTTACATCATGCAATAGATCAGCGCCCTCCAGAAGATGAACGTTTGCCCGATTGCAATCAGAGACGATTTTCCGCAATGCCTGTCGATACGCTTCGTTCAAACCTGACCCATGGGGACCTTGTACATGGTGACAGAGGTTGCCGAAATAGTTCCAGTTCGTAATGCAGACGACCGGACGCGTCGGATTGCCATCGGCAACGGTTTCGACCATGTATCGAGCCCGATGGGTGAATGCCTCCACATCAAAACCGCCGCCGATCATATTCAGTGACAGCTCAAGGGTGGCAAAGTCCCAATCATCACGCTGGGCGATGTACTCTGCCAATTGCGGCTCGCAATATGCTGACCCCGCAGATCCCAGGTTGATGAAATTCGCTCCAAGTTGACGGGCAAGTTGGGCAATGAAGCTCATGTGCATGGCCGTTGCCCCAAAGCCGTCGGTGATTGATGTACCGTAGGCTAAATACGTTTGCTTAGGTAACTCGCTCGGATTAGGTGGGCGTAGATTGTCGCCTTGGATGTCATGAAAACATATCACCCCGTGCTTATCCTTCCCGCGTAAGGTCAACCGCCAGACAGAGGGCGAAAAACCACTGATACCGGCCTGCGGCCCCATCATCTGGCGTAGTCGTTGCGGATAACTCAACTTCAAGGTCGTTGGCTTACGGCCAACGGTATACCGTTTAATATCCTGAAAGCCACCCCAGAACACGATCACCTCGCATTCACTCATGGCGCTCGACAAAGTCACTTCAATGTTCTCACCACCGGCAACAAAGCGGATTTCAGCCCCATCGGGCGCAAGCATCCGCAGGGCAGCTTTTTCGTTGAGGTACTGGCGAACCGATTCGGGTATACGCTGAAGCCGCAGGCCCGATTCACCCGGAACCGACCGCAACTCGGCTACACCATGAAACTCAACATTTTCATAAATCATGAATACACCACAATCATCCCGACACTACACCGCTGCCAGGAATTCAATTCCCCCTGCCAACCGGAAACACATTTGAACTCGATCTATTATAGAATAAGACCATGAATATAAGACACTTGCTTTCTACCGTGTTAGTAATTGTTGCCGCGACAAGCCACATCGCAGGGGCCAACAGTCCAGTAACACTTGCCCAGGACGGCAAGGCCATTTGCACAATTGTCCTACCGACTGATGCCATTGAGTTCGAACAGCTGGCGGCACGTGAACTGGCTGAGCACATCGAAAAAATCGTGGGTGACCGGCCAGCTCTGACCCATGAACCCGCCCCTGGCACCAACATCTACATAGGACGATCACCCAAGATCGATCGGCTCCTGGGTGATGTGGACTTTGATGCACTGGGCACTGATGGAATCATCATCCGAACCGTGGGATCTGACCTGGTACTTTCAGGTGGTCGGCCACGTGGTGTCCTGTTTAGCGTCTATACATTTCTACAGGATG
>CAUZIY010000261.1:0-3317 GCA_963579995.1 Phycisphaerae bacterium
AGACCAGGTCGACGAAGTGCCAGTAGAGCCCCATGGTCTCGACCATTTCGTAGCGCTGTGGCTTGCCGGTCATGAAACCTGGACGCTCCTCGTCCATGTTGCCCCGCAACACTTTGACCGCGACGATAATGAGAAACAACACCCCGATCGAGACGTGGGTTCCATGAAATCCCGTGATCATGAAAAAGACGGCGCCAAACTGCGGCGCACCCAGCGGGTTCGCCCACGGTCGCACCCCCTCTTCAACGATTAGCTTGGTCCATTCAAAAGCCTGCATCCCGACAAATGTGGCGCCGAGCAGAGCCGTCGCCAGCAGTAACCAAAATGTGACTTTGCGGTTCTTTCGGTATCCAAAATTCACCGCCAATGCCATCGTCCCACTGCTGGTGATGAGGACAAACGTCATGATCGCGATCAGGACGAGTGGAATTTTGTTGCCAAACAACGTCAGTGCAAAGACTTCACTCGAGTTCGGCCAGGGGTCTGTCGTTGACGCCCGTACTGTCATATAACCAATCAGGAAACAAGTGAAGATAAAGGTGTCACTGATGAGGAAAATCCACATCATCGCCTTGCCCCAAGGAACCCGCTTGAACGCGCGTTGGTCGGATGCCCAGTCAGCAACAACTCCCGCGCTTCCCGGCAGTAATTCTGCTGGGTCGGCTGTGTTTCCGTGCACAGTTTGCGTCATGTCTGGTTGTTCTCCTCAGCTCACCAGTAAAAGTCCAAACAGCACCAACCAGACGAGCAACAGGAAGTGCCAATAAATGGCACAAAGTTCTAACGTCATGCGGAGCCGTGTCATCTCAACACCCTGTCGGACGCGAACAAGAGCCCGCACCCAAGCCACCAGGCCACCCAGCAAGTGCAGGCCATGCAACGCGGTCAGCGTGTAGAAAAATGCGTTGGAGGGGTTCGAATCAATAAAATAGCCAAGTCCACTGAGTTGCTGCCAAGCAAGCCATTGCCCAACAAGGAATATCAGCGCACACCCGCCCCCAAGATATAAACCAAAACGAATCCCATCTGACTGCTCACGGCGCGATGAGACTGCTGCCCATTGCAAAGCCATACTGCTGCCGATCAGGATGACCGTGTTCAGCCACAACAAGGCGGGCACAGGAACGGGCTGCCAATCCGCATAACCCATGCGAATGAAATAGGCCGCAATAAAGAGCCCAAAGAGCACCGATGCCACGCACAAGAATACCCACAGCGTGACTCTGGGCGTCGACCCGACAAAACCACTCGCATCAGCGGCTATGCCCCGCTGCGCCACCCACGGTTTGATTGATAATTGCTGACGAAGACTCATGGAGCGCAATATTCGATATCAATCAGCAAGGTTTACCGAGCATCCCCGGTATCGCCACTTGCCGGCACATTCTGTGGAATGAAATCTTCTTTTGCCCCCGGCACACTGTAGTCATACGCCCAGCGATACACCAGCGGCAGTTCCTTACCAAAATTGCCATGCGTGGGTGGCGTCGTTGCTGTTTGCCATTCGAGCGTCGTCGCGCCCCATGGGTTATCACCTGCTGGCTTACCACGAGTCGAACTAACCGCCAAGTTGTACAGGAACACCAACTGCGTGCTCGCAACGATGATCGCTGCGATCGAAATCCCCGCGTTCAGGGTCTGCGCAGACTCTGGAATAAAATCCGTCACGCCGTTGGAGTAATAACGCCGCGGTACCCCCAAAATGCCAAGGTAGTGCATGGGGTAATAGATGCAATAAAGCCCAACAAATGTTACCCAGAAATGGAATTTTCCCAACGTTTCATTGAGCATTCGTCCCGTAATCTTTGGGTACCAATGGTAGACAGCGCCAAACACAGCCAACACCGGCGAGACCGCCATCACCATGTGAAAATGCGCAACCACGAAGTAGGTGTCAGAGAGCGGGATATCGACAATCACGTTGCCGAGAAAAATCCCGGTTAAGCCACCGTTGATAAACGTAAAAACAAATCCGATTGCGAACAACATCGGTATGGTCAGCCGAATATTGCCACGCCATAAGGTCAACACCCAGTTGTAGACTTTAATGGCCGTCGGTACGGCGATGATCAAGGTGGTCGTCGCAAAGAAGAAACCGAAGTAAGGATTCATTCCACTGACGTACATGTGGTGGGCCCAGACGACAAAACTCAGGCCGCCGATCACTACGATGGCCCAGACCATCAAGCGGTAGCCGAAGATGTTCTTCCGGGCATGCACGCTAATGAGTTCCGAGATAATTCCAAATGCCGGCAGGGCCACGATGTAGACCTCAGGATGCCCAAAGAACCAGAAAAGATGCTGGAAAAGAACCGGACTGCCCCCCGAGTAATCCAGTGTTTGCCCCATCGACACGATCGCTGGCATAAAGAAGCTGGTCCCAAGAACACTGTCCAGTGTCATCATAACGGCGCTGACCAAAAGAGCCGGGAAAGCAAACAAAGCGAGTACTGTTGCCGTAAAAATCGCCCATACGGTGAGCGGCATACGCATCAGCGTCATGCCCCGGGTTCTCGCCTGAAGCACCGTCACAACGTAGTTAAGTCCGCCCATCGTGAAACCAATCACAAAAAAGCCGAGTGAAACCAGCATCAGCAAGATGCCCCAGTCTGCCCCTGGAGTACCCGGTAAGATGGTCTGCGGTGGGTAAAGCGTCCAACCAGCGCCCGTCGGTCCACCCGGAACAAAGAAGCTTGCGAGCAACAGTATGACTGCCCAGAGATATATCCAGTAACTGATCATGTTGACGTAAGGGAAAACCATATCCCGGGCACCCACCATCAATGGGATCAAATAGTTTCCAAACCCACCGAGAAACAATGCGGTCAAAAGATAAATGACCATAATCATGCCGTGCATGGTCACGAACTGGATGTAGGCATCTGGCGTGATAAACGAAAAGACGTTCGGAAACCCGAGCTGCAACCGCATCAAGACCGACAGAACCAGGGCAATCAAACCGACCGCCATGGCGGTCATCGAGTATTGCAGTGCGATGATCTTGGCATCTTGGGAGAACACGTATTTCCCAAGCCAGGTTTTTGGATGGTATAGCTCTTCTTCGGCAATCTCTGCGGGTCGAACATAATCGACCGCATCATGGGCAACATCTGTCATAGCCATGGCATGTCCCCTTTTCTAGTCTTCACGATGCTCGACGAGCAAGCGTGTTCCAGATTTCTGGTAGTCATAACACTCTATCCTCTTCGTTCTATAGCAATGCCTTAGAGCGAATTCAAGTAGGCAATCAATGCCGCCATTGTGGCTTCGTCCAGTTGATATGGCGGCATAATCGGCGGATAACCTGCCACGAGACT
>CAUZIY010000262.1:0-3315 GCA_963579995.1 Phycisphaerae bacterium
ATCTACACGCCCGGAAAAGGCGAAATCCTCGATAAATCGATTCAGCATGATCATCTGAGCCTTGAAGCCATCGCGGTACTCGATATCAACGAAGATGGGCCGTGGGCACCGTTCATGATCGTCCTTCGGATGTCCCGGCGGCTTGTTCTCGATACAGTCAAGTCCTCGTTGAAATAAGTCCGTGTTCCACCGGCCCGCATCGCCTGCAGCCCAGATATCGTCGCCCTCGATGACATCAATCGCTTTGACGCCCACTTCGCCACCAGTTCTCCGCTCGACCATGCACTGTAAGCATTCAAGGGTATGGAACCCGTAGATTTCCATGCCGGCCCATCCGACCACCAGTGCTTCTTCGAGGTTACTGTCGCGTGCCAGATCAAAAAATGGATTGCGATATGTCACACAGGTCGAGGACCCAGCCATCATGGGAATATCCAGTTCTCGGGCACGGTCGTATATCCAGCATGAATCAACTCGGTTATATGACAGTCCCTTATCAATGAAAACCGGAACGGATCTGCCAGTCTGTCCAAATACTGCACAGATTTGTTCAAAAAAGCACTTGCGGGGATACATTGTCTGCTCAAATTCATTTTCGCTGTAATCACCATGCTCGCCGATGAGTAGGACACCATCGACCGCGAGTTCCTTGCCGTCGAGGGTTAGTGCCTGACGAATACTGGGGAAAATTGGTACCTTGTTTGCATTGGCTGCTGCAACGCCGACATCTCGAAGTTTGCTGTCGTGTCCATGAATCTGATCCAGGTATATCGATGCAATCTGGACCCGTGGTTCGTGGAATGCATCGTCAGTAGGAATTCCCTTGAGGAATTTCATGAGGAGCACATCCGCATGGGATCCGGGAAAGAAAACGTTGCAGATTGCAGCTATTTTGGGTTTTTTGCTCATCTCGTAATCACCATCTTACCTTTTGGATGATACGATATCTTGGGGGTTCTTGGTTTCAAGGTGATGGTTTGTGGTTAGAATAAAAGCCAGAAGTGACGAATGGCAAACACAGCCAGATGAATGTACTCGTGTGCGGCGCTGCCGGCTGGGTTGGTCGAGCGGTGTTGGCGAACCTCCAGGGTAGGCATCGGGTTCGTGCCTTTGATCGCAGTTGTGACGCGTGGGAATGCGTTGGGGACCTCGATGGTCCGCCGCCTGAGTCCGTGGATATCATTCATGGCGATATCGTGGACTTTGCGACGGTTGACCGGGCGATCAGTGGTGTGGATGCCGTGATCCATCTGACGGCACACTTTCCTTCCAAGCAGTCAGAAGAAAACCAGGATGATCAAGCATCCTTTCTTGTGAACCTCAAGGGTTTATGGAATGTGCTGGAGTCGGCACGCCGGCATCAAGTCAGTCGTGTCGTGCATGTTGGGTCATGCCATGTCGTTCATCCTCAGGGTGTTTTCTACGACGGTGGTATTCGTCGCCAAGATGGTACGCTCTACGCAGTTTGCAAGCGTCTTCAGGAAGAAATGTGCCGCCAATATTACGATGCATTCCAGTCAAGCATTATCGTTTTGCGACCCTGTACCATCGTTGACGCAAGACTCGGAATCGATCGTTGGAAAAGAAAACTAGGATCTCAAGGCTTGCAGTATAAAAGTGGCTGGGTCTGTCGTCATGACTTGGCGGAGGCATGCCGTCTGGCAATTGAGCACGAGCACATTGATTTTGAAGTTCTACACGTCGTGGGAACAAAAGAGGCTGATAAGTTGTGTAATGTTGCGCGTACTCGTGAACTTTTAGGACTAAAGCTACAGGGTGATCTTGCGCAGTATCGCTAAGTCTTTTTTACTATTTACCCAATTGGCATGTATTTCGTCCGGATAGGGTGTTGCGCTAATAACTGCTTGATCGTGGCTTGCAGCTTTAATCTTTCGGCTTTGCTGTGACATGAAGCCGGATCCGTTTGGTTCTTGAATTTCTGGTCTCCAGTACTTCGGCGGTAACGGTATCGTTCAACTTCGTTTGGTCGCCGGTAGCGGGTAATTGTCCCAGCCGTTCCATGGCCAGTCCGCCCATGGTGTCGGCGCGGTTGCTGGTGAGGTTTAAGTTGAGGGTTCGATTAACGACATCAATCAAGGTGCCGCCTTGGACAATAAATTGGTCCGGACCGTCGGGAACGATGTCTGGTGCCTCGGCATCGAACTCATCTTGGACAGAGCCCACAATGCGTTCCAGCACATTTCCAAGGGTAACGACACCCAGCGCCAAACCATGTTCGTCGATAACGAATGCCATGTGCTGGTGGATTTCCTGGAAGTGACGCAGTAGGCGGCTGATTGGCATCGATTGCGGTACGTAGCGAGGCGGGTGGATGATTGTGCGAAGGTCTATATTGTCGATATCCTCACATCCGACCAGATCCTTTACATGTAGGAAGCCCAGAATCTGGTCGAGTGATCCATCGCACACCGGGTACCTGGTGTGTTTTTTGGCACGGGCAAAATGGATGGCATCAATAGATGTCATGTTGACATCAATGAAATGGACATCAACACGCGGCACTATGATCTGGCGGCAGACCATGTCATCGAATTCAAAAATGGCGTCGAGTAGTTCATGCTCTGATCGGGTGAGTTCCCCATGGGCGTGTGCATGGCTTAGCATGGTCCGGATTTCTTGTTCGTTGTGTGGCGTGTCATGCTCGCCGGTGCTTTTGAGGCCTATGGCCTTCAGCAAGGTTGATGTTGCGCCAGTTAGGATCACGAGCAGTGGAAAGGACAGCACATAGAACCATTTAAGCGGCACGGCACACCAAAGCGTCATTTTCTCCGGTTCACGAATGGCAAATATCTTTGGCGCCTGTTCACCAATGATCAGGTGAGCGGTAGTGATAATGATGAATGTGATGATGAAACTCACCGTGTGAATCACCGTTGTTGATGTAATGCCCATCGCCTCTAGAATTGGTTCAATAAGGGTGGCAATAGCAGGTTCACCTACCCAGCCCAGGGCAAGCGAGGCCATGGTGATACCAAGTTGGCATGCCGACAAGGCTCGATCTAAGCGTTCAGCGAGCCATTGTGCCGTTCTGGCAAACGGTCGCCCCTGGCGTACAAACTCTTCAAGGCGGCTGGTACGAACCTTTACTAGGGCAAATTCTGCTGCAACGAAGAATCCATTTGCCACAACGAGCAAGACCGTGATGACGATCCAAAGTCCCTGCATTATTTGGGCTACCGTTCCATTAATTGCCACGGCGTCGCCAGCGCCGCTGTGTGTTGGTATTCAGGTTAACTTGTCGCTGTAACTGATTTGTCACAACTTCAGTATATTTTACGACACGACTGTTCGGCG
>CAUZIY010000263.1:0-3295 GCA_963579995.1 Phycisphaerae bacterium
CGGTCTGCTGGACTTTCTTACGGGAGACGGTGTGTTTATCACTTCGTTAAGTCCCGATGGGCAACTGCCGACTTTGGACATCAACTATGGCAACGCCTATCGCTCCAGCGAGTTTGGTGATGTCTACGACAAGGACGGCAACTTAATGACCGGCGGTTCTGCTGCGGACATCGCGACCCGACCCATGCTGATGATCGAGTTTGGAGGTTTGACGATACCCGGTGACGTCAACGGTGATGGCCTGGTGGATGTTGCTGACCTGGGGGTCGTGGGGGCAAACTTCGGCAGCACCCAGGCGATGCTGGAAGATGGCGACTTTACCGGCGACGGAAATGTTGATGTTGCAGATCTAGGTGTGGTCGGTGCCAACTGGACTGCGTCGCAAACAACAGGCAACGTATCTGATTTGGTGCCTGAACCTGCAACCCTGTCCCTTCTTTTAATGAGTGTGCTGATGGTTAGACGCAGGGGCAAACATAATACAAGGGCGCCGCGTTAGAGCATTACATTGCACTCAAGACAGGAGCAAAGGGGATGAACCACTTGCACCAAACAGCCAAACTAACGCAACGATTGGCATTTGCGCTAACCTTGTTAGCCATGACGGTTGCGCTTCAGCCCGTCATGGCCGGACCCCCAACACCGGTTTTCCTTGATGATCAACCGGGTCTATTCGTACCCATTGAAGGTGATCCGAACGACCGCGATTCATGGATGGCCAAGCCCATTGATTGGGGTGGTGAGGGGCACATCGGGCCATCCAGCAGGGTTTGGGTGGTGGCCGAGTCGCCCTTTTCCGATGTAGGCGTGGCATGTAGGGGTAATATCATCGGTCCCAATCACCCTGAAGACTCGGCGCTACCTTGCAACAATGCCACGCGGCGGTACGAGATCGCGTTCAAGAATGGTGGGCAAACGGGGATGAACCAGGATAGGGACTGGGTGTTTTCGATGGGGGTACAGATCGAAATCCCCGCAGGGGACACCTTCGGCAACGACAAGTTGGTGGAGCTCAACGTTCCTGCGGCGAACAGCGTCAGCGGTACGCACCTCCTTCTTGAAATTGTCGGCGGTGGTCCGCGACCGTTTCTTCCCGGCAACGGCGCAAGAAGTTCGTTCCTCGATGACGGTACGCCCGACCGTTACCGAATCTTCTACGGCCTCGACCCGGTTGCCGGCACGGATACGAGCACCCTCCTGGACTTTCCCATTACTGAAGGACGACTCACGCTTCACTATAAGTCAGACAACCAACGTCTGGACCTGTGGTGGAACGACAACAAAGTATTGGAAAACTTCCAATCAGCATCTGGTTCCTACGATCTAGATTTCATTCAAATTGCCGGCGGTGGCGTCAGCTTCGAAAACTCGCTGTATGACGAGATCTATGTCGGCGTCTTGGATACATCCAGTACCCTTGCCGGCGATGCCAATGGAGACGGGGTTGTAGATGTAGCGGATCTTGGCGTGGTGGGCGCCAACTTTGGGCAGAGTGATGCGACCTTCACCGACGGCGACTTCAACGGTGATGGCATTGTTGATGTAGCCGACCTTGGCATCCTCGGTGCCAACTGGACCGCAGCACAGGCAGCGTTCAGCACGTCAGCCTTGGTTCCTGAACCGACAACCCTGTCACTGGTTATGATGGGTGTGTTGATGGTTCGGCCCAGGCGGTGTTAAGAGGCATTAATAAGCCAATTAGAACCTTTAATTACCTCATGTTTCCTGATATGATTTCGACATACAAGTGAGGGTTACAAGCGTTTGTGCCGTCATGTAGTGGAGGTGAGAAAATGAGCATCCTGAAACGACCTGTCGCATTCCATGTGTTACTGGCGGCGATTGCCGGGCTCGGTGGTTCCAGTGTCCTGGGCGCACCACCAGTACCATTTCTAGACGATAACGAGCCCGGGCTTCAAATGCTTTTTTCCGGTGACCCAAACACCACGGAATCATCAATTGATCCCGAGGACGGGCTTCTAAAGCCGGACTGTGCCCTGGGCGCTCCACGCGCAGGAACCGGTGGTGACGGTGGGAAAATGCACAACGATTTTCTTCTTTGTGAAAACTGGAATTTTGAAGCCAAAGATTGGGGTCAGGTCAGTTTCCTTCAAGGCGCCTTCATCCTCGGTGAATCGCCGTTTTCCGATGATGGTGGTTTTGAATGCTCAGGTAACGCGGGGACAGGCGGATATAACCCTTGCGTGAATACCACAATCCGTGCCGTCACAACCTTCAAAAATCAGTCGGTTCCCAATCAGAACGAGGCACATAAGATGAGCGAAGACCGCGACTGGGTTCTGCGGTTCGATTTTAAAATCACCTTTCCCGCGGGCCAAACCTTTGGCAATGACAAGCTTTTTGAGATCAACAAGGCGACCCCAAGTCAAAGCGAAAACCCCCGGCGTGGCGACGACACGATGTTGGTTTTTGCCAACGGAACGGCTGGATCCTTCGGCCCTCAAGGAAAGCACACCTATGCCGTGTACCACGGCACATGCGCCGCTATCGATGACTGCGGGAGTTCAGATACGCTGACGCCGATCAACAAGCAGTTGGATGAGGGCACCATCACATTGCACTACGACGCGGATGAGCGTAACTACAACTTGTGGCATGACAATGACCTTTTGGTCGCCGATTTTGATTCATTCAACGATCGTTATGACGCCTCCTTCGTACAGATTGGTGGCGGTGGATCTTCAGGTTTTGAAAACGCCATTTACGACAACATCGTCTGGGGAGTCGTGAATGAAATCGGCGTATGCGGGCCGGATGGACCTGGTACAAACCCGCCTGGCGATTTCAACTGTGATGGTGTGGTTGATGTGGCGGACCTTGGCATCATCGGCGCCAACTTCAACGGGGTTGGTGTGACTTATGTTGATGGCGACGCCAACGGGGACGGCGGAGTTGATGTGGCGGATCTGGGGATCATTGGTGCCAACTGGAGCAGTGTCGGTCAAGTGTCCGATGTGCAAGGCGCGGGGCTGAATGCATTCGTTCCTGAACCTGCAACGCTATCACTTTTGGCAATGAGCGTGTTGCTGGTTAGGCGCAGGAGGCGGTAAGGACGGTTGCTCAGCCCTCGAAAATCTTGAAATTACCTTGTTCTTCTGCAAGATTATTTCGTTTCTAAAGCGTGAATGATTGGCATGCTTGCAACTCAGTGGAGGCAAGGGAATGAGCATCTTGAGATTTTCTGTCACAACCCGGGTGTTGCTGACGGTCACTACGAGTGGTGATGTGGTTCCCGGTGGTGCAGGAGTGCAGTTGGATTCATAAAACCCCACCC
>CAUZIY010000264.1:0-3281 GCA_963579995.1 Phycisphaerae bacterium
CAAGAACCACGGAAGGTAAAGCTGGCCTATCCGTGCGACGTGAAATTTCGACGCTTTGCTCATGACAATCGATTGTTGACTCTTGTCAGGCAGTTGCTCGATGGTATGGATCCCCTGCTCATGATGGACCAAGTCTTCATGAAGCCCCCCAACTTCGGCACGCGAAAGCCCTTTCACCAGGACAATGCCTATTTCCGGTGCGAGCCGGCTGACGAGATTGTGACAGCATGGATTGCGTTGGACGACGTGGATGAATCCAACGGATGCGTTCGGTATATCGATGGGTCACATCGTGGGGACGTTGTTGATCACCATGGTGTCAAAGGCGAGGAATACAATCTGACGCCGGAGGAAAAGGACATTGATCGCGATCGAGAATCAAAAGGGCTGGTCAAGAAAGGCGGGGTTATTTTCCATCACAGCAAAGCTCTGCACGGTTCTGGTCCCAACACCTCGGATCGCTGGCGCCGGGGCTATGCAACCCACTGGGTAACCAAGAATGTGCATAGTGAGTCGGCAATCTACCGGCGTGGGTTCTTTCACCTGCCAGACTACCCCAATCTCTAAACCCGTATGGCATAAAAAAATGGCGGGCCCCACCGATCGACCCGCAGTTCAATACTCTTGGTTGAAGAGTAGGAGTCTGCGTAGCTACGATCCGTGATGCCCGCCACTGCTGTCAAGATTTTTGAACGTGCCCGGTACCGGTCAGCCAAACCGGGTACATTCATTTTCCCAAAGACAGGGCCGGTACTGTCTGCCACGTGTAACTCGTGGCGGTCTATCCTGTGATTAACGGCGTCGGCGAAGCATTGCCATACCACCAGCAACCAGCAGTAAACCTGTTGCTGGCTCTGGGATGATACCCAGTACCAGGTTATCGACCATGGCGATTTCATAGGAATGGCCACCACCAAAAATCTGCATGAAATTAACGTCATAATTACCGTTGACTGATTCTTGATCAGCGGCAACCAGTGCATCGTTGAAATACACATCCATGCGTGAGTTGGAAGCCTTGTAGTGGATGGCAATCGAACCGGAGCTGTAATCGCCATCGATATCAAGCGTGCCACCACCTGCCTGGCGTAGTTGCATCTTGGCATTCGCTGCGTCACTGGCTTGCATCACAACAACATCACCACCACTGGCGGCACCAAGCTCAAAGAGCTTGTCAGCACCCTGTACCTGTGTGGTCATTCCATTACCGGATTGGGAAAAATCGAAACTCAGAACCCAGTCTTTACTGGTATCCATGGCTGCCCTGTTTTCATTATCACCCTTCATCGAGGGGCTGTAACGAACCGTTGGGTTACTTTCATGGTCAACTTGAAGACCACCAGCTGAGAACGCGGAGGCAACGATGGAACCACCACCTTGACGGTGACCTACTTGGCCCCAATCAACCACGCCGTAACTCCAAGTCGTATCATCTGCTGGATCACCAAGCATCGGTGCATTGATGCCAGGCTCATTGTCATCCAATATCGGGGATGGTGCCCCTGCGAACAGGTTTGCACCGCTAAATAATAGCGCTGCTCCCATTACTAAGATCTTTTTACAATGTTTCACCGCATCGCTCCTTTTGAATATGCGCGTAGACTTGCGCTAGATCAAAACACATATAAGCTTAAACCCTTTAAGCTCCCTGTTATAACGTATCATCCATATGGGAACACAGTAATAATAATGATTGCTGAAAGCTGCTAGTGATTGGACCACCAAGCGCAACCATGATAACGATGCCAGACCTTTGCCTGCTCCCATAGGTTAGTTTTTCAAGTCTCGTGATCTTGCTGTCTCAATAGGCAATCTCCTCAGCACCACTAGAACATCCAATTGCGCCGTTAAAAACCGCAACGACCAATTTCACCATATTTAATTATGCAAACCTTGTGCCATACCGACGACTTGTTGCCCTGTATGACCTAACCAGCGTTAATGCAATAGTTTATGGGTTGTTTTGATGTTGCCCATGCAAGAGTCACCTGCCATAATGGAACCTTTTAAACCAAATGGAATGGATCAATATGGTTCACTCGGTGGGAAATGGTCCTGATACCGGGCCCGTGGTATATCAGCATCCCGAACCCTGGCATTGGGATTGGTACACTTGCGATCAGTGAAGTGGCAGAATTCTTGGATATAAAATCAATTGACCCGGGAGCCCATTGAATCACAGGTTTGATAATCAGCCTTTTACGGATCATGTCATGTTCACGCAGAGCTTGGCTGGTCGATCAGGGTGGGGTGTAGGATGAGGGAGGCTTATCGTCATCGAACCGCGCAGGGAGTGTGGATCAATGACATGCGTCATGAAGGCATGCCGGGTGCTGCCTGGCCCTGCGAGGTGTTTGATGATCAAACAGTCAATGATCTTATTGGTTGTCTTGAGTTACAGCATCGTTGTGGTTTCAATGCGTTCAGTATCTTTGGCCTGTTGACCACTTACGGTTGGCCGGTTGATCTGGCGACCGTCGCTGATGAGGCACGGCGTCGTCGAGTCAAGCAGGTGCTTGATGCGGCACACCAACGTGACATCAAGGTGCTCTATGGCCTGGGCGTATACAGTTGGGGATTTGATGAGATCATAGAAGCAGATCGAAAGGTACGCGGCACAAATCATCATGCAATGTGTGCCTCCAGTGCGCAATCCTGGAAGTGGATGAAGAAGGTTGTTGATTTTGTCTGTGATCGGTACGACGTGGATGGATTCCACCTGGAACCCGCAGACCAGGGGCGTTGCTCTTGTGCTTCCTGTATTAAACAGGGAGATATTGAGTACTTTTGCCGGATCAGTCGTCGTACTGCCCAGTACATCCGCAGCAGATGGCCGCAGAAGAAGCTCATGGTCAACATGTGCGGGTTCATGCGTCAGCGAACAATCCTGGAGCGCCGGGCACGACAGGTGGTTGCCGATGAACTTGAGCATTTGATTGAGCTGGGTAACGAGATTGATTTTCTCATCGATCCTGGACATGCCGGCACCTATATCCCCACTGATCTGCGGACAGATCTTCTGGACAGCCTGGCTTGTGATTTTGGTACTTCTGGTGGCTTGTGGGTGTACCCGCCACAGGCATGGGATCGTTTACGGTGGTTCTTGCCCCATCCGATGCAGACGGCAAAGCTTCTCAAGGATCTCTATCACGCCGGTGCCAGGGCGATTGAATATTACATGGGTCCCACGGTCAATCCGGGTGTTGAAATGAATATTGCCTTTGGAGGCCATATCCTCAGCGATATTAATGGCGATGCCAATGACATATTGAAGCAGGTCA
>CAUZIY010000265.1:0-3218 GCA_963579995.1 Phycisphaerae bacterium
CGCTCTGGGAAAAAGCTTCTACCTGCTGGTAGGCAACAAGTGCTTGGTCTGGTCGATTCAAGCGGCAGTATGCATCGCCAGTATTTCGCCAAGCCAGGTGGTGCCGGCGGTCAAGATCTTCATTTTTATTTGCATACCGGCGGAAACCCATCGTGCTGACCAGGCGGTGCGGTGGATCCAGAAACTGAACATATTGCTCAATGGCTGCGTGGTCATGCCCTGTTTGTTCCAACGCCCTTGCCAGGTGGTATCGTGAAGAGATCCAAATTGCCGGATTAGAATACCCCTTGGAATCAGCCAACTTGGTTGCTCGAGCCAGCAGCACGACTGCTGTATCTGGTTGACCACGATATAAGGCCTCGTATCCAAGCCAGTGGAGACTTTCAATATCACTTGGGTTGAGGCGTACTGCTCGACGCAAATAATGTTCGGCCTGTGCGCGTTTAGTGGTCACATGGATTCGGCCGAGAAGTTGAAGTATGGGGGCGTAGTTGGGGGCTAGGGTAAGAGCATCTTCCAGCTTCGTGATTGCGTCAAAATAACGACCTTGGCGGTAAGAGTGACGACCCTGGGCATAGAAACGTTGGGCGGCGCGTGGTGGCGGTTCACTTTCAGTGGCAAGATCGGTTTGCGGCTCGGCGAGATAGGTCGGTAAGGGTAGATTCTTGACGATCTCCTCCAAGGGGAGTTGTGCCGCAGCGAGCGGATCACCCGAAAGCGGCTCAATGGCGTCAGGTCGGATACCGGGTGGGGGAGGGACGGAGATGATTTGTATGGGCCTTGGGGCCGGTGCGCCCAGGTTATTGGCAACAGGAGCAGAGGGCCGACATCCGGAGGATGTGAGGACTGCGATGCAGACTGAAACGATCAGGGATGTCTTTCGTTGCCATCGCATCAGCTATTCTCGGTTTCTATCAGCCTCCTGCATATGAAGATCATAGGATGTACCTAGGGAATAATCAGTTTCAAGTTGTAGCTAATAATTCCTGTGGCTCCGGCCCGTCGCAGTTGGGGAATTAGTTCGCGGCCAACTTGTTCATCGACGATGACCTCCAGCGCGACCCACTGTGAATCAGCAAGTTCACTGATGGTCGGGGATTTTTCGGCTGGAAGTAGCCCAACGATCTGATCAAGTTTTTCTCGTGGCGTGTTGAGTTTGAGTCCAATCTTTTCACGTGCGTTAATTGCACCGTTGAGCAACAAGGCCAGCGCCTCGATCTTCTGTTGTTTGTTCTGATCAGCCCAGGCGTTGTGATTGGCTATGAGCCGGGTTGTGCTGGTGAGAATGGTGTCGATGACACGCAGGTTATTGGCACGCAGGCTTGAGCCGGTTTCAGTGATGTCGACGATCGCATCGACCAGCCGGGCCTTGACTTCAGTGGCCCCCCAACTGAACTCAACCTTTCGGATGGGGATATTTTGGTCGGCGAAGAATTTAGTCGTGGTATGGACTAATTCGGTTGCGATGATGCCGTCAGCCAGATCCTCCGCCTTTTGGACGGATGATTCATCGGGTACGGCCAGCACCCAACGCGCGGGTTTGTCCGTTGCCTTGGAGTATTGCAGTTGGCAGACCTCGTGGACATTGGAGTTGTTTTCAACCACCCAATCGTGTCCGGTAATACCCACATCCAGCACGCCGTCATCAATGTATCGGCTTATTTCTTGCGCGCGGAACATGACGACCTCCACATCCGAGTCGTCGATATCGGGTGTGTAGGAGCGTGCACGCAGATGAATGCGATACCCCGCTTGTTGAAGAAGGCTGATGGTGGTTTCCTGCAAACTGCCTATAGGTAGGCCAAGTCGCAGCAGTGTCGATCGTTTATGATTGCCGTTTGGGTTGGGTGTTGGCATGGCACAACTTATCTTTTATTGATTCGTTTAACGCCTGGTCCTGGTTTTTGTGCGAGATTTCGAGCTGCTAGTGGATGTGGATTTCTTGGTCTTTTTCCTGGCGGAAGACTTTTTCTTTTTGGTTACCGTACGTTTACTCGTTTTGGCAGCCTTCTTTTTGATTGTTTTCCTGGTAGAGATGGCTGACGAGACACGCTTGGTGCCAGCATCCACCCATGCCCGCAGGATGTTATGGGTTTCAATGGCATCATCAGCGCGGATGTGTCTTTCCAAAAAGGTCTCGATTTCGTGCAGCCCAGCATTGGCCGCGACGACTTCAGCTTCAGTCAGTAGATCCGAAAGTTGGTCGTCGACAGGTATCGCATGGCCATCGAAGCATAGTAGTGTGACTTGTGCGGCCACATAGGACGGCATACCCGACAGATTATCGAGATAGGCGCGAACCTCACGCTTTGGTTTACGTTTGAGAAAATCAAGGGTCAGCAATTGTTTTCGCTCAAAAATATCATTCAATGTGTCGCGCATGCGTTCGGCACGTTCTTGGCTCATTGGGTAGCGGTTGCCAAGCATAGCAACAATTTCGTGGGCATAGCTCACGCGCAACTCGTTGATATCCACGCATTGCGACATGATTCTCCGGAAGGCCGTCGCGGCAACCTTGCGGGACGCATTCCATTCGAGGAAGGCGAGGATCAGTTGGGAGACCGGTTCGGTGGGTTCAATTGGTTGTGCGCGATGATGAGCCTTAATCCGCCGAATTAAGGCGTCAAGTTTCTTGGCATAGGCGTCAGCATTCTTCATGGGTTCAGATCCTTGCCGGAGTTTGCCTGGCCAATCGATTCCAAGACAGTCGCTTGTTTTTTCAGTGAGGCATCGAGGCGAAATTCAAGGTGCGGCATCGTTCTAAGCGCGACCGACTTTCGCGCTAGGCGATGAATGTGGCCAGTCGCGCTATTTAGGCCAACTACCGTACGTTTTTCATATTGGGCTGGGAGCACAGAAACATAAATCTGGGCGTCTTTTAAGTTTTTTGCTACCACGATTCGTGTAATACTGACCAGGCCGCGAATACGAGGGTCTGCCAGTCGCCGCGAAATGACATTACTGATCGTTCTTTTCAGTATCGATTCAATTTGTTGTTGGCGAATGGTCATCTTGGGATCTATTTTCCGTCGCCTGCAGTCAGTATCTCGGTTACATGATCAGATAATTCGCATTGGCGATGGTGGCGGATCTTGTTTAATACATGATCTAGGACACTCTGGCAGCGGGCTGCATTGTTCGAAGCCACCGCGACACCCAGGATGGCGGTGCGGTGACAGTCGGGCATCCCAACTTCTGCGACCGAAACCTGGTGCTCG
>CAUZIY010000266.1:0-3168 GCA_963579995.1 Phycisphaerae bacterium
GCGACACAAGGGCTACCAACCCCCAAGCTGTCGAGGCCGCTGTCGATCCAGGCCAAGTACCCGGGCGTTTCCTGATCACAGCAAATAATGACTTGCTGCTCTTTTTAGGATCAACGGTCCTTTGCTTTGATAACCTAAATGCCCGTTGGAACGTTCGTGCCGATATGCCTACCGGCTGGCGCGACATGCGACCGGTGTTAATGAATGACGGCGCAATCCTCTGCGCAGTACTGATTGAAAAACCGCAGGAAAAGATCTGCCATACTTTCATCACCCGGTCTTCGGATGGCGGGAGTACTTGGGGTGACCCGCGATGCGCTACACGGCATCATGAAACACCCGGCGACCTGCTCGCCATTGATGATCAACAACTCGTCCTGACCTACGGCCAACATTCCAACCCATATGGCGCCCGTGCCATGATCAGTCATGATGCTGGTCAAACATGGAATGAATCCCTGTATATCCTGAACACCGGTCGATCCAACGGCCCACGCATGTGGCCAATGCCACGCAAGTGCCGGGCATCTGCCGGTGTGGCCTCGACGATCGGGCCCGATGGAACATTACTGACTGCTTATGACCGCGGCGAAGCTATAACAACGACAAAACATCCAGATCCCGAAGGTGACCAGCCGGCAATTGGCGTTGTGCGGTGGATGCCCGATGGACTCAAAAAAAACCCCCTGTTCTATCCGAATCTGTGGACACATACGCTGGATCGTGAAGGGTTGCTGGATAACGGTGTGGTCAAAATGCGACCCGATGATCGTTTCGAGGGCGGTGACTATATCGAACCGTATGAAATGATGGTTGCCAAGCGTCTGCCCGCCGAGCAGTTTCACTTCCCTTCCATGGGAAGTAAAGGTGCGGTGGTGTGCCGACACCCTGATGGAAGCTTGATGACGACAAGCCGGATGCCGATTCTTTACCGTTCGACGGATGAAGGGCGGTCCTGGGAGCAGGTACAGGAGGTAGAGCGGAGTGGCGAAAACCCCGATACCACCGGCTTTGGTATCACCTCCCAGGGCACGTTGCTCGTTTCCTACTGCGACCGGGCAGACCGCAGCGGCCACGTCGCCCGTTCACAGGATGGAGGCAAAAGTTGGCAACAGTTGAACCTTCAATATGGTCCGATGCCGTATGTGGGTGGTAGCGATAGTTGCCGTATCATCGAGCGATCCAATGGCGTTCTGATGATGGTGGGGGCCACCTGGCTGGATGAACAACGCAAGACATACAAAGGCGATGTGATCCTGCGGTCCACGGA
Organism: Phycisphaerae bacterium; assembly: GCA_963579995.1. Lineage (GTDB taxonomy): Bacteria > Planctomycetota > Phycisphaerae > Phycisphaerales > Phycisphaeraceae > UBA6626. The sequence goes on from CAUZIY010000266.1 coordinate 1,271, forward strand.
CGATGGCAGCAGTTGGGGGGACGCCACGGTACTGCCGCCGGGATTCGAGGAGTCGAATATCATGGAACTTGACCCAGATACGTTGCTCATGGCAACTCGCTATCAACGACATGCTCAGTCTTTCGACTTCTTTAAATCCTATACCGTGCTCAAACATTTCTTGGATGTGCCGTACTTGACTGGCCATGGAACATGGGAAAAACCATCGCATAACGAGATCGGTTACGGACGTTACAAAAATGAGGCAGTCGTAGTGTCACATGATGGAGGACGCAACTGGACGACCCCGAAACTGGTCACCCGCATGAATGAAGTCTCCTCGGATCTAGCCCGCACGCATGATGGAATGATTGTGTTGACATACGACCAAAAGCAGGGTGTTGGTGGCTCACGTGCCCTGGTCAGCAAGGACAACGGGGTGACATGGGAAGAACAAATCTATGCGCTCCGCTGGGGCCATCGCGGTCGGACCAGTTCCATCGGCCTCAAGGACGGATCCATATTGACGCTCCTGGCTGATGTCGAGGATGGCACGAGAGTCACAATCTGGCGGCCACAGTAGAAAAGTCAACTGGCTGGCCAACTGGACTGGAAAGGGCTTGGTATTATGTAACTGGTATCGGTGAACTGCTCACGGAAAGCAGGACAACCTGTTTATATTAAACAACAGTAAACGGGATCATGATCAATCAAAAAGAACGATGGCCAACAGGAGTCCAAATCCTGAACCCATCATCCATGTTGCCACGGACGGAATAGACAATATGCTCAGTAAAATTCGTGTTCATGAAAGCCAATCGAGGAACTCAATTACAGGCTCTCCTGGCTTGTGAGCCCCGTCAACATAAGGATGTAAATCATCGCTGCACCCGACAACCCATTCATTGACCAAGATGGTCGCCCTCGCCGTGTTCGCGGCGCGGGCGTGAACAGCGGCTCACCCGCAGTCGCAAGTCTCGCCGCCCAGGTAGGCTTCGATGCGGTCTGGGTCGAAATGGAACACGCACCAACAAACTTTGAGCGCGTGGACACCGTATGCTTGGCAGCCGAAGCAGACGGGGCCGTCCCCTTGGTGCGTGTCCCCGACGGACATCGCCACCATGTTCTAGGTGCCCTGGAGGCTGGCGCACGGATCATTGTGGTACCCATGACCAATACGGCCGAACAGGCACAAGCCATTGTAGAGTATGGCAAGTACCCACCGGTCGGCTCGCGGGGCTTTAACACAAGAACGCGCAATCTTGGATTCGGCCTTCGTGCCCCCGTTGAGGCACTGGAACGGGCAAACCGCCGCACCTTCCTGTTCGCACAAATCGAGACACTTGAGGCCGTTGAAAACCTGGATGCGATCTGCCAGGTTGATGGTCTGGATGGCATTTTCATGGGGCCCGCTGATCTATCCGTAAGCATGGGAATGATCGGCCAGGTCAACGAACCGAAAGTAATTTCCGTTGTCGTTGACTGCCTTAAGCGGGGGCAAACTGCCGGCAAGTTAACCGGCATTATGGTCGCTCCTGGCCCCCTGCTTGATGCCTGCTATGAAGCCGGCGTCCAACTTGTGGTCTGTGCCGGCGACCTGATGAACCTGACAGTCATTTGGCCTCAGCAACTGGAGGCAATTCCAAATCTTTAATGGCCACGGCAATGAGTACCATACAATGACCTCTACCACCATCACCAACAAAACCTTCCGCATGAACAGGCCGTATCGCGTGATCATCAACGACGATGGTGGCCGAGGATTCCGCAACTACGTAGCACCGCTGACCAAGGATCAGTACCTCGCCGCCGTGTTCGATGTACAGGTCAAGGACAAGCCCATCGATGCAATGTTCTGGTGCGGAATCAACAATCCGGCGGGCGCCACGTGGTACGACTCCAAGGTCGGCGAGCGGGGC
>CAUZIY010000267.1:0-3117 GCA_963579995.1 Phycisphaerae bacterium
TCAGGCCTGCTGCTTCATACATTAAATTTCTGGGGACTGGAAACTAGGCATGGCCAAAACCAGCCGACACCAAGCACCCAGCTTATTGATTCGCATTTTGATACCGGTCATTGCTTTGGTTGCGGTGGTCGTTTGCCTTTTACTCTTGTGGGATTCTGTTTCCGGCAACGCATTACCGGGCTGCGGACCAGGTAACGCATCAGGTTGCAGCTCAGTACTGGCAAGCAGATGGGCAACCGTCCTAGGCGTTCCAGTCAGCGCGCTCGCCTTGATCCCCTATATTTTTATCTTCGCCGCTTCGCTGCATATCTCCGGTGACCAGCCAATACAATGGCAGCAGATTGCATGGAAGGTCTTAATTGTTGCATCTTTCATTGCTGTGGCCTCAGCGGCGTGGTTCACAGTCCTGATGTTTCTTGATGGCACAGGTCTGTGCCCTTACTGCCTGACCGTTCACGCCTGTGGCGCCGTCCTGCTTGTGCTCGTAGTTATCAATGGGCCAATCACCTGCCGTGGCAATGCTATTAAAGCCCCACAGATTGGCCTGGCAACCATCACCCAACTCGCGGCCTTGGCCATACTAGCAGTTGGACTACTAACCACCTGCCAATTACTGAAACCACCTCAGATGGAGTCGCAGGTGATCGCCGGCCTTGACGACGTTGTCACCGATGGGTCCACCAACCCATCACCAAACATTGATTCGGAATTTCTACTCGATGGTAAAAAACGACAGCATCCGCCCGCTATTAACTCCCGTAATCAAAATCGCGTGGCACCGTCACTTTCAATCCCAAATCAACCGACCAAGCTCCCGCCAAACATTCGCAAGGTGGTTGTGCACGATTCCCAAGGCAAGGCCCGGGCGATTCAATTCAATCCCCTAGGCCTTCCCATTCATGGCTCACCATATGCCAAAAAGCTCATGCTGTGCTTGTTTGATTACACCTGTAAACATTGTCGCATCATGCACAACTATTTAAAGCTTGCCCAAAGTCGGTATGGCGACCAGTTTGCAATTATTGCATTGCCAGCTCCCTTGGACTCCACCTGTAACGCGCAAATCAAGGAAACACACAAAAGCCACAAGAATGCTTGTGAATTGGCCAAACTGGCCCTTCGGATTTGGCGTATCAACCAGGATGTATTCCGACAATTTGATCATTGGATGTTTGAAAGTGATGAACCCCGCACCCTCGAAGAGGCTTATGTCCATGCGTCCCAACTCGTGGGCTACCAACCGCTTGAGAAAGCCCGAAAGGACCCCTGGCCCGCAAGACAAATCGCCAACAACATCGAACTGCAAAAAATACTTCCAAGCCAATCCCTACCCGCACTGATTTTTGGACAATACTTCACCAAGGGTAGCCCAGCAAATGCCAAGACGCTGTTTGATTGGATTGAACAAGATCCAGACATGCAGCCAATTCATCCTTAGCATCGTGTTACGTTACAATCACATCTAATCCAACAGGCCGGTTGTTCCCTTGCGTATGCAAAGAAATCCCAGATGCCCCCTACAACAACTCATTGTATTCCGCAGGATATCAACGCACAGATCTGTGTTGGCCTCGAAGTACACGTTGAATTGGCCACGCGTTCGAAAATGTTTACGAATGCACCAAACCTCGCCCACCACCACTACTACGACGCTAAACCTAATACCTTGTGTGATCCGGTCGTATTGGGAATGCCCGGCGTGCTGCCGGTAATCAACCAGGATGCTGTCGAAAAATCCATCCTGGTAGGGTTGGCCCTGGATTGCCAGATCAACCGGTTTACCAAATGGGACCGCAAGAGCTATTTTTATCCAGATCTACCCAAAAACTATCAAATCAGCCAATACGATGAACCACTGTGTTTTGGTGGAAGCATTGATATCCCGGTACATGACGAAACCGACACACCATCAGACACAACCAAAACGATTCGCATTATTCGTGCACATCTAGAAGAAGATGCTGGGAAACTACTACATGAAGCGCCGGGTGGCAGAAAGATCGACCACTCCATTATCGACCTCAACCGTGCTGGTACGCCACTATTGGAAATTGTCACCCAGCCTGACTTCAACTCAGCTGATCAGGCACTCACATTCTGTGAAATGCTGAGAAACATCTGTCGCTTTCTCGGTGTGTCAGAATGCGTGATGCAACGAGGACACATCCGGTTCGAGCCCAATATCAATGTAATTATTAAAAAGGCGGGACAAACCTATAAAACACCAATTGTTGAAATCAAGAATCTAAACAGCTTCAAAGCACTGCATGGTGCCATTGAATATGAACATGTCCGCCAAGTTGAGCAATGGCTGGAAACGGGGCAAGTCATGAGCAGCGGATCGAAGAGTACTCGAGGCTGGGATGATGAACATGGGGTCACCACCTTGCAGAGAGAAAAAGAAGATGCCCATGACTACCGTTACTTTCCAGACCCCGATCTCCTACCGGTAACGATCAGCGACGAGTGGCTCGAAACCATTCAAAAACAGATGCCGCAGTTACCACACGATCGACTGCACAAGTATGTTAGGGACTACCAGCTTCCCAATAAACAGGCTAATGCACTGATCGCCGAACGCGAGGTTTGCTACTTCTTTGAAGAAGTAGTCAGCGAAGGCGTTGATCCCAAGCGATCTGCAGCGATGCTGCTTAACTCCGGAGCCAAACGAGCCAACGAACAAAACTGCCTGATCAGTGATATTGGAATCCACCCAAAACAGATCAAGCAGATTGTGGAACTCCTGGATGAGGACAAGATTGGTTCAAATGCAGCAGATGAATTGTTTGGTTTATGCTGCAACAGCAAAAGCGATGCCGAACAACTTGCCCAACAGCATGGTCTACTACAGGTCAGTGACCATGGGGCACTGGACGATTACATCAATCAAGTGCTGGAAAACCCCAAGATGACAAAAGCCGTCGAAGACATCCGAAATGGCAAGAACCAAGCTATCGGCGCACTCATTGGACAGGTTATGAAGCTCTCGAAAGGCCAGGCAAATCCCAAGCTTGTGACTGAGATCATCAAACACAAACTGCAGTCATAACCGTACCGACCTGACCACCACCGCTCATCAAACACATGCAAACACCGCCGCCCTTTCAAACAACTGGC
>CAUZIY010000268.1:0-3109 GCA_963579995.1 Phycisphaerae bacterium
CCAGCGAGTACTCACTTCTTTACATCACATTCCTTGGGACTCCCTATTTGCTCGAGAAGAATATGCATGTGGTTATCGACATTGTTTACACTAGTTTCACGAATACCTGGCGGTTAATATTTCAAGCGTTGAATTCCGTAATAGGTTTTCTGGTCTGTGCTATTCTGGCAATTGTCGGAGTAATAGTTGTTGTTGAACAATATGGGCTTGGCGTCCGGGAAATCACCGTGATGCGCCCCTATAGCTGGTGGCTGACCGCAGCATTGCCATTGGGTGCCGGATTGATGGCCATCCAGTTCCTAAAGCAGTTTATCCGCACTCTAAAAGGCAAGGCTTTATAGTCATGGAATGGTACTATATAATCGCCATTATTCTTGGCCCACTCTTTGTCCTGATGTTTGTAGGATTGCCGGTCGCGTTTTCATTTCTCGCGGTTAACATTGTTGGATCGTTTGTCCTGATGGGTGGCTTGCCGGGCATTAAGCAACTCGTTCTGAATACGGTTGATTCAGTGTCTAGTTTCGTGCTGATACCCATCGCCCTGTTCATGATTATGGGCGAGGCGATGTTCCGGTCCGGTATCGCAATTGATCTAATGGACACGCTCGATAAATGGTTTGGGCGGTTGCGTGGACGTTTGGCGTTAATGGCTGTCGGAGGTGGAGTTCTCTTTTCAACCCTAACCGGTAATTCGATGGGGTCCGTCGCGTTGCTTGGATCGTCGCTAACGCCAGAGATGGAAAAGCGAGGCTACAAAAAACCGATGTCGCTTGGTCCGATCCTGGGTTCGTCCGGTCTGGCAATTATGATCCCACCTTCGGCTTTGGCAGTTGTGCTCGGCGTCATAGCCGAACTCTCAATCCGCCGGATCCTAATCGGCATCATTATTCCGGGTCTGTTGATGGCGCTGCTGTACATCATCTATATACTTGTACGCTGCCGGCTACAACCAGAGCTAGCGCCCTCATTCGACGTGCCAAAGGTTTCTCTTTCTGAAAAACTGTCTGTGACAGCAATTAATATCCTGCCACTCACATTTGTGATTTTTTCCGTCGTTGGCGTCATTTTCTTAGGGATAGCAACGCCAAGTGAAGCAGCGGCTACTGGCGCCTTTTCGGTCCTTATTTTGGCAGCCCTGAAACGGCGACTAACGTTCAAGGTTTTTGGCGACACAATGTTTTCCAGCGCCAATATTTCGGTGATGGTATTGCTGATCATATCTGGGGCCATAACGTTTTCGCAGCTCTTGGCGTTCACTGGCGCAACCTACGGCATGATTGATGCCGTGATGTCGATTGATATCTCCAATGAAGCCATTGTTTTCTTGATGATCATGCTCGTGATTTTGATGGGCATGGTTATGGGGCCCTTGCCCATAATGCTGATCACGTTGCCGATATTCATTCCCATCGTGATACAGTTTGGGTTCGATCCGATTTGGTTCGCGGCGATGTATTTGGTTGCTATTGAAACCGGTGCGACCTCGCCCCCATTTGGTGCGGCTCTATTCGTGATGAAAGGCGTGGCACCAAAAGGCACAACAATGGGTGATATTTACGGAGCCGCTGTGCCCTTCGTCATCTGTGACTTTATCGCAATCCTCTTGCTGTTCTTTATTCCCGAAATTGTGACATATCCAGTGGATCTGATGTTCAAATGACCGAACGACCTAGCTTCATTGTCTTTATGACAGACCAACAAAGGGCTGATCATTTAGGTTGCTATGGGAATCCCATCGTACGAACTCCAAATATCGATGCGATTGCCAATCGTGGAACGCGGTTTGATAATTTCTATGTCGCAAATCCAATTTGCCAACCAAACCGTGCAGCACTTGCAACGGGACAGTTGACGTCGGTCAACGGGTGCAGGCAAAACGGTATACCACTCGGCTTGGATTGCACAACCTACGCGGATGTCTTGCGATCTAGTGGTTATCGAACAGGTCTTGTGGGCAAAGCACACTTTCAGAACGTCTCACCGATTGAGGCAAAGTTACCTCAATCAAATGGGAAAGGCGAAGAACCAAACGGGCCCTACAACCTAGCCTTAAGATCGCAACGGCGGGGTTCGGAATATGAGTGTGAAATTCGAACAAGCTGGATCAAGAACCCTAATAAGGAATTACCACTTCCCTACTATGGATTTGATCACGTTCGCTTGTGCATTGGGCACGGTGACCAGGTTGAGGGACACTATTCTGGCTGGCTGAAAGACAAACTGGCTGGTGCGTCAGACCCACGCGGACGGGCTGGAGCGTTGGAAGACGGTTCACCGGAAACGCCACAAATCTGGCGCACAGCACTGTCCGAGGAACATTATCCAACGTCATATGTTGGTGAGCAGGCTTGCAAATTTCTAGAGGAACAGGACGACACTCCATTCATTCTTGTCGTGTCTTTTCCAGATCCTCACCACCCATTTACACCCCCAGGTCAGTATTTTGATCTTTATGATCCTGCAGACATCCCGCTGCCAAAAAGTTTTGGTCATCGAACCAGCGCCAGAAGCGATTTACCTAACCATATTCAGCGGATTTATGAAATTGGCGCGGAAAAACCCGATGAGTTCTGGCCATTTCATACTGATGATGAGGCCATGCGCCGCATGATCGCACTGAATTACGGTACGATCACCATGATTGACGAACAAGTTGGTGTTGTGATGCAAGCTCTGAAGAATATTGGCCAATCCGAAAACACCAATATCATCTACATGTCAGATCACGGCGACTATATGGGTGATCATGGCACCGTTCTTAAAGGGGGGGTTCACAGTCACGGGCTGATCCGTGTACCGCTGATCTGGTCCGATCCGATAAATCGCGGGACGGACGTCACGGGAATTCAAGGTAGTGCGATCGATTTTGCGCCCACGCTTCTGCAAAAAGCGGGTCTGAAAGTCCCGTATGGAATGCAGGGTCGTGATCTTTTGGCTGATGATGTCAAAAACTTACCTGTACTGATCGAGGATTCCGGCTTCTTGATGGCATCGGACGATGGGCGTACCGCTTTCTGGTCGCTCGTTCATGACAGTTGGCGGATGAGCGTTTTTGAAGGGTCTGATCTTGGAGAGCTTTTTAATCTTGGCGAGGATCCGGATGAGTTGG
>CAUZIY010000269.1:0-3099 GCA_963579995.1 Phycisphaerae bacterium
CTGAAAATCAACTCTGACTGACTGACTGAACTCCCAGCCCCGCCGACGTCCCCATAAACGTCGCGGGGCCGAGAAGCAGAAACAAGACACAAAATTTAGCAGGGTATAGAGGAATTGTGTTATAGAATTGGAAGGTGTCCCTGATGCTTCGAATTGAAAAGGCCATCTTAACGGTCATTCTGGCGATATTGTTTGACCACATTGCGGTTGCTGGCCCTCCGGTTGTAGTTCTTACCGATGCTGATCCTGGAATCCAGTTGCTCTTTTCCGGTGATCCAAACACTACCGAGTCATCCTTTCATGACCCCGCCGACGCCGCTCCCAGCCCTGATTGTGCCCAGGACGCTCCGCGGGCTGGTCTTGGTGACGGGGGAGGTAAGGGGCATAATGAACTCCTGCACTGTGATAATTGGGATTTTGGTACCAAAGATTGGGGGCAGGCAAGCTTTCTTCAGGGCGGCTTCACGTTGGGCGAATCACCATTTTCCGATGACGGTGGTTGGGAATGTTCGGGCAACGAGGGAGCAGGCGGCTATAACCCCTGCGTCAATTCAACGATTCGTGTTGTCTCGACATTTAAAAATACACCACCACCCGGTGCGGGTACTTCCGGTGGGCAGGCGATGAGCGAGTTGAAAGATTGGGTGGTGTCCTTTGACTTTAAATATAAGTTTGGTGCCGGAGATACATTCGGTGCTGATAAACTTTTTGAACTCGGCGCCAATGTGACTCTTCTGCAGGTGGTGGGATCCGGTGAAAGCAACGGTTCATTTCTTGCTGATGGAACGCCTCACCGTTACACACTGGTGCATGGCACTGGTGTTCCAAATGAATCGATCCGCACCCCAATTGACCAGCCATTGTCTGAAGGCAAGTTTACCGTGCATTACAAGTCCGAGAACCAGAGAATGGATCTATGGCTTGACGACACGCTGCTTGTTCCAGATTTTCAGGGGATTGTTGGTACCAATTACTTGGCCCGGTTCATCCAGCTTGGTGGCGGTGGAACTTCATTTGAAAATGCGTTGTACGACAACGTGTTAATGGGCGTGGTGGCCCAAGCTTGCGGTCCCGATGGACCGGGAACAACAGGTATACCGGGGGATTTCAATTGTGACGGCACTGTAGATGTGGCAGATCTGGGCATTGTGGGGGCCAACTTCAATGCCAGTGAGGTGACATACGTTGATGGTGACGCCAATTTAGATGGTGCGGTAGACGTTGCGGATCTGGGTGTTGTGGGTGCCAACTGGAGCGCGGCGCAGTCTGGTTCGCTGCCGCAGGCCTTACAGTCAACTGGACTGGACGCCTTGATTCCGGAACCTGCTACTGCCGCGTTGTTGGGTGTTGGGTTGGTGGTGAGCCTCTGCCGTGTTCGCCGCAGGTTGATTGCCTAAACAACAGGCCACACAGTCACTGTGCCCCGGGTTCAACGGGGTCGGCGTGAGTCTTGGTCGTCGATAACATCAGCGCAATCATTAATCCAATGGCTACAAACCACCCCAAGCCAAGCCAGTTCAATGTCGCAACAGTATCGATCCTCTCCGCCAGATAGCCCACTAGCCATGTCGATGTGCCGCCCGTGGCCCAAGCCAAGCCCATCATGATCCCGCTGATCAGGCTTGCATTGGGAGGTGAGAATGATTGGCCCAATGCGACACCCAGCGGGTTGCCGGCACTCATTAACGCGCCAACAATCATACACATCCCTATAAACAGGATTAGGGGTATTGTCGGCACCGCGAGAAATGCATAGTAAGCGACCAAACCCAGGCTAAGGGAGGTCAGCAGTAAACGTTTGCGGCCGATCCGATCGGCTAGTAAGCCTGCAGGTATCATTCCCAGCACCGCACCAAGGGTCATAAATCCCATTCCACCGCCGTACACCATCCACTTTGGATATCCACGCGCTTCAATAAATTCAGGCAGAAGGAAGTTCATCCCCAGTAACATTGCTGATAGTAGCGCCAAGATGAGATACAGGGTCACTACTCGCCCCCAGATCGGACGTAGTGCGCTCAGTGCCTTGATGAAAGGGGTTGGCCGGCCGCTACGCTCCTCTTTTGGATGGCACCACAGGACACCAAGCAGGAGGACGAATAAGATAGGGATCATCAGCCATTCGGTGTGGCCTCCGGATCTTGTATACATCAGGCTGAATAACCCTGGGCCAGCTGCAAATCCAATCATTCCGCCAGCGACAAACGTTGAAACCAACGTGCTACGGCGATGATGGTCCAGGTTTCCTGCAACCGATGCTCCGCTTGGATGAAACATCGCCTGTCCCAGGCGGTTAGTTCCAAGCAGTAGTCCAAGTATCAGGTAGCCTGCCGGTGTGACCGCCAGCTCATGGTTTTGCCCCACAGTACCCAGAAATGCTGTCGCGCTACACATCGCCAAGCCAATCAGGATCAACTTGCGTCGATTTCCGCTATCTGCCCAGACCCCAAAGAACATCTGGGTCGGTAATGCAATGGCATTTGTAACAAACGCGACCATACCTGCCGTTGCCAGATCCAACTTGGCCAGCATCTTGAAAACAGGCCATATTGAACCGTATGCATCCACCATGGCGTGGGTGAGCAAGAGAGTCATGAACGTCTTGGTGGTTATGTTCAGGCGTTGTACTGCTGGCACGGTGGTATTTGGTTTGTCAACATTCATTATTCACCAGGTATAGAGCATAGCGAATTTGATGTCATTGATCGTGGATCACGACGAGATCGAAGGGGAATATAGTGGATAGAACAAGCAAATAAATCTGGCTGCATTTTCTACCTTAGTCAATTGCAAACTAATTGCTAACCATAAGTAAACAAATTGAAACTAGGATGCGTCCTCAAATTGGTTCTTGGAGTATTCAAGATGATTGAAGTGATTCATCATAAAAAGGAGACACATGATGATTCTCTCTTATTTCAGTAGAAGGGCCGGGTTTTGTTGGCTGCGGTAGTGGCATTCTCATTACCGGTTGTTTCCCATGCTAGGGATGCCGGCGAGATGGATCTTCTGCGCCAGCAGGTTGCTGCACTTCAGAAGAGTAACCAGGAACTGAGTGAGCTTCGCGCAGAAGTGACGCAGTTGCGAAGTACGCAGGAG
>CAUZIY010000270.1:0-3027 GCA_963579995.1 Phycisphaerae bacterium
GATGTATTGATCACCCCGCTTGGTGACACTGAACTCGTGAAACTGTGTGTCCGGATTCCCGTCCTGCTCATCGGCGCGAAGCAGTTCAATCGCAGGTGACCAGTTGATGAAGTCATCCGACCATGCAGAGCGTACATAGCGGATCCGTTGCTGCTCAAATCTTTTGAATGGTTCATTCACAGATGTGGTTCCGCGCATGAATGCCGTGTATTGTCCGTGGTTGGGCATCCACACGACACTTTGCTGTGTATCGCTCTTGCTGCTGATGGCAGGTGTTCCCAGCGTCGGTGTCCAATGCAGACCGTCAGGGCTGGTCACGGTGTAGGTTCCCCGGGATGGATGGCTTGGTGCATTTTGTCGCTGTGCCGGATAGGAATCGAAGTAGGCTAGGTATTTTTCCTTCGGATCATCGTTGTGCTGGTTGAGCAGTATGCACGTGCCGTGTGGATTCGTCTGCGGTCCCAGGACAAGGTTGGTTGCCCGGGTATCACCGAATGCCACATGTTCCATCATGGGCTTTTCCCATTTAAGTCCATCGCCACTTTCCGCGTAGGCGAGACTGATATGATTTGCCTTCGACTGACTTGCAGACCCCACCGCGCAGTACCAGAGCCGGATAAAACTCTTATCCTCACTCCACAGGGCACTGGAGAAGTTGCCGACACTGGTCACTTCCCAGGGATGTTCTTGCGGCATGACAGGCCCATCGGACGCTTGGTCGGGCCGTCGCAGGCGGCGCTCGACGTTCTGTTGCCAACTCAATCGGTGGTTGTCCAGGAACAGTTCGATCACACCGTTACGCTGCTGGCCGGCATCCAACAGTGTGTCTCTTCGATACCCGTTCATTCGATAGGTCCTTCCATAATCTACTTCATGCGCCGAAACTGAAAATGTTGCTCATAATCGTAAGACCATCACCCGTTACTGTCGAATACGGTTAAGTTTCGTGTTCATATCACTGCGGTAATGCGACACTTCGACAAGGGATTAAGCCATGTACCATGCGGTAAAGAAAGATCATGCAACCCTGTCTCTGTTTGTAATGAGTGTGCTGATGGTCAGGCTTCCCCCCGTGTTTAAAGTGATTAAGGGCTATTTAAACCTCTAGGGAATTGTTTATACCCTGCTATAATGAGTCTTGTTTAGGCTTGTGCGAGACGCATACATGGTGCAGCGGAGAAAGGCCATGAAACGGTGTGGGGGATCCAAGGTTTTGGCACGTCTTTGGCGTCGCCAATGGAACTTCTGGCAACTACCAATGCAGATCCCAATGGCATGGGCAATCGGTCTGAGTTTTGAGCGGTTGCATACGGTCGGTATGTGGACAAAGGTTTAACCAGCGATCTAAACGTTGGGGAAAGAGGGCTGGACAGATGTTTGGTTTGATGAGTTGGCTGCATTTTTACAAACCACTGCTTCTGTCCTGGGTGGTAATGACCTGGCTTTTATTGCCGGCTTCGCCCACTGCCGCACTTAATATCGTGCTTGACTTCAACTCCGAGGATACCGACAGCCCAGCTTTTGACTCGACCGGTGCATTGTTGGTACCCATCATGCAAGCAGCGGCCGCTTACTGGGAGGACATCATTCATGACACAGGTACACTTGACATCGAGTACTATTACGATGATTTGTCTGGTAGCACGCTCGGCAGTCACGGTAACCAAGATACCAGTGACGGCAAACCAACTGAAGCCAGGATTCGATTTGATACTCAGAAAGACGGTGTAGAGCGAAACTGGTTCTTCGATCCAACTCCAACCAACCACAGTGAGTACGATCTGCAACAGACACTCTTCCGTGATCTTGATCTAGGGGACCAGTCCGATTGGTTCAGTGGATCGCCACCTGATCTATTGGAAGTTGGTTATCGCGGCGGTTTGTCTGAAACCGCACCCGCGGCAGCGGCCGACGCTTACGACATCCTCAGCACAGCCATTCACGAAATCGGTCATGCGGTCGGACTGACCGACAATGTGTCCAGTGGAGAATATGCGGATGGCGATTACGACATTTCGCCTGATCTGGTGGGTGGAGCCGTGATGGGTATCAAGGGTGATAGTCACCTTGATTCACGTATTTCGCTGATGTGTTCTAATTGTGGTAACGATGAACTGCGACGCATGCCATCGGCCACGGACATCTTTGCTGCCGCTACCGGATCGGATTGGACCAGCATTGACCTGGCCCGGCAAGATTTCATGACCGGCAGCGACTGGAACACGGGCAGTAATTGGGAGGGTAACCAGGTACCCGGTTCTGCGGATGATGCATGGGTGCGCCATGGGGACAATGTGAACCTTTCGTCCAACGGTCGCGTGGAGAATCTCACGGTCGCCGAGGACAGCTATGTCTTCACCGGCAGCCATAGGCTTGCCGTGGATGACGAGTTGATTATTGGAGATGATTCAGGGACGGTCGGCGGGGTATCCGTTCTGGATGCTGGGGGGGAACTGGATGCTGAAAGTATTACCGTTCGGGACAACGGATATATTTCACTACTGAATGGTGGCCTGGTAGATGCCGAAATCATTTCCCTTGAAACTGGTGGTAACTTAAATGCTGCGGGTACCGTGGATGTTTCATCCAAGCTAAACAACAACGGAACGATTACCGCTTTTGGGGGTACGCTGACCCTCACTACCTCCAATACAGGTGGGGTGTTCAATCTGGACGGTTTTCTTTCATCCGGGGGGATGTTGGGCGCCTTCACGGAACCGGGGAAGGTCAACGCAACTCTGGGTGATATCGTGGTGGATGGCGAGTTGACGGATGGTTTCAGCGGTACGATGACAGTTTCGTCTACACGCAGGATCACCTTTCAGGAGGACTGGGAGTTGTCTGCTTTTTCATTGTTCGCTACATCCGCCGGGTTTCTCAATTTGACGGAAGGTACGGTAGCGGGGTCGGGCAAGATGACCTCCAAAGGGGTTATCAATGTTTCACCGGATATGGGAACCAGTATTTCGTACATCAATTCACCGGTCGATTTCATTTCAACAGTGTCGGTCAATGTGGAATCGGGCG
>CAUZIY010000271.1:0-2995 GCA_963579995.1 Phycisphaerae bacterium
CTGGGATAAGGCGCTTGGCTTGTTGGTATAGACTTTGGCCAACTTGCATGGCAGGTTTCACCAGAGACGGGTCAAAATATTTTCTCTAACAGGGTTATACCTGGGCTTGCCTGCCAGTGACGTCTACAAACCAAACAAAGACCAGCCTGAACAGTGCGGGTTGCTATTATCTGTGACCAGTTAAGCACTGTATTTTAAGGTATTTATGGTCCAATGAGGTTTTGGTCCGTATCAATCTTCCAGGTTTACAGTGACTGTTTTGATCTCAGTGTAATTCCGTAGGGCGTACTCACCCAACTCGCGCCCTTGGCCGGACATTTTGAATCCGCCAAATGGGGCCGCGGCATCAAACACGTCATAGCAGTTGACCCAGATGGTTCCGGCTCGAAGGGCGGCAGCCAAGCGGTGCGCCTTGGCCACATCCTTGGTCCAAACCGCTGCGGCCAAGCCATAAAATGTATTGTTGCCACGTTCGATGACCTCATCGACGTCCTTGAACTTCATGATTTGCATCACGGGGCCAAAAATTTCGTCCTTGGCGATGTCCATTTCATCGGTCACACCGTCAAAGATGGTCGGCTGGACGAAGTAGCCGGTGTCAGCAGCGCGGTCACCGCCGACAAGGCACTTGGCGCCCTGCTTCTTGCCAACATCAATATATCCCAGGATCTTTTCAAATTGGGTTTTGTCGACCTGGGGCCCCTGTTCGGTTGACGGGTCAAAGGGGTCGCCAACTTTTCTTTGTTGAGCCTTTGCCACCATCCGTTCTACGAAATCATCGTGAATGCTTTCGTCAACCAATATACGTGAGCCGGCACAACAGCATTGGCCCTGGTTGAGGTAGAGCCCGATGTAGGCGCCTTCAACTGCAGCGTCGAGATCAGCATCAGCAAAGATGATATTGGGACTCTTGCCACCAAGTTCGAAAGTGAGGCGCTTAAGCGTATCAGCCGCCTCGCGCATGATGATCTGGGCAGTCTTGTATTCACCGGTAAAAGCGATCTTGTCGACGTTGGGGTGCTTGACCAGTGCGGCGCCTGCCGTTTCACCATAACCAGGAACAATATTGATCACGCCCTTGGGATACCCGGCCTCCATAGCCAACTCCGCCATGCGTAGGACGGAAAGCGGTGTCTGCTCCGCCGGTTTCATGACGACCGTACAGCCTGTCGCCAGCGCCGGGCCCCACTTCCATGCCACCATAAGCAGAGGGAAATTCCACGGAATAATCTGACCGGCGACCCCAACGGGCTCATGGCGTGTATAGCAAAAGTAGTTGCCACGTACTGGGATGGTTTTGCCTTCCAGCTTGTCGGCCCAGCCAGCATAATAACGGAGGCAATCGACAACCAACGGCAGATCCACCGTGCGTGAATCAGTGATTGGTTTGCCATTATCAAGAGTTTCTAATACCGCCAACTCCTCTAGGTGTTGTTCGATCAAATCAGCTAGCCGATACATCAATTTGCCACGATCACGGGCATCCATTTTCGGCCAGTCGCCTGATTCGAAAGCTTTCCTGGCGGCAGCCACTGCAAGATCGATATCAGCGGCATTACCTTCAGCGACCTCGGCGATTGGTTGTTCTGTTGCGGGGTTGATGGTTGCAAATGTTGCACCGCTGAGGCTGTCACGCCATTCGCCATCGATGAGCATTTGCGTCTGGCTGATTTTGGGTACACTTGCCGGTATTGGTGCGGTTGCGGTTGTCATGGATTGCCTCCTGTATCGGGACCTTTTAGAACCATCTTGTGTGAGATGAGATTAAGCCACCTGGTTCAACACTATCTGTAATTCTAACGAGTTGTGAGAAAAACGTGAATCGCTGGTCACCGGGCAAACATCTACCGAATTGGGGGCTTTTATGATATTGGGCCAGTCCCCTTGGTGGAAGCTTGTATAATCAGCGATGCACGGTGGAATTACTCATCGACATGACACCCGGGCATCGTGCCTCCCGGCTTAATCGGTCAAGGGCAGCATGCTAAAATGCCGACGGTAAGCCACAACGCAGGGTAATTGTTCAAGAAGGGTGTAATATTGACTTCTACGCAACTCATCATCGGGACATCAAATCAGCAGGCAACCATCCTTGCCTGGGCTATTTATATTGGGTTTTTTGCTTGTAGTATCTTTGTCGTTTGGCGTCTTTTGATTACATCTGACAAGCAAGAGGATCAATCTGGCGGACAGCCCAAGGAGTGTGGTGACGACTAGGTTCGACCAAGCCTTTCTGGCGTCAGATGATTTCGCCTGGCTGTCAGCCGGTCTTTAGTGTCGCCAATCAATTGTTGCAGCAATTCCGGTAGAGAATCAGGTGGCCATCGCAAACGGATGGCACTACCGTGTTTATCAATAAGTACCGCAGCATGATCCAAGGCTAATGCACGAGCATCTTGGTTCAGTTCATCAACATGTTCAAGCGAAAACCAAACGGCCTGCAGCATAATAATATCAGGTACCGAGTCACCTAGCCGCTGGCCGTTAAGATCCTTAGGAAGCGCAAGGGCGTTGCGGGCAAATTCGACCCATCGTCCAAGAAGCACCGTCCAGGTTACAGTATGGCAATCATCAGTGGACATTACAGTTGCGCTGGTTTAATCGCCTGAGCTGTATGAGCAGAGCGGTGAACTGCTTCGACTTTGCGCATATAGAGCAATCCCTCATTAAAGTCCGGACTCACCGGTCGGGCCTCAGGTGATTCGCCTCGTTGGGCGGCCCGCACTGCATTGACAAAATCACGCTCAACCAGCCAAGGGCGTTGCAGTTTGGGTGCAACCGATACGGTTTCCAGTAGGTTGCCTGACTTGGCAAGCTCGATCGTATCGCCGAAGTGATACTGGAGTGTACCGCTGGTTCCCCAGATCCTCAGGCACGTAGCTGGTGTGCTTTTGTCGCCAGCTACGCCATTGTGGTGCTCGACGGCCAATGCGCCGGATTCAAGACGACCGGTGATGGTCACCAGTTGGGGAATCTTGATTGGTATCATGTTGTC
>CAUZIY010000272.1:0-2969 GCA_963579995.1 Phycisphaerae bacterium
GGCTCCGGCTGGATCACCCTAATCGCAGGTGAGGGAAGAACAATATCGATCCTATCCCCTTGTCGAATCGTGGTGCTTGACTTGGGTTGACGGCCATTAACAGTAACACCCCCAGCATCAATCAATTTCTGGACACGGCTGCGACTAATTCCCTTGAGCCGATTGTGCAGATACTGGTCAACACGGCGACGGACATCCCTTCGGATCACAAAGCACTGTTGCTCGGCACCATCATGATCAACCTCTCCATGGCCATCATCGGCGTCCGAATTTGTCGGGCTCTGAGCGGGGTTATGTGGTTGGATGGGTGAGCCAGAAGATGTTTGACGACCAGCCATCTAAGGCGCGTCAACTTGTCCCGTGGGATCCAGCGGTACCGATTCATCCACCGGCCCGGTTTCCGCTACCGGTGGATCAGCAGCAAATACCAACGGTGTCTTAAGGGACTCCAACATCCCTTTGCGTAGTTGGCCCTGGTCACGGTGGGCATTATATTTTTCTCCCGCCTGGCGAATCACGTCGTCGTATATAACCGCGGCCTGATCCCAATCCTGCTCACCTTCGGCCACGGCGGCTAATCCCAGCATCGCACTAAGACGATGTGGCGACGACTGCGTTTTTGCAATCACCTGCTGGTAGGCATTCTTCGCAGCCTGCAACATCTCCTCAGGTGTTTGCTGCGTATCACTTTCGCCTGCTTCGGTCTGGTCCGGGGTCATTGCCGCCTGCTCAAGCCATAAGTCACCGGCACGAATCAACGCGTAATCACGTAAACCCGATGCTTCAACCTCACCGGCAACCTGCATGAAACCATAAGGTGTCGTCTGTCCAGCCACCGCAGTACGGTCATTCTCCTGACGGGCAACTCTGTTGGCCGATGTCACACGCCAGAAGATCACACCACCAGCGACAACCACGACAATAATACTGGCGTGGAGGCCGTGCTTGGCCCACCAATCCTTGAAACCCATGATGGTCTCGACAAGATCATTTGACTTTAGTTCGTGGCGATGTTCAGAATCCATATGGCAGCAGAGTTTAGTAAGCCCTATGGGCCGTGGCAAGAAATATTAATATTGCATCGATGATTGAAATCCCGGCAAGTACTGGGCGGCTGATTAAATTAGCCGAGTTTGACATGTAACAAATCGGTTCATACTGTTGCGCCGAACCAACGGTGATCGTAGCTCAACTGGTTAGAGCACCGGGTTGTGATCCCGGGGGTTGGGGGTTCGAGTCCCCTCGGTCACCCTTTCCCACACAACCATCCAGCGGTTCAGTTCGTCCAAGGGGAAATATCCTCGGAAATATTGCCGGTTCCCAACCGGGCACTTGGACAATGGTATAACCGCCTTATCCGGTGACCCAATCACCTGTTTATTATCGGCCGCTGGCACCTCCATCTTTGTTATCAAGACGAACCACGGAAATACCCGCAATCTACAGGTATATGATCTCCTGGTTTTCATGTCACATCACTCCGTGGTTTCGTTTAGGAAACCGCGTAGGTGTGCCGATACAATCATATCCGAACGAGACCATAAAGCCCCTTGCAACCGAGCATTAGATCAAGTTATCAAGAATCAAATCTTCCAAGACATGCACATGACTGAACTGCAACCACTTCATCCTGATCGCCCGACAGATTGCGATCGATCCCTATGTCTTGCTGAAAAAACCCAATCAAACTGGTTGCTTGCCATCAAACGGGCAACGGGTGTTCCCCGGTGGCCGTCGGGGCGTATGGTGATTACCTATCTGCTGGTACTGACCTGCGCCAATGCAATCCATGATTCCCTATGGCCCGCTGATCCAGCATTACAACGGGCTTATATTGGACCCGGAGCCGGAATCGCACTGGTCGGATCATTCCTTGCCGTGTCCATGGCAATTCTTTCTGCGGTCGGAGCAATGATGATCTGGCCGATCCGTCGCTTGTGGCGTGCAGTACGAGGCCGACGTGCGGTCGCCAAAGCGCAGGCCAAGCGAGTGGTGATTGTGGGGCTGGACGGTTTGGAACCAACGCTTGTGGACGAATACCTCGAGCAGGGGTTGCTACCCAACCTGGCTGAATTGCGCAACGCAGGTACCTACAGCCGCCTTGGGACCACCTATCCCCCGCTATCACCAGTTGCCTGGTCATCGTTCAGTACAGGCACAAATCCGGGCAAGCATAATATTTTCGATTTCCTCAATCGGAACCTTTCGGACTACAAACCAGAGATCTCCTCGGTTCAGATGCGTGAACCAATGCGCAAACTTAATATTGGAAAATACGTGATTCCGCTATCACGACCACAGATCACGCCCCTGCGTAAAAGTAAGCCGTTTTGGAATGTGCTGGGTGAAGCGGGCGTGTTTAGTGCCATCCTTCGCGTACCCATTACATTCCCACCCGATAAATTCCAAGGGGTGCAACTGTCGGCAATGTGTGTGCCCGACCTGTACGGATCGCAAGGCACGTTCCTTTATTTCATTGAAACTGGCGAGGAAGGATCCACGACTGACGGTGACGTTGGTGGACAACGGGTTCGGATCGAACGACGTGGCGACATAATCTACGGAGAGATCCCAGGACCCCCGAATCCATTGCGGAATGATGGCAAGCCAATCATATGCCGGTTTCGGATTACCGCCGGGAAAGATGGCGGCGCAATCATGCACCTGGGCAAGGACCAAATCGATCTACCGCTTAATGGCTTTAGCAACTGGGCCAACCTGTCATTCCATGCGATGACTGGTGTGAATATTCACGGGGTTTGTCGTTTCTACTTGAAACAACTTGAATCTCCCTTCGAAATGTACTGCACACCAATACAGATTGACCCGGCCAAGCCGGTGATGCCGATTTCACACCCAAGTGTCTATTCGACCTACCTATCCAAGCTGCAAGGTACATTTGCCACCCTTGGATTGGCCGAAGACACATGGTCGCTGTCTGAAGGATTGATGAATGAAGATGCATTTTT
>CAUZIY010000273.1:0-2950 GCA_963579995.1 Phycisphaerae bacterium
TCCGGACAAAAACCACATGGGCATTAGCAACAGGTTCATCAAGGCATGGAATCCCGCCGTTGAATCCATCGGCCATGCCATACACATACCCAAGGCCGTCAACGCTACAGCCACCACAAACATCACCAGGATGGCTGCCGGGATCATCGCAAAACCCTGCCCACCAATTACCCAAGGCCAAAACAGCAGCATCACCAACGCCCCTTGAGCCGTTGCCAAGCTCGCACCACCAAGCACCTTGCTGAACACGATAGCCATGCGGGATATTGGAGCTGCAAGCACCGCCTGTAGAAAACCTTCACGCCGATCCTCAATTACTGAAATAGTTGAGAATATCGCGGTAAATAACAGAATCATGACGACTATACCCGGGAAAAAATACTCAAGGTAGCCGACCTGCGACGTGACATGGCTGTCGTCCATGGCCGATTCGGTAACACTGATAAGCCGAAAGGAGCGATCCAAGCCAGATCCCAGCAAGAGCCAAAACACCACGGGCGTCGCTAATGCACTGATCACCCGATTGCGCTGCCTGATGAAACGCACCATCTCACGATGCCATAGTGCCATGGTCGCCACCGTAAAGCTGCCATATGTCGCGGACTGCATCGGATTGGACTCGATTGGATAACCCATTACCCCCCATGGTATGAGATCCTTGGCAGCGATCCAAAGCGCTAACCGATAACCAAACCATGGAACGTACAAGCCACAGTTGCCTAGGGCACTTACTGGTCGGCACTGTCAGCCGCTGCTACAATCGCGGAAGTTATGACACCACCACTGGATGAAGAGGAACCAACGTACATGCCATTAGTCCCAATGGTCATCGAGAAAACAGGTCGCGGCGAGCGGGCATATGATATTTATTCCCGCCTATTGAAGGATCGCGTTGTATTTCTAGGCGGTCCTGTAACAGATGATTCAGCCAACCTCATCGTCGCTCAACTCCTGTTCTTGTCCAATGAAGATCCCAAATCGGATATCCACTTTTACATCAACTCCCCCGGCGGCTCAGTCACGGCGGGTTTGGGCGTCTACGACACAATGCAGTACATCCGCCCGAATGTTGCCACCTACTGTATTGGTGTGGCCGCATCGATGGGTGCACTACTGCTAATGGCCGGCACGAGTGGCAAACGCCATTGCCTCCCCAATGGTCGTGTCCTGTTACACCAACCTCTGCTTGGCGGTGTAATGCAAGGCCCGGCAACCGATCTAGGCATTGAAGCCAAGGAAATGCTGCGGCTACGCGAACGAATCTACAACATCACCGCACACCATACTGGCAAAGAATACGACCAGATCGCCAAAGACTGCGAACGAAACCTCTGGCTAGATGCCGATGAAGCGGTCAAGTATGGCGCTGCCGATTCAATCATGGAACATATCTCCACCGAGATGGCAGACCAGCAAAAAACAGATGACGAATAATGTTGCTTCGTGGTCATGCGCATCCTGATTCGGATCATACCGCCATCCACACCCTGGTTGCGACTACCAAGGTATGTATCCTTCTCGTTGCAACCGCCATCCTCTTTGCTTGCAGCAGCACTGGCCGTAATTTCACCAGCCAGCAAGATGAGCTTCGCAAACGGAATCTGGAACTGGAAATCCGTATAAAAAGTCTTAATAAGCAAATAGAACAGCACCTGAAAAACCAGGCAATGCTGCACGAACAAATTGCCGGACAGGCAACCAAGATGACAGGCGTGGAGACTCCCCGGCTCAACCGGATCAAATTCGGTCGCTACAGCGGGGCACTGGATACAGACAAAGACAATATCTGCGATGTAATACGTATCTATGTCTTGACACTGGATCAGGACGGCCGGTTCATACCAGTTGCAGGCCGTGCTGTCATTCGCGCCTCGCAAATTACCGCTGATGGCAAAACTCACAGCCTAGGCGAAAGACTGTACGATGCACCAACGCTCGCCAATACCTATCGTTCAGGTATCACGGGGACGCATTACACACTTGAATTGCCCCTTTCATCAATCGCACTGCCCAATGGATCCACCCGTGCCATCGTCACGGTGTTAATCCATGATGCTGGAACCGGCCTGACTAAACAGAACGACCAGATGATCACCCTCCAAAACTCAACGCGTATTACGGCCATTAAGCCTAATCGTTGACCCGATAGGACAATATGCAATGGGTCAAGCCAACATCCATTGCCAGACCAAGAGGAACTGTCAGGCTTGTATAAGAAACTACTGGTTACCGGCGGCTGCGGTTTCATCGGATCAAACTTCGTGCGTTTCGTATTCAATTCCAGACCACAGTGTCATGTGATTAACCTTGACGCACTGACCTACGCTAGTTTCAAAGACAACCTGGCCGACATCCAGAATCATCCACAATACCGCTTCGTTCATGGCGACATCCGTGACCGCGTGCTGGCCGATCAACTCATCGCCGAATGCGACGCCGTGGTTCATTTTGCTGCCGAATCCCACGTCGACCGCTCAATCATGGATCCCGAGCCTTTCGTGGAAACCAACGTACTGGGTACGCAGACATTACTAACGGCCGTGCACAAGAATGGGAAAGCAAGATTCCTACAGGTCGGCACAGATGAAGTTTATGGACAACTTGCCCTAGAGGACCCCAAGGCCGGATTCACTGAAGATGACTTACTGAAACCCAATAACCCTTATTCAGCGACCAAAGCAGCCGGCGATCTACTGGCTCGAGCCTTTCACCATACCCATGGCGTGGACACTGTCATCACCCGCTGCTCCAACAACTTTGGTCCTTACCAATTCCCGGAAAAGGTAATCCCACTATTTGTAACCAACCTGCTTGAGGGCAAGAAGGTGCCCCTGTACGGCGACGGAAGGAATGTCCGGGACTGGCTACATGTCCTGGACCATTGCGATGCGCTCCTGACCGTCCTGGAAAAGGGGAAGGCGGGCGAGATCTATAACATCGGCGGTAATAA
>CAUZIY010000274.1:0-2948 GCA_963579995.1 Phycisphaerae bacterium
CCATGACCCCCTGGTTATCGCAGGTATACGGGAGGTTGGCGGGGTCCAATGGATGCACGAGTTATTTCAGGTTTATGTGGATGACGCCATCATGCGTTTGGCATTACTCCGGGAGACGATTGAGTCCCATGGTCACAAGAACCCGGTCTTGCGTCATGCCAGGCATCATGCAGTGCGTGCGCAAATTCCACCAGAGGTCTGGTCATCGGAAGATCTGGCTGCACCCACCAAGGCGGCGACCCAGTTACTTGATCAATTAGAACTAGAGTTCGACCATATCAAGAAAGCATTAGCTAAGGCTTCAGAAGTTGCTGGGGAATCTATGGAGCCGGGTGTCCCTGACGCTTGATGCTTCGCTGATGTTGTAAAGCACCAACCCGCTGTTGAAGATGACGGATGACCTGCTGATCTGGCCCTTTTAAGGCCAGGTCAAGAGCATTTTGTGCGATGTGGATCGCGGTGTCGTACTGTCCCATTATTGCGTATGCCT
The DNA here is from genome assembly GCA_963579995.1 of Phycisphaerae bacterium. Lineage (GTDB taxonomy): Bacteria > Planctomycetota > Phycisphaerae > Phycisphaerales > Phycisphaeraceae > UBA6626. Next base: position 491 of record CAUZIY010000274.1, read on the forward strand.
CAGCAAGGATGTCCAGGACGCCGGTATCGCGATGTCCAGTTAACTCGGCAGCTTTCTGGATCAAATCGACTGCCCGTCGTTGTTTCTGCAAGCCAAGATCTGGTGAGGTGAGCAGGATTTCTGCCTCAGCCATTAGTGGGTTGACCCATTGAGGCCGTAGACGCTTGGTTTCAGCGAAATGGAAGGATGCTTCGTGGGCATGTCCCGTGTTTGTCAAGGCGATTGCGAGATTTAGTTGAGCTTCTGCGTCTAATGGCGTCAGCCGAACAACATGCCGCAGGTGTTGGACCATTGGTCCTATTTGTCCTTTGGCCTGCAGGGCGATAGCCATATTGTGATGGCCGTCAGTAGAGTTCGGATTGATTTCAAGGACCTTATTGAAGTGGAATATTGCTCGATCGATTTGGCCCTGATGGACCAAGAGCCCCCCCAGATTGAGATGTGCATCAAGAAAATTCGGATTGACCGTCAATGCCTCTTGGAAATGCGTCATTGCGCGGCCTGGTTTATTCTGGTCTTTAAACGTTGTGCCCAAGTTGTAGTGTATGATCGCATTTCCCGGTGTTACCTTAAGTGCATGGGTGAACAGCGTGATGGAATTCCGCCAATGCCTGATCTGGATGAAACTGGCTGTCATGCACGCAATCAATATGCCAACCGTTAGAACCATCGCCCCAGTCTTCAGGGTTTTTCGAGATTGTAGCGATGTGAACCATGTCGAAAGCTCCCAGGCAATCATGATGAACAGCCCGGTCAGGGGTAAGTAGGTATAGCGGTCTGCCATTGCTTGCATGCCAACTTGCACGAAGCCAATTACAGGTACCAACATGCCTATAAACCACAGCCATCCGACGGTGAGATATCGGTGGCGGTGGGCCTGTATGACGATGGCGAAGATTGCCAGTAACAAGACACCGGCAGCCCCAATCTGCCATGATTTCCACGGTTGCCCACCTGTGAGATAGGGATGGGGGTATAAGACCGACAGGTCAGCCGGCCAAAACATTTTGCCGAGGTATCGCATGTAGGATACTAGGGCGTTTGCCACGCCCCGATCCAACGGAAGGACATCCGTGGCCGTGCGGTAGCCCTGGTGATTTTGGATGGTATAGGTCAAGATGCTAGAGGCTGTGGACAGAATAAGTAACGGTGTTTTTTCAAGACACAGCCAACCGAGTGATCGGGATCGAACCAATACGGTTTCCTCGATGGGCAGTGCCTTGCCGAGGGATGTCCGGTTAAGCGGCCAATAGTCAAGTAAGAAAAGCACAAATGGCAGTGTGACAAGCATGGGTTTGGCCATGAGGCCGACTGCCATGAGGACCATCGTCATTGCGTATCGCCATGCCCTGCCGTGGTATACATATGAGAGGTATGCCGAGATTGTGAGTAGGCCGAACGTGGTACTTAATAGATCTTTGCGCTCGGCAATCCATGTGACAGATTCGACATGAAGTGGATGCCATGCAAATAATGCAGCTACTAAAGCGCTTGGCCAGGATCTGGTTGTCATGCGTTGCAGCAAAGAAAACAAAAGCAATATATTGGTGATATGCAGTAATATGTTCGTTAAGTGGTGAAAATGTGGATTGAGTTGGAATAATTGACAGTCAATTGCATGTGATATCCATGCCACAGGATGCCAGTTGCCGCCGTGGTTTGTGGTGAAAGCCCACGTTACGCTTGCCAGACTTAAGCCATTATGGATGGCTTTGTTCTTGGTGACGTAGGTGTCGTCATCGTAAGCAATAAATTCAAAGCGAAGGCTTTGACCGTAGATGGCGAGCGTTGCGATGGTTAGGACCAGGCAGATGACAATGCTACGCTGCGTATGTGGTAAGCTCGTCATGCAGTTGAAAGAACCGCCATTAAATAAACGTGATAGATATTTTCAACGGCAAATCGAACTTCTTTGCGTCTCAGATCGCTTTCTTGGGCACCCCACAGGGTGGGATCTCACAGCCAACTGGGTGTCATGGAGCATGACGGCTTATACGCCCCAGTCCTGGCCCCGTATCGATGTAATCAGCCATTGGCCGGAGTTGTTTCGGCTGATTGCGACATGTGTTTCTTCGCCTTCAGAGGTTGTATAGCTGACCCAGACCTTTCGACGTGCTGTTTTTATTCTGCCTCGTGTATTTAATTCCAGGCCCAGTCCCAGGAAAAAACCATCAAGTGGGGTTGGCCCACCCCCGATATTTTTAATTTTCGCCTGCACATGATCAGGCGTTTTGGATCGTGGGTTGTAACTGGCAAGGGTTAATATTCCGCAAGTTACACCAGCTACTGCGATCCCGATGAACCGTGGTGGGAGATTGTCCATGGTATATTCCGGTGCCGGGTACACGTTTTATCCCGGCAAGAATCGGAACCACTGTGGGCGTATATTCGCGCAGACAGTGAATTCGAGGGTCTCTGGGTTAATAATCGACCAGATATGGACCGGCAAGCCAGCAGA
>CAUZIY010000275.1:0-2884 GCA_963579995.1 Phycisphaerae bacterium
CGTCTCCGTGCAGTTCTTTCTGCACCAGGATTACATCAATACAGGCGGTGCTTATCGCGGGGATGAAGAATACCTCGGGTGGTGCGCTGATCGTGTCGTCGACATGAGGCAGGCTGCCTGGGACCTAGGGATGAATTTCTATCTTGAGGTTCATTGCGATCGTATTACCGAAGACCCCGAAGCCTGTTGCCGATTGCTTGATCTGGCCCCATGCGAACTGAACGGCGATATGTCCCACTACTTGGCACGAGGTTTTTTAAAGGGCAAGCAGGTCGAGAGGGTCCTGGATCATATCGGCCACACCCATGTTCGGATGGCAAGAGTGCTTGGCGATCTTTCGGCAGTTGTGGAGGATCCTGCTCTCGATTGGCAACAGGAGGGTGTGACGTGGCAGATGTTTCAGTTCATGATGCGTGCGCTTGACGGCGGGCTGTCTTCGCGTGCCGTCATCGGCGAAACTGGGCAGATGCATCTGGTCAAAGACACTCTGACCCAGGATGCCGCATTGGTTCCGCTTTATCGTGCGATGGCACGATACGCAGATGCGTCTGCTACGGGCATCACGATGAAAATCGCGAGACCTGCTGACCTGAAGCCTTGGGGCTAGATTTTAGATTGAAACCTCAGGCTGGGCTTGGCATGACACCCGGTGGTTCGTCACCAAGGGGATGTTGATCGCCTGAAGCTGGTGTCGGGTTCGGTTGGGTCTCAACTTTTTCCTGTTCGGCCTTGAGCAGGTCGCCCACCGTTGGCTTGTCCATGGGTTGACCCTTCATGATTTGGTCAACCTCATCATGGTTGAGTGTTTCGTACTTGAGTAGTGCCTTGGCCAGCCGATCCAATTCTTCGCGGTGTTCAGACAGCATTTCAGTTGCTTCGGCGTAGGTGCGGTCGATTAATGCCTTGACTTCTTCGTCGATGGCCTTGGCCGTGCCATCGCTATAGGTTTTTTCCGGTTGCTCCCAGGGCATCTTGGCTTCGTCAAGACCAAGTAATTGGAATCCGATTTTTTCACTCATGCCAAACTCGGTCACCATGGCCCGGGCAATGGCGGTTGCCTGCCGAATATCCATTGCGGCGCCCGATGAGATATCGCCACAGAACATGTCTTCAGAGATGCGCCCGCCAAACGTTACGCGAAGTTGGGCAAGCAGTTGCTTCTTGGTGTGGATGTGCTTGTCTTTTTCAGGCAACATGAACACCACACCGAGTGCCGGGCCCCGGGGGATGATTGTGACCTTGTGAAGTGGATCGGCATCTTGATCACAGTAGGTGATGATGGCGTGTCCAGCCTCGTGGTATGCAATGACTTTCTTCTCATCATCTTCGATTCGGTGGCTCTTGCGGGCCCGGCCCCATTTGATCTTGTCTCGCGCCTCTTCAAGGTCTTCCTGGTCGACGAATTCCTTACCCAGCAGGGTTGCTGAAATGGCCGCTTCATTGATGATTGCCGCTAAATCCGCGCCGGAGAACATGGGCGTACCACGTGCCAACAACTCAAGATGGACTTCGGGGCTCATCTTGATGTGACGGGAGTGAACTTTGAGGATATCAACACGTCCCTTGATGTCGGGAAGCGGCACCTGAATCTGTCGGTCAAACCGACCCGGTCGGATCAGGGCCGGATCCAGTACGTCGGCACGATTGGTTGCGGCAATGACGATGACCTGATCGGCGCTTTCGAAGCCGTCCATCTCGACCAGGATTGCGTTGAGTGTCTGTTCACGTTCATCATGGCCACCGGACGACATACCACTGCCACGTTTACGACCAACTGCGTCAATCTCGTCCAGGAAAATAATGCACGGAGAAGACTCCTTGGCCTGTTTAAAAAGATCACGTACTCGTGATGCGCCAACGCCAACGAACATTTCCACAAAGTCTGAACCGCTGATAGAAAAGAAGGGTACTTCTGCTTCACCTGCAACCGCCTTGGCCAGCAATGTCTTTCCGCATCCAGGTTCACCCAGTAACAATACGCCCCGAGGTACCCGGCCACCGAGCCGCTGGAATTTCTTGGGGTCTTTGAGAAACTCGATAATCTCGCTAATTTCATCTTTGGCTTCTTCGATCCCTGCCACATCATCAAGGGTCATGGTGGAATGTTCTTTGCTCGCGATCCGGTGTCGAGATCGACCGAAGCTTCCAAGCATACCACCAGGTCCACCACCGGCATTGCGAATGCCACGGATCACGAAGAAGTACAGCAGCAAACCAATCAGGATGAACGGGCCCCAGGTCAGCAATAGCGGCACAAGAAACGATTCGTGGCTATCGATTTTGTATGGTGTGCCAATCTTCTCAAGCTTCTTGATGTAGTGTTCCTGCGTTTGTGGACTGATAGAAAAGTAATATCGCTTGGGTCCTGTCTGTTCTGTTGGTTCACCTACCGCATCGGCCCGAACCCGTCCGACAATTCTTTTGTTTTCAACGATCACTTCTTCAAAGACATTCTGGGTGGCTTTGTTGATGAAGTCGTCGCCATCGATCTCCTTGGCGGTGTGTTGGCTGCTGGTAAGCAGGATGACAAGCATGACGACCAATCCGCCTAGCAGCAGCCATCCCATCATGCCCCGGGACATTTTCATATTCGGCTGTGGCGATCGCCCCGGGCCACCGGATTGACCCTTGTCGCCCGGTTTGCCCTTGTCGCCCGGTTTGCCCTTGTCGCCTCGGTCTTCCTTGGAAGGCGATTTCTGGTGCTGCTGGGGCTTTTTGTCGTCGGAACTGGACATGGGTAGTTTCACTAAATTTGAACCTATTGGTTATTACTTCGGCGGTTTTTCCTGCGGATTGGAGTCAGTTGTTTGCGTTATCGGCGCTTGGTCATGCAAACAATGGTGCCACCAAACCAGTTCGGATCACAGTTGCCTTGATTTTATGG
>CAUZIY010000276.1:0-2867 GCA_963579995.1 Phycisphaerae bacterium
CGAGTTAAGCTTGGTGACATCATGGTAAAGTCGGGTTCGCTTAAATTCATGATCCAAAAGGCTGCGATCTTCGTCATGTCCCCAGTCATAGGTGAAATACGCAATACCGGTAAAACCAAACGCCAGTGACGAGTAGACTTGCATTCGAACATCAGATTCACTGGGATACCGGCAGCGGCCCCTTGATTCATACGCCTGCACCCAAATCCAGTAGGGAATACGATGTTTCAACCCGGCCTTCCGCAGTGCAGCCAGCATCAGAAAATACTTGTTCTTGAGGTACCATTTTGGATCTAACTTCTCGGGAACCCAAAAGGGGTACACGTCCGCCATCAAGACATCCGGCTTGATGATTCGAGCAAAGTCATCAAGAAAATCATCGTAGGTATAAGGAACGGGTGTGTCATCATAGATGCCGTCCCCAAGGTATTTCGCACCTGCGCGATCAGGGCTTGAATATCCGTGAGCCTTCAGGGGACTGATGGGGTTGGCATTTGAGTACACAAGCGCATCAGGAAACCGACGTTTTATTTCCGCCACAGCCTTGCCTGCCCCGAAAAAAGCCGGAAGTTTGGGTTCGTCATACACCAACACGCCTGCAGCACCGGAATAGATCTCGATAATATTCGCCAGCTTTGACCACTCATCTGCATGTATTCCGCCCGGCGTGACACGAACCTTGTTGACATGGCAGTGATATGGAATCCCTTGGCGGATCGCCGCTTCGTAAATCGGAAGGCGATGTTTCCAGGCGAAGACCGTATTAAACCCTCCCTCAGAAATCCAGTCGTTATCCTTGACTGCTTCACCGCGAATCGTCGGGGCCATAAGTGTGAGCGGATGACTGCGAACCCATTGGGTTCCAAAATCATTGGGCCGCTCCGCTTGGGCACTTGATTTCACAGTTGGCATTAGCACAAGGGCCAATGCCGCGACGAGGGCTTGTTTCATGATTGTGATCCTCATGCAGTATGGCTATTGAAAATCTTGCGAAAGAGACCTCTACTTCAAGGCGACTATATTGGGCTGGCAATCATACCATCACTCATGTTCTTTCGTTTAATCATTTCACTCTTGATTACAGGCAAATACGGCATGATTTGATGACACAACGTTGAGTGCAGACACATAGGCTCGCATGCACAGAAAATCGTGTCCGCGAATCGCCCTTCATGCAAGACGCATGCGGCAAAGCCACCTTCCGGACTCGAACCGGAGACCTGCGGTTTACAAAACCGCTGCTCTACCAACTGAGCTAAGGTGGCAGATGACGAGTTACGTTATCCATCATCATCGCCATCGTCAATCACTTCGCAGGCATGATGAAGAAGTTAAAACCATTCCATTGACGCATAACGTACAACACCACACATTTTATTTTTAGCGGTGGCAACTGATGATGTATCATCAGATAATACATCATCGGATAACCTTTTAAACCAGCAGAAAGACAAGCAGTTGTTTTTGATGCTGATGAATACCGTCCTCAACACACACAGAAAGATGCCAAGGGCCCAATGCGGCCAGCAACAATTGCCGGCGGCACCAACCGACCCCAGTTGAAACCTATTCCCACAAAACAAGTGCGACCGTCCCGAATACAACTCCGCGTCCCAAAGAACCAGATTTATACAAACAATTCAAGGCACGCATCCCTGCTCATGACCGAGCCAGCAGGGCAAGGTATTCAGTATTACCGGCTTGCGACTTGGTTCTTTTACCTCCGCCTCGAATCGGTGAAACAGTACTGCGAATGACCTGAGCGCCATACGTGGGCATTTGATCAATGACTTGTTTCGCAACTGACATGGCAACATTGTCAGCCAATACCCCAGAATCCAGTTGCTCCCTGGAAGCTTCATATTGTGGCTTGATCAAAGTTACAATCCGGGCCTGATCGTGAGGTGCCAACCAGCGGATCGCCGCAGGAATGACGTGCCCCTGCCGGGTCCAACCAACATCCAAAACAACCAGGTCGCATCCCTCAAAACCCGCAAGGCAGACCGGATCAAAATGAAGGATGTTTGTCCTTTCCAGAACGGTGACACGGTTGTCTTGCCGTAACTTCCAGTCCAGAAGACCGTAACCGGTATCAACAGCGTAAACTTTCAATGCACCATGTTGCAACAGGCAATCGGTGAAACCGCCATGGCTGCATCCGGCATCGGCACAGGTTGCCCCAGCCACATCCAAATCAAAAGAATCCAGCGCTGCGGCCAGTTTCATACCACCACGCGAAACATATGGATCTGAATGATTCACGAGTTCGCCAGTACCACCACAAAACAACAACTTGACGCATTAAATGAATGTCGAAATTCAAATATTTGAAACATCACACACAAATTCACTTCCGATACAACGTTACCTCCAACAAAGTGGATGCCCGTTATTTGAAGTCGAGGTTTGTTTTGAATGTGAATACCTACATTGGCTTAGCCCCGGCTATGCATCCTCGGCCCATAAGACTGTTGCAAAATAATCACCGCTTCCATATCCAGCATTTGCTCCCAACGGTTTTCGACATCACGGACGGAAGTGAAGTCCTTGGCCAGATTGACAAACAAAAGATAATGACCGTGCTCGCTGCGGGCCAATCCCCGGTAAAGTTTTCCAAGTTCGGCGTCATCACAATGTTCGCCCAAAAGTTCAAATCGTTCACATGATCTCAATTCGATCAGAGCTGAGACAAATAGCCGGTCGACCAGTTCATCCGGCCCTTTTCCAAGACGCACTAACTGACGAAGTTGCGAAGCATAGGGGTTGTGATGATTCGGCTCAAAGTACCCGCCCCGACGCTGGAGAATTCGTAGAACGGTCGCCAGATGATCGATTTCATCGCGTGCCACACCCGTCAAGTCGGTCAC
>CAUZIY010000277.1:0-2864 GCA_963579995.1 Phycisphaerae bacterium
ACATTCCGCCTCGCATTCCAACCTGTAGGCTACATCCCACTACCTCCCTACTGGGTCACGACGAGCCCTTGATCTTTCCAAAGAATTTCCCACTGGGCTTTAGTAACGAACTGGGTGTATTTATTTCACCCGGCGGGAAGAACATTGAATACGAAAATGCCTGGCAGCACATATGGGGAATTACCAACTGCAATGACGCAACACGGTCGGCCTCATGGCCAATCCATTTTGGCCGTGCCATGGAAGACATGGCACCCCATGAAATGGACGGTCGTGCCCGATTAGGCCGGGCATCCGATGCTGCATCCGCTTTTGGGCCATGGATCACGACCATCGATGAAGTCCCCAATGTTCTTGATTTACTGATTCATTGCTGGGGCGCCGACGGAAGCTATTGCCGCGCCCACAGTTCGGCTTACATCATGGGGCCACGCAATGCCATCCAATACCTCAGTCGCTTCATGACTCTACCCGCAGGCACCGGTTTTCAGTTCGGCGCGCCGGGGCAGGATGGTGTCGGCGGATTTTCTGATTCAGCACAGGCCCATCTAAAAACATGCACCATGGACATGGAACATGTTGGCCCCTTGACCAATCCGATCTGGTGCGAGGACCTGCTTGACTCGGGTCGGGGCAAGGGCGAGGGATACTACGGCTTGATCAGCCGTCACCGAGGGGTTGAGATTGACACCGCATCCAAAGAACACGAAACACCCTTCCCAGGCAAAACCCATTCCATCTGGTCTCTACGGTACAACAATCATGAGGCGGCGCAAGAACCTGAATTCGGGCCGGACCATCAGCGGCATTATGAAATCTTCCCTCAACACACTCTTTCATATGGGCAGGCCATTGAACTACCTGCCATTGCGCATGAAATTGAAGTCAGTTGTGAGTTGGCATGTGTAATCGGGCCGCGCCAACTGGCGAGAGTCACGGAAGAAGAGGTTCACGACTACCTAGCGGGGATCACCATCATGATTGGATTGCGGGATAATGGCCTGATCAACGAACTGCCATTACCCACCCCCCATGAAATCAGCCGCGGAACCATTCTCGGGCGATGGTATGACGGCTTCAACGCGGCGCGGCCACAACTAGCACCCGCAGAGGATCTTGATTCATTGGGTGACCGGAAGATGAGGATCGCGATTGACAATGTTGGCCAGGTGACAACACGAACCAGCTATTACCTCCAGGGCTTTGGCCAGACACTTGCATTTATGTGTAGAGAAATCACTTTCCTACCGGACGATATTATTTCCCTGGGCACGGCCGGAAAGACACTTCGTATCCCCGCGGACACAAGGCTTCCACCCGACGCCACCATCACCGCCGAGATCGACGGCCTGGGAGAATTTAGTATTGGCATTGTTGACCAGCGGATACCGGATAAAACAAATTAACCTCCATTGACACCTTTGATGAACATATTAAGGCTGCGCAATCCAAACACCGCGCAATCTCACCCAGCCTAGCCCACAAATGCACAACGCTGGCCTTGCGACCAGCGTTGGCATTTATAGATCAAGTTTTAAACTCAATTAGGCGGCGCGACGGTAACGTCGTGTCGAAGTTGTTCCCGTCGAGTTTGAACTGCGGATCTTGTACGGCAGCGTACGAGCTGTCGATGAACGCGATGATGTCTTCGTAACGGAAAATTGCTTGGCGAAGAAACGTTTAAAGTGACCCTGAAATTCATCTCTACTGCTCATATGACCAGCGATCTTTCCAGGAGTGGTATGACCATTGGCAAGTGCCCAATCCACATAAGACTGCCAAAGAGCAGCTTGTGCCTGGCGAGCAACCGGACCAGTACTCTTGCGTGCCTGGACGGCCCAATAGACCCACTGTCCGTTGATCTTCTGGCGATTGACAATGCAAGCCTTATACAGTGATTGATAAACCTGATTCGTAGTCTTGTTCTGCCGCTTGGCAATATTCGCTACGGCGACCGAGCATGGCGTACCGCGTCTTGCTGATGCCTGAAATGAACTGCTGAACGGTGAACTTTTGCTGTTTTCCATGACTTGATATTCCTCTGTTGAAGTAGAGACATGCCAGTATTCTGGATGGCACAAACCACCCGCTTTGGTGAACGTCACCCTACCACCGAAGGTCGGTACAATTGCCACCACAAATCACAACAGGGCATAAAAACCTACAACTTCCCTTATATTTATTCACGTTATCGCACCCGCACCAATGAATGATATGCGCATATAAACCAGTTACAGTTTTATAACACCAGGCCGACAACCCCCGACAACTCAGGGGCGACGCCTAACCGGCATGTCAGGATTGACCAAGGGTCGCCAAGAACGATCTACGACAACGCCCATAATTCAAGACACCAGCCACAAGATATAAAAGGGTTGTCGGCTCCGGAACTAATGCCGACGCGTTGCCTGTTATTTGCGACGCGGTCCAGTTGGCACCGAGGATTCCCAAGTCGGCCACATCAACCAAGCCGTCAACGTTGAAGTCACCGTCAGAAAAGGCCATGTTCGACTGGTTGAAATTGGCACCCAAAACCCCAAGATCCGCCACGTCTACGACACCATCGCCGTTGGCGTCACCAGGTAGCTGAGAAACATCAAGTTTAATCACGAGTATCGGCCGTGTCGCGGCATTCTCCACCGAGGCAGTAGAAAGTAAATTGCCGTCCCTGTCGTAGATATCCCCGAACTCACTTGAGCGATAGGCGTTGCCATAATTGACCTCCAGGGTCGGCAACTCACCCTCCGGACTTAGGGCTGTCATGTACACACCATCGCCGGTGATAAAGTCGACCAGGCCAGTCACATCAAACTCTTTGAATTCTTCGACCGCATCCTGAAAAACTTCGATCGCACCTGGATGCG
>CAUZIY010000278.1:0-2788 GCA_963579995.1 Phycisphaerae bacterium
CTGGGCAGATTATTTTTGTTGATGGCGGCTATGTACATCTTGACCGCAAATGCACCGCGGACGACTGACATCGACTGCTATGATCATCGATAAATCAAGGTCCTATCAATTTCTGAAAGTTTATTTGACCACATCATGAGGTGTATAAGTCAACTGATAATATGTATGGATCACTAACATATTGAGTGAATTGCGACTTGCCAACACTATTCCGCATTACCTTGCACACAGACCGACCATGCAGACTAGCGACCTTCATCCACAACCAACCACTGCGATTCACAGCCGCTGGCGCCGGATCATTACGCCCTTCCCTGTACCAGAATCGATACCAATCATTGAGCGATTACGTGCGGTCGAACCAAAGTCAAACGCGGGTTTACCGCCAGTGCTCTGGGATCAAGCAGAGGGGTTTACTGTTCGTGACCACTATGGCAATCAGTGGATTGACATGACCAGCGCAATCATGTTGACGAACATCGGACATGCCCATCCTAAATTGATCAAAGCTATTCACCAGGCAGCTGACCACAAACTTATAACCAGTTATGCCTTTCCTTCAGAAGCCCGTTTAAAGCTCCTTGAGAAACTTGTGCAGATCAGTCCGATTCATGATTCCAAGGCCATCTTGTTCAGCACTGGTACCGAGGCGACCGAAACTGCCATGATGCTCATGCGGAGACATGGTCAACAAATTCATCCGGAAAAGCGGGTAATCCTGAGTTTTGAAAACGGATACCATGGCCGAACACTGGCGGCCACTCTGGCATCCGGTTCACGCCAAACCACCGATTGGATCACGCGTGAATCCGTCCATCATCACCAAATTCCTTTTCCCTTTGCACCCACCTGTCCCGCCAATCATTTGCCCCCTGACGACTGCAACCCCAAATGCTTTCACCGTGCCCTGTGGAATCTCGAAAACCAGGCAATCCAACCAGAACACATCGCTGGAATTATCGTAGAACCAATGCCTGGATGGGCCACATGGCCCATTGCCAACGCTTACGCCAGGGAGATGCAGACTTGGGCTCGCAAGCATGACATCCTGATCTGCTTTGACGAAGTGCAATCCGGATGTGGTCGTACGGGAAAATTATTTGCATGTGAGCATTTGGACATCATTCCGGATCTGATGACTCTCGGGAAAGGATTGTCATCCAGCCTGCCTGTTTCTGCCGTGATCGGAAACGCCCAGTTGCTCGACGGCCCGGCGCCGGGTGAGATGTCAAGCACCCACGGTGGTAATCCGTTCTGTGCCCAAGTTGCACTGGCTAACCTGCAAATACTCGAAGATGAATGCCTCGTCGAGGCTTCGGAAAAGACAGGTAAACTGCTACTAGATGAACTTAACAAACTAAAACAATCACACCCGAGCCGCCTGCTATCAATTCATGGCCGTGGATTATTTATATCTGCGCACTTGAAACGGCCAGATAACGGTGAACCTGATATTGAGTTTGCAGATGCGATTGTTGCTGAAGCTGTACGGCGAGGTGTGCTGATGTTCGTCACCGGACGCGGGTTTATTAAATTCAGTCCGCCACTGTGCATTGAACCTGAAGCGGCAATCGAGGCGGCCGAAGTGATACGTGATTGTTTCTTTGCATTAGCCAAACCTGATTGAGTGAATCGGCCCGGTTATCAAGGCATTCCGTAACCAAAACACCTGATACCATGCCAACAACACACATTCCCGCACTCATCTATCACCAGGTACTTACCGATGGCATGCCGATTCGTGAACGCAAACCCGGCGAGGGTATTGTGTCAGGCCAGATTTATCTCCAGGATTTCATTCTTCAGATGAACTACCTTGCCGATCATGGCTACACCACGGTTACATCCCGTGATATTCACCCCTGGCTCAAAGGAGAAGGGGAACTTCCTCCGAAGCCCATCGTAATTGACTTCGATGATCACTCGATGATCACATATAAAAATGCCTTGCCGGTCCTGCGCGAACGCAACCAACGGGCAACAATGTTCGTCATTAGCGGGATCGCTGATGGTGATCCCTACCTGGACGGAAATCCACTGGCGGATACTGAAGCATGGGGTGTTGCCCGCATGCGATGGAAGGAACTAGTCAAACTTGTGGAATCCGGTTGGCAGATCGCCGCCCATACACGCACCCACTGGTTTCTAACTGAGTTGCCCAAAGGTTCTGATGGAGACCAGCAGATCATGGATGAACTGGTTCGTTGTAGGAAAGACATCGAAGACAATCTAGGAATTACGCCTACCCATTTCGGGTATCCCAATAACCTGTGGGATTATCGCAGCGAAACGATGGTCCAAGGAATTTATATGACTGCACGGCATGGCCAGTACTTTGGCAAGGCCAAGTACATCACACGCAATACGAACCCGTATCGATTACCGGGCATGAACATCAGTCACCTGCTTGGCTTCGACAACTTCCAGCGCCTGGTTGAATACAGTGACCCGAATTTCGAGTATTACCCTCAGTGCAGAAATATGTGGGACACTGGTTAATACCGTTCAACAGATAACGACGCCTTTACCAAGCAAATGGTCATGCAACCGCGGGTACCCACTTGATCCCCCGGAAAAACTGCCCGTTTCGACCAGCACCCCTCATAGATACACACAACTGTGATCACCAAGGCCAATAGTAACTCGAGTAAATCCACCGCTAACCCGGGAATTGTGCATCACCGAATCGTAAAAGTTCACCCGTACCGCCTGGCAATGTGATTTGGAACTTGCCGTTGGTGACCCAGAACGATTCGGGATGTCCTGTTTCGCGTGATAACCGGCTAAT
>CAUZIY010000279.1:0-2767 GCA_963579995.1 Phycisphaerae bacterium
CGTGCAGGTCTTTGATGAAATTTGTTAGTTCGTCACCTTGGTCTGGTATGGTTAGATCTTCAGGTTTGAAGGTGTTCGTGTATTGCTCAAATGGTGGGGGAATAAAGGTGCCGTCAAAGTTGCAGGCGACGCCGGGCCATAATCCGATCCGCCCACGACCAAATGGGGCAATCTGGGGATTGGTCTTGATTTTCCAGTCGTACCAGGTATGGGCGTCGATCGTGTCATTGTATTGTTGCTTCCATTCTTCGATCCATTCGAAAATTGGATGCCGGGGGCGTCTTCGTCGATACTCATCAAACGTTCCTGATATGGCCGTGAATAATAGATTGCCGCCATCGCGTGTCCATTGTTTCAGGATTAGCAGTTCATCGTTGCTGAGGCATTCGCAGTCCGGCAGGATGAGTGTTCGGGTTTGATTCAGTAGTTTGGCGGTGATTTGATCAAACTCTCGCCAAGCGACCTTCATCTGCATGAGAAGTTGTTCGAACGCATAGAGTGTGACCATGGGTTGTTTGGCGTTCCATGCCAGGCTGTTGGTGTGGTGAAGCAGGGCGATCTCTCCAAAGGGAGTCGTTGGTGCCCATGTTTGCCACCGTGGTCCAAGCCATTCATGAAAACGTCTTTTGGATTCATATGCTAAATTGTAGTTGTGCAGATATCGGAAACTAAAGCCCAGGCAACTGGGGTGTAGTCCGTTGGTGGCAACGGTGAAGGCTAGGCTCTTTTCTGTTTCGTCTGTGTCACGATGTTTGTGGTAGGTTCCCAGGACGAACTGACGTTCGTGGGCACGCTTGTTCTCACCGATGCGCGAGATGACAAGGTCCCGCTGCCTGTCGTATTGAAGGTGAAACGGGTCTTCGCTCCACATGATGTCAACCCAGTCCAAGGTTGGTTTCCAATCGATCAGAAACCATCGAAGGATATTGATGTGTTTGAACAGTGACGGGTTGACGCTTATTGCCACATCCGGGTTAAGTTCTTTGGTGAACCGGCAAACATGGCGAGAAAAGGCAAGTTGTTTGTCCCAGAGGTGCAGGTGCCAGAGGATCATATCCGAGTTCGTCAAGACCTCGGGTAACGGCTGATTTGACAGGATTTCAGGGATCGTGATGTGATTGATTTGTAGCAGGCCAAATTGATCTTTGAGCCGTTGCTCACCATATTGTTCATGCAGCCAATCACGGAAGCACTTGGCGCACCGTTCACACCGGCAACTGTTCCAGGGAATATGGTTGATTGCAGTTCCATCCAGGTGGAGCAGGTCTGCGCCAAGATTTTCGATTGCATATCGAATGGTGTTTTCGAGCCAGTTGACGGCACTGGGATGTGTGTAGCAGATCAACTTGCGGTAGGTCTGCTGGATGCTCCATTCATAGGTGCCGACCCGGTTGTCAGTGCCGATGGCTAGCCATTGGTCGATATCCGGGTAGTCATCGCGGACGGTGTCGGGGATGATGTTGTCAACCCGGATATAGACACCTACCCGAAGATCTCGCGCATGGGCCCGCTGGATGATGTCCTTGTAAAAATCAAGGTCAGTGCCGATTGCAGAAAGGCCGTCGCCTTTGGTGAATGGAATGATGAGGTGGGTGCAGCCAAGGGCCTTGATGCGTTCCAGTGATTCGTTTGAATATTCCTGGTTATGGTAAAACTCCTTCTCATCACTGAATGCGAACCCGGCTCTCTGGCGAAATGCCAGGGGCTCCCACCCGCCTACAAATGAGATGGGCCCGGATTGCATCCATTTCGTTTTGGGTGGTGGGTTGGTTGCGGGATAGGCTCGTGGCCAAAATGGGTATTCGGTCATAGCAACTGCTCTGTGAAGGATCCTATGCCTCCCTGTGTTGGCAGGAAATAGGGTAGGCGTATTATAGTTGGAATCCAGTCATGCCAATCGCTCCGTCGCAAATGGGTCTGGTTCAGTGGAAAAATGAAACTGGTGCAATTGTAGAAGAGCATGTGCGCATGCCGCCCGTGATGCCTCGGGGCCAATGTGATCGGAGAGCCGGGCGATTGGGGTTTGGGGAAAAACGGTTTTTGCAGCGGCATGGGCAAGTGATTCGCCGCTACCAGAAATAATAATGCGTGTTGGAGAGTGATCCGGTAGGACCTGCTTAATGGAAGATGTGATTCTTTTGATGGCTTGGTCAACAAATTGTGTGGCCAGTTTTGACGTTTGTACGTGATCGGTCATTTCAGTATCAGCTCCAATAATTCTTAGCAGGCGGGTTGTTGCGAAATGTCTTGTCATGGGCTTTCCATCGGCAGTGTCGTGGTCATCAGGTCGTTCAAGTATTGCATCATCAGCCAGGAGAATTGCATCAGCAATTGTGGCGAAATGCTCGGCCATCAGCCGGCATCGCTTGCCTCGCCAATTTACGTCTGGCCCCAATGCCATCAGTGAAGTACGTTCAGAGCCCACATACACAAGCCCTCCGGTTGTGAGCCGGTCTGTGTCTGACAATCCAATACAAGCAAGTTGCCCATCCTGGAATGGCACAATATCCGTTGTCGTTGAGCCCGTGTCGATCAGCAGGCCGAGGTCTTTGGTGTAGTCGTGGGCAATAAAGGTTGCTAGCGCATGCCAATTGGCGGAGGAACAGAGACTTGGGTTGGCGCAGGCCGTGGCTGGGTCGACAAAACATCCATCGACCTGCCAGACATGGACTGGACGGTTTCTGGCCAACTGCTCAATGGCGTTGAGAATATGCGCGACGCCATCGCGTTTGGTTGGGAAGCAGTCGCACAATTCCCCTGTCATGGT
>CAUZIY010000280.1:0-2752 GCA_963579995.1 Phycisphaerae bacterium
AGGGCCGCCTTATTCCCGACGAAGAGCTCAAACAAAACATAAGCAACAAACGCCCCTACGGGGAATGGCTGGCCCAGCAAAAAGTTATACTGCAGGACATCACCAGCATCAGCGAGGCGCACTCACTTGATGCGGAAGACACACTCCAGCGCATGCAGGCATTTGGTTACACCACCGAGACAATGCAATTCATGCTGATCCCACTGGTGACTGAAGCACGTGATCCATTGGGCTCGATGGGTAATGACTCTGCTCTGGCATGTCTTTCGGACAAGCCACGTATGATTTACGACTACTTCAAGCAATTGTTCGCCCAGGTAACAAACCCGGCTATCGATTCCATCCGGGAAGAAGTTGTGATGTCACTCACCTGTTTCATCGGGCCAGAAGGCAATCTTGTCGAGACTACGCCAGAACAAGTGCACCGTCTCAGCATCGATCACCCAATCCTTTCGAACCAGCAATTAACCAACATCCAGCACATGGATTGCCAAGGCATGCGTTCCCGGGTCATTGATATAAGTTACAACGCGGTGGAAGAGAATGGTTACCTCAACACCATCGATCGTATTTGCGAAGAAGCTACCCAAGCTATCACCGAGGGATTTTCTTTCATTATTCTTTCCGACCGGTTTATGTCCAAATCACATATTCCGCTGAGCGCACTGATTGCTTGCGGCGCGGTGCATCATCACCTAGTGCGAAACGAACAACGCACCCAGATCGGTATCATAGTGGAAACCGGTGAAGCACGGGAGGTTCACCATCACTGTCTGCTTGCGGGTTACGGCGCCGACGCTATCAACCCTTATCTGGCCTTTGAAGCTCTGTGGCAGGCTAATAAAGAAAAGCTGTTAGGTGAAATGTACTCTAGTGAGGATGCTCTTGTTGCAGGTTACAAAAAAGGAATTGCCAAGGGCATGCTTAAGGTCATGGCCAAGATGGGCATCTCCACCCTTCAGTCCTATAAAGGGGCGCAGATCTTCGAAGCAGTGGGTCTGGCTGGAGAAATTATTGACAAATGTTTTTGCGGCACGGCAAGCCGAGTGCAAGGTGTAAACTTTGACGTCCTGATCGATGAATCCCGTCGCCGTCATACAATTGGGTACCCTGCCAAGGAAGGCGATGTGATTTCTGTTCTAAACAATCCCGGTGATTTTCATTGGCGCTCTGGCGGTGATTTACACATGTGGAACCCCAACACGATTTTTAACCTGCAGATAGCAGCCCGCAACAACAATGTTGAAGCCTACTCGGAGTTCGCGCGACACGCCAACGAGGAGGCGACACGCCGATGTGCCTTTAGAGGCCTCCTGAAATTCCGCACCGATGTCAACGAGTCAATCCCCCTCGATAAAGTCGAACCTGCCAGTGAAATCGTCAAACGCTTCGCAACTGGTGCGATGAGTTTCGGATCTATCTCCCAAGAGATTCACGAGTCCCTGGCAATTGCAATGAATCGTTTGGGTGGGAAGTCCAATACAGGAGAGGGTGGCGAAGACTCGGCCCGGTTCAACCCCCTTCCAAACGGTGACTCCAAACGCTCAGCTATCAAGCAGGTGGCCTCAGGGCGCTTTGGTGTGACAGCATGGTATCTAACCAATGCTGATGAACTGCAGATTAAGATCGCCCAGGGCGCGAAACCCGGCGAGGGTGGTGAGCTACCTGGTCGTAAAGTGGATGAACAAATAGCGCGTATCCGTCATTCCACCCCGGGCGTTGGTTTGATCAGCCCTCCGCCACACCATGACATTTATTCTATTGAGGATATAGCTCAGCTTATCCACGACTTAAAAAATGCCAATCGCGAGGCACGTATAAGCGTAAAATTGGTATCCGAGATCGGCGTCGGCACCATCGCGGCCGGGGTAACCAAGGCTAAGACCGATCACCTGGTTATAGCTGGACACGACGGTGGCACGGGAGCCTCACCACTGACGTCTATCAAACATGCCGGACTGCCCTGGGAGCTCGGCATCGCCGAAACCCACCAGACGCTTGTTATGAACAACCTGCGGTCACGCGTTGCGTTGCAAACCGACGGTCAATTGAAGACTGGACGCGACATTGCCATTGCGGCGTTGCTGGGAGCCGAAGAATTCGGTTTCTCAACCGCTCCTCTTATCACGCAAGGCTGCATCATGATGCGCAAGTGCCATTTGAACACCTGCCCTGTAGGTGTGGCCACCCAGGATCCTGAGTTGAGAAAGAAATTCAAAGGCAAGCCAGAACACCTAGTGAACTACATGTTCATGGTGGCTGAGGAACTTCGAGGGATTATGGCCCGCATCGGCGTTAGCACAGTCAATGAAATGATCGGGCGCGTGGACCTGCTGGACACCGACCATGCAATTGATCACTGGAAAGCGAAAGGCCTCGACCTTAGTGCTATTCTCGAACCGGCCCAGGTAGTATTCGAAGGCACCGAGTTCTATTGCGTACACCAGCAGGACCACGGACTCGATAAGGCTCTGGATAACGAACTTATTCGCTTGGCTGCTCCGGCTCTAGAGAAGGGTGAAAAAGTATTTATCGAACACGAGATCATCAACACCAACCGCGTCGTCGGCACTATGCTTTCCAACGAAGTATGCAAAAAATGGAAAGCCGAGATGCTGCCCGAAGACACTATCAACATAAAATTTAACGGATCAGCTGGACAGAGTTTTGGAGCCTGGTTGGCAAAGGGCATTACCATGACCGTAGAGGGAGATGCCAATGACTACGTGGGCAAAGGACTGTCCGGTGGAAA
>CAUZIY010000281.1:0-2746 GCA_963579995.1 Phycisphaerae bacterium
CCGTTTTGGCTGCTACGCAATGATTGCCCATACCTTGTATGCCGCCGTTCTAGCGACCATCAACCTACAACCCACCGTGGCCGTCGAAAACGTCTCCGATCTGTGCGGTATGGTGGATGAGGATGTATCGTACGTTTACAACCTCGAATACACAGACGTCACCATCGAGACATGCGGCGCATTGTCCGCAGAGACGGAATTGTACTGGGTGGAAAGTGGCCTGATCGTTACCGACAAAGTCGGCCTTGAACTCGAGCGTGTCCTGGGGTGGGTGGATCTTTGGGAAGTGATCCTATGGCTCTTGATCCTACTTGCGATAGAGACTGTCGTTCGGTTGCAAGATCGAGGCATAACTGAAGGCGTAATCTTGTCAGTCGCCAATTCGCTTAAAATTCTTATGTATCTGGTACTTATCGCATTCGGAATCTATTGGGCTGCACTGTCACATTGGCTGTACTTGTGGGACGAACTCCTGTGGGTTGCCGGTTTCACTGCGATCGAGATGAACATCACGAAGTGGCGAGATGAGTTGCAAGTAGATCAAAACACTCCGCAATCGGACGCGTTATGACGATTCATGCGAGATGCCTTCGGTTTGACCATGGAACAAACTTCCGGTGAAAGAAGTCACGTGGTGCACAGCCATCGTGATGGTGTTGTTGGGCGCTTACTTGCTCGTATTTGGGAATGCCTGGGCGCCCACCGTTTTTGAACTCCTTTCTGGTTCCACGCTTGGTGCTTGGGTGGAACTGGTCGTGCCACTCCTGCCAATGGTCTTCATTGGTGGGGGTGCTGCTTTGATCGCTTCACGTCGTCGTTGAACACCTCAAAGATGGCGTACTTATAACTTGTCAAGCATCCGGTAATACAACATACCTAAGGCAACGATCTGATTCCCAAACCATTGACCAAAGGGTATTCGGAAGTGGCTTACCTTCTCGTACGCTTGTAATACTTCGACATCACCTTCCATGGCATTGGTTATCACCTCGGCAGCGACGTGCGTAGGCGCAACGCCGTGGCCCGAGTACCCTATCGAGTAGAAAATATTGTCGGAAATCCTGCCCATGCACGGGACCCGATTTATAACAATGCCAAGGTTACCGCCCCACGCGTAGTCGATTTTTTTGCCTTCAAGTTCGGGGTATATCTGTAACATCCTCGGTACCATGCTGTCCTCGATGCTCTTAGGCACCCTGCCAGAGTAGTTGCACCGACCACCAAACAACATCCTCTTGTCGGCCGATAGTCTGTAATAGTCAAGGACATTGTTGAGATCGCAAACAGCAAGATCCTGTGGATTGATCCTGTCCGTTAAATCCTTAGACAACGGCTCAGTCGCAATGATAAAGCTGCCCGCCGGGAACACGAGGCCTGAAAGTTTCTTCGGTTCCAGGTGGTGATACGCATTGCCCGCTAACAACACCTTATCGGCGATCACCGCCCCCTGCTGTGTGACAACCCGAACCTTGCTGCCATGAACGATGTCAATTACTTCAGTTTGCTCATGAATGCTCGCACCCAGACCGGTCGCCGCTCGCGCCTCGCCCGCGCAGAGGTTGAGCGGATGCAGGTGTCCGTCGAGGTCGTTGATCAACCCGCCGATGTACGCATCGGTACCCAGCAATGACTTCAGTTCGTCCCGACCCACCAACCGCAAGTGTTCATCCAAATCCCACTCTCGGTGTTCCTCGTAATCCTCAACCAGCCCGTCCATCTGACTTTGTTTGAATGCGACTTCGATGAAGCCCGGCTTGAGGTCACAGTTGATCTGATATTTTTCGATTCGCCCCTTGATGATGTCATTGCCACGGTAATGAAGGGCCCATATCTTGTCTTCACTGAGAAAGCGGCCGAGTTGTTCGGCACCACCCAATCCATGAATGAGCTGACCACCGTTTCGTCCAGAAGCGCCCCAGCTGATTCTGTGCTGTTCCAATAACGTCACCCGATGGCCCCGTTCAGCCAGCGAGAGCGCGCAAGCAACACCCGTAAAACCGCCACCAACAATGCAGACCTCCGTTTCCTCTTCCCCACGTAATGGCGGGTACGTTGTCTGATCGGTCCGCGTCGCGGCGTAATACGAGCTGGTATGTTCTTCCCCGCTCAATTTGGATCCTTCTGCTAGATTATTGTGAGACACCCCTCAGGGGCGTCACATCATGTTTGGTCTTACCTCGAAAATACACTGAATTCGACGTGGTAGAATCCGACCGTATAGGGCGCAGTTTTAACGGCTGTGGTCCAACAATTCATAAAAAATATCGCGCTTTGGTAGTACAATTTCCCATTATCCAGAGGTTTTGACGTGGCCGTTCAATCAGACAAGCTACGTAGCAAAGAAGAAGTAGAGCCCAACCCCCTCGATCACCTCACGGCCACACTACCGGCTTGGATTTACCACAATCAGGACTTCTTTGAGGCTGAAAAACAGAACATATTCCTGTCGTCATGGCAGCTGGTGGGCCACACGAGCGACCTGCCAGAACCCGGATGCTACATCACCTTTCAACTCTACGAAGAACGCGCTTTCGTTGTACGCACAAATGCCGATGAGATAAAAGCATTCCACAACGTTTGCCGGCATCGTGCGCATATCTTGCTCGACGACGGACAGGGGAAATGCCCTGGAAAGGTCGTTTGCCCCTATCACGGTTGGACCTACAACCTGGACGGTGAACGCACGGCAATGGGCCACCCAAAAAGTTTCCCAGCCCACGATGCCGAGCACTTTGGGTTATCCCCC
>CAUZIY010000282.1:0-2731 GCA_963579995.1 Phycisphaerae bacterium
ACCAGTTCATGGGGATGCTTCCACAAGGCGAATGGGCGGGTCCATACGTCTCCGTGTTGGTGGGCTGCCTTGATATTCGCGCCGCCGATATCAAATGCCAGCATTTCCATAAGCGGCCTCCGGGTTATGGACTGATACACGCCCGGCTGCATCGAAGGATGCAGTATTCTGAGACCATAAAATTTCTGGCTGGCCATTGATCATCGCCATTGCCAGATTGGTCGTACACAGTTTACGCAAAGCAATGTAGGACAGGGTTATCCGGGGATTGATTTCCATCACGTAATCATGGTCTGGATGTGTTCCCAAAATCAAGTCAACGCCTAGAAATCCATTTAATCCGGGAATATTCGCTGTGGTGCGGCAAGCCAGTGCAATAGCGCGTCTGCTGAGCGGTTCAGGTAATGGGATGTCACCGCCGCAGTATTCCATGCGACGGGGGCCGGTTCTCTGTGTTTTCATTTGCTGGTGGCCAGCAAGAAGAGGGATCATGTGCCCATCGTGCGATATGAATGAAACACTCACGGTTACACCGGGTATGCGTGGCTGGAGGATCCAGTCACTTTGCGGCGGCAAGCAGTTGAAATCTGAGTTGTTTGCGCAGATGAAAGTGTCCTTGCATCCAGCTCCCATCCGTGGCTTGATGACGGCTGGCCAGGGGGGAGGGGTGGCAGGGTCAAAAAGATCTGTTGGAGGTGTGGGCAGGCCCCTGGCTTGCAGGTGTTGAGAAAGCGCCAGTTTGTCACTGCACAGGGCAACAGCTGATGGCTGGCAGCCCAACGATGGTTTACTGGTGGCCGCAAGTCGTCGGGTCCAGTGTGTAAGTAATCCATGCATTTCCGGTGCGATAATTAATGTTGTATCACAGGAGGAAACACATCGATCAAAAATGCTTTCAAGATGGCTGTCAGGCCGGATCGGTATGCCATGGATTCCGGTAACACGTAGTGTGATTCTCCAGTCAATGGTTGCCACAACATGGTGTCCTGCTTTGATAAAATCCGTTGCTAAGGCTTCAAGCATGGCCTGCCCTTGTGTCACCAGATCAGGCGGCAGATCTGCGTTTCGCATTCCGCCACCACATAGATGTTCAAATAGGTAGATCTTCATGCCCATGGGTTTTGGCTGCTTGACCACTTGAAGGGGGTTTGGATCCAGCCGGATCGTATTGCCGCAAACAGTCCGGCGGCAATCAGGTCGGCGCTGGTTCCCGGATTGCGGCGGTTGCCATCAGCACGAAGCCACTGGTCAAAGTCATTGAAGGCGACCTGTCCTTGTTCAGTTTTTGGCCATTCAGTTGCAAGGACGCAAGCGGCTCGTGCCTGGGCTTCTTTCGCCGATGATTCGCCGCATTTACGGATGATAAGGCTGTCGGGTTGACGTGCCATTTGCTCAAGGTGTATTTGGACGATCACCTGGTCCAATGTCTTGCCTTTTTGGTCGTATTCAGCGATACGTGGTCCGATTGTTTTGAGCACATCCTCAAATCCAGTGACATATTGGCGGGCCACCATGTCGGCTTGGCTGGCCATTGCCATGGCTTCCAGTAATCCACATGCGGGTGGTTGGGCGACATCGAATTGCCTGGTTTGTCCAAGTCCACCCGGGTTGGCCATGCGTATCGCCGCATAAACGTTGGCGGTGTCATTTTCGGTAAGCGATGCTAGGACATCATCGATCCCACTGGCAAGGTCAATCGAAAGTGGTACGGCACACATGGGTGCCATCAGAAGTATCATCCCGAGATTGGTGTTTCGTCCCACGGCTTGTTGGGTTGCTTGCACGCTCGCAAGCACAGCGCTTCCCACGCCTGTTTCCGTGGTAAGATCCAGTACAGGCCGAATTGCAAGGCTGCTGGCCACAAAATCCAGCCAATTTGTATCATCAAACGCAGTTTGTGGGTGAACGTTTCCGGCTTTAGGCGCACAGACTTCAGCCACGGCAGCCAGTTGGGCAAAGTAACCAACGCTAGATGTGCACATGTCGTTCTTCGGCTAGATGGATCAGGAATGCAACGAGTTGACCGGTGATATCGATACCTGTGGACATGCCAAGCGCTTTCCAGCCGGGGATGGGGTTGACTTCAAGGATGTAGGGTTGGTCGTCATGATCAATGATGATGTCAACGCCGGCGATCACTGCCTGGCAGCTTCGGGCGGCTTGAATGGCCATGTCGCTGATAGTTGGGTCAGGATCGATTGCTTCGGCATAACCGCCTTGGGAGATGTTGCACCTCCATTCACCCTCGCGGGAGTGACGTCGCATGGCGGCAAGAACCGTGTCGCCAAGAACAAATAACCGTAAATCAGCGCCTGGGTGACTGATGAATCGTTGTATGTAACTGATACTGCCCATTTGTTCGAGTTGGGAAAAGGCTCGTTGGGCCAGGGCTCGGTCCGTGATGCGGGCCATCCCAAATCCCTGTGCGCCAAACATGGGTTTGACCACGACATCGCCACCAAGCTTATCAAAAGACACCATGGCATCTTCATATGTCTGGCAGGTAAATGTATCGGGAATCGGCAGCCCGTTATCTTGCAGAATTGATAAGGAAAGGTACTTGTCGACTGCGATCTCGATTGCCCGAGCTGGATTGACCACAATGACGCCCATCGCTTCTAGTCGTTGAATGACGTCCATGCGGAAGAAGACCTGTTCGAAACTGGATCGACGCAGGGTACGAAGGAGCACGACGTCCACATTATTGAGCATGGTCTGTTGGCAGCAAATT
>CAUZIY010000283.1:0-2721 GCA_963579995.1 Phycisphaerae bacterium
GAGAATGAATCCGGGAATCACGGCACCCATGAAAAGGTGTCCAACGGATAGCGCTAGTTGGTCGGCCATGATGACCAGCATGATGCTTGGTGGAATTAGAATGCCAAGACATCCTGAGCCACAGACCACACCCACCGATAGCTCTTTGCCGTAGCCTTGGTGTAGCATCGCTGGAATTGTGAGCAAGCCCAGCAACACCACCGACGCGCCAATAATTCCAGTTGAAGCGGCCAGGACCACCCCGATCACTGTTACCGTGATTGCCAGACCGCCACGTACGGAGCCAAACAGTTCTTGTATGGCATACATCAGTCGCTCGGCAATCCCGGATCGATCTAGCATGAGCCCCATGAAGATGAACATGGGTAATGCAACGAGCAGTTGGTTGTCCATCAGTGAATAGGTTCGCTCGACGACCAGGCTGAGGATCGTAAAGTCAAGGCCAGTGTCGATGCCGGTAAGATGGCTGTAGCTGACACTGATTGCAGTAAACAGGATACCCACGCCACCAAGAACGAATGCGACCGGGTAGCCGGTGAACAGCAAGGCCACGAAGGTGAGGAACATGGTGATCAGGAGAACTGCGTTGGCATCCATGTCAGTTCTTCCGGGTTTCGTTACAACCAACGGTTGGTTCGTGCTGTGAGTGGGTTTGTTTGTTGTTCTGCATGGATCTGGCATGCCTTGTAAGACGCAGTGATTGTGTCAGCAGGCTTAAGGCGGTCACGCATAGCAGCAGGCAGCCCAGAGGAATGAATCCCTTGATGAACCAACGTCCGGGCAGGCCGGAAGGCGCGTCGGATCGTTCGCCGACGCGCCAGGCACTTTCGACGAACGGGAGACTCTCCCAAAACAAAAAGCCGCAAAATGGCAGCAGAAGTAGAAGCGTGCCGAAAATATTGATGGCGGTTCTAAATCTTTTTGGAAGGTGCTGGTAGATGATGTCGACTCGGATGTGTATGTCAGCCAATAATGCATAAGACAAGCCGACCATGAGTCCGATTGCATACAGGTGCCATTGGAGTTCTTCGAGCTTGATCTGGTGCCTGACCAACCTGTCTAATGCCGGGATGTATTCCATGGCATATCGAAGTAGAACTTGGGTGACGATCACCAGTGTCAGTGCCGGCATGGTCCAGGCGCAGAGATTGCCGATATGGCGGACGCCTTTTTGGATCAGGCCTCTCGGTTCGGCCTGAGGCAAAGTCGATTGCTTGGGATTCGAATCAGGAGAGTGCATGAGTCGATTAGTTGCGTGGTAAAAATGCTATCTTTTCCCACAGATCATAGTTTTTGCGGAATTGTGTCATGTCGTCGTAAACTGTTTTGAAAAACGCATTGGCGGCGCATTCGTCTTTAACCACCTGATTCCAAGTTGAGCGAAACAGGTTGATCATCTGGGGCGGCCATATTTTGATATGAACACCATGTCGGTCTGCATTTTCACGCATCGCCTTGAACTGAGTGCCTTCGCTTTCAGTGATCGAACGTACGATTCCGTCTCGGCAGACAAGTTCGATTAACATTTGTTGATCTGGGGTCAGGCTTTCCCATACATCGCCGTTAATCAACATTTCAAGGAGGGTGGCCTGTTGGTGCCATCCTGGAAAGTAGTTGTACTTTGCGATGTTATAGAGTCCCAGCTGCTGATCGATGGTTGGCAGCGAGAATTCCGTGGCGTCAATCACGCCACGTTCAAGTGCCTGAAAGATTTCACCACCGGCAATGAGTGTTACGGCTACACCGAGCTTTTCCATGACACGTCCGCCAAGTCCATAGAACCGCATCTTTAATCCGCGTAGGTCATCGCCTGATTCGATGGGCCTGGAAAACCATCCTGAGGTTTCCGGGGACAGGACGCAGCAGACAAAGGCCTTGACGTTGTAGCCGGCGTCATCGTACATCTGTTGGTAGAGCTTCATGCCGTTGCCTTCAAACATCCATGCGAGGTACTCGGCTGTTTCGGGTCCGAAGGGAACGGATGAGAACAGTGGGGAGGCGGGCATCTTGCCGGCCCAGTAGCCGGATGCTGAATATGAGGCGTCAACCTTGCCGGCCGACACTGCATCAAGTGATTCAAGGGACGGTACCAGTTCGCGTGGCTCATAAACCTTCATGGTGAGCATGCCGCCGCTGGCGATTTTTAGTCGGTCGGCGATATACCTGATTGTAGTTCCGAGAACTGGCATGTTTTCTTGATACTCGCTGGCGACTTTCAGCGTGGTTTTATGGCGTATTGTTGTTGAAGGCGTGCTTTCTGTCCCGGTGTCGCGGCACGCTGAAGCCAGGAATAGAACAGCCAGCAAAGATATACGGCAGTAACAAGTCATGGGCAGGGGCCTTTCCAGTCAAGGAGCGATGGTTGACGGTACATGATTCTACAATTGGTTCAAAATGGTTGTACCGAAAGGGGAAGCCTTGTGGGGTGATTCGGTGATCTGGAGGGTTTGGTGCCCAGTGCCGCTGTGTCAGCAATAAAACCTTGAACTCATCGGGCTTTGGGTGTTTCACGAGGTTCTGCCCGGCCGCCAGATGGCATCCATCGTTGCGTGGATGCTTGTTTTTGCGGGTGCTCATCACTGCAATCTTCGCCCGTTTGTTTTACAATATTCATTCCTTACGTAGCGAGGTGTTTTCGATATGTCCAAGACGCGAATCCAGGCCATTCTTGATGAGCGGGAAGCGATTGTGTTTCCCGGTGTGTATGACACGCTTTCGGCG
>CAUZIY010000284.1:0-2710 GCA_963579995.1 Phycisphaerae bacterium
CTCAATCACAGTCGGGGGTGAAACTGTCCCACAAAGCGATCATTATGATCTATCTTCCTGGTGGGCCATCCCATCAGGATATGTTTGATCCCAAGCCGAATGCCCCATCGGAAATTCGCGGTGAACTGACCCCAATCAAGACGAATGTTCCTGGGATTGAGATCTGCGAAACGTTCCCGCGTTTGGCTAGGATGATGGATAAGGTTATTCCCATACGCACCATTGTGGGGTCCTCGGCAGGTCATACCGGGTATCAGTGTATGACGGGCAACAGCCACCGGGATCCGCCTGAAGGTGGTTGGCCGTATATCGGTTCTGTATTATCCAGACTCGAAGGCCCGGTTGATCCGGTATTGCCGACTTCACTTGACCTGACGGCCAAGACCCTTCACAGTGGATATTACAAGGGTCGTGACCCCGGTTTTGCTGGGACTGCTCATGCCCCGCTGCGGGTTGCGGACGAGCAAACCAAGAACAACATGGTACTAAAGGGCGTGTCGCTTAATCGTCTGCGTGATCGCCAATCTTTATTGGCAAGTTTTGATCAGTTCCGTCGTGAGATGGATGTCAGCGGCGTGATGGGCCAATATGATGAAAGTCACCAGCAGGCGTTCAACATTCTTACATCAAGTAAATTGGCTGAAGCATTTGATTTGGAGAAGGAAGACCCGGCCTTGCGTGACCGATATGGTCGTGGTCGCGCCAAGCAGATTGATGATGCCAGTCCGATGCATATGGATCAATTTGTTCTCGCGCGTCGCCTGGTTGAAGCAGGTGCACGGTGTGTGACACTTGGGTTTGGCGGCTGGGATTATCATGACAATGCAATGCGCCGTGCCCGTCGTGAATTTCCCAAGTTGGATCAGGGTGTCAGCGGCTTGGTGCAAGATCTGCATGATCGAGGCTTGGACCAGGACGTGACGGTCGTGGTGTGGGGGGAATTTGGCCGAACGCCCAAGATCAATAAGATTGGTGGCCGTGATCACTGGCCTGCAGTGTCCTGTGCGCTTCTAGCAGGCGGCGGCATGCGGACAGGCCAAGTGATTGGTGAAACGGATGGTCATGCAGCCGAGGTCAAGAGTCGGCCCGTTCACTTCCAAGAGGTCTTTGCAACGCTTTACCATAATATGGGTATCAGTGCTGACCGATTGGTTTTAAACGATCTGTCGGGTCGTCCGCAGCACCTGATTGGTAACCATAAGCCGATCAGGGAAATCACCTAGCGGCGGATTATCCACCCAGCTTTTTTTCTGGATACCATGCGGCGTAGCACCGGACGGTGTGGCTCACTGTTGCCGGTTTTCTGCCTGCCATATCAAGCCACCGTCATCATGGGTCCGTGATCAGGGCGGTCGAACGGTTTCCTTCCTGTGCGACGATCTCGAGCCGGAACCTTCGAGGCGTTTCAAGCTTGTCTGGCAGAGCCTTGAACCGTCCAACAAACCTGGGCCGGCTGAGGTGCGCGTCAAGCATCTGGCTTGGAGTCCTGACGCACTGATATGGACGACGAACCCTGACAATCCGATCCTGCACCCCAATGATTCGACAGAACAGGAGGACCATTTTCTCATGATCATCCCCCTCCAGGATCGGGGCTGGTCCATCATGCTCTACGAATATGGCTGGTATCTACCAAATGGAACCGGCCTGTTCGGCAATTATTGCGGTGATATCCGCTTAGCGGCGAGCCGCGACGGCGTACACTACACGCGGATCGAACTCTACCAGATCACGATCCCTCGAGGTGAACGGGGCAACTGGGATTCGGGCCTGCTAGTCGTCAGTGATAAAGCGGTGATCAAAGACGGCACGATCTACCTCTACTACGCCGGGTGTGGGGAGCAGTGGACGTCGTGGCCAAAACAGAACAGGCCGTCCGCGCCAGGTCTGAAACAGATGACACATCGGCGCGCCTGCCAGATGGGCCTGGCCACGCTTGATCTCGATCGATTTACATGTCTGACCACCTGTGATGGCCAGACCTTCGGTCACGCGGTGACCGCACCCATAACCGTTTGCAATGCTGGGCAAGTGAAGCTGACCATCAACGTAGGTGACACCGTCCAGGACCGAATCTGGATTGAGGTCGACATTTTGAATGCAGCCAATAATGAGCCGATTGCCGGATATGCTGACGAAGCCTGCGTTGCCTTGGACGAAGACGGGCAGGCAGTCACAGCAATATGGAAGGCTCACCAAACACTTGCTGACGTTGGATGTAAAAAGATCCGTCTTCGATTCCGCTTGTACGGGAACGCGAAGTTGTATTCGTTCTACTTCGATGAGATGTAGGTCAAAGGGTCTCTGATGCCCCTTAACGCCGTCTGCGGCTAACCATCAACACACTCATTACAACCAGTGACAGCGTTGTAGGTTTAGGAACTAATTCCGATGCGTTGCCTGTTGTTTGCGATGCGGTCCAGTTGGCTCCGAGGATGCCAAGGTCTGCCATGTCGGTTGTACTGTCAAGATTAAAGTCGTCCGTATTCCACTGCATGTCAGTAGCGTTGAGGTTTGCGCCGAGGATGCCAAGATCCGCCACGTCCACGACACCGTCGCCGTTTGCGTCACCCATCAGCATCGCCAAGATTTAAAATTAACCTGTTGTCACCAGCCTGAGGAATAAACTCATTTATAAATTCAATGTCCAAAGTTCCGGCTGATTCCGAAACTTGTAAAACGGCGGCAATACCCCCTAGGGGAGTCGAAC
>CAUZIY010000285.1:0-2686 GCA_963579995.1 Phycisphaerae bacterium
CCGATATGCTGCGCCAGATCCGGACCCGGGCGATCCGGGCCAGCGAAAGATCTGAAAATCGCGTTGAGGTGATGGCCAAAGTGTGGATGAACATGTCAGACTGCTGGAACCTGGGCTTGGATATTGAAACATGGGTCAAAGAAGGGTTGATTGATACATTGATACCCACCAACCATTATTTCTTTGCCCTCGATCATCCGGTTGAACAATACGCCCAACTGGTGGCCGGCACTTCAATTCAACTCCTGGTTTGTCATTGCCCATGCCTGGGACAAACGCCCGCAGGACCGAACCCTGAGTTGCCCTACAGCTGGCGGCTTCCTCCAACTGCCGGCCGGCCCGTACTGTCGGATGTTCCCTACAACATTACCAACGACATGTGGCATGCCGGTGCACAGGTGGCCTATGACAAAGGTGCCGATGGTATTGAAACCTTTAACTTCAATTGGATTGCCCGTTGCGGTGACCACTGGGATCATTCGATCCTGAGTGAACTTCATGATCCTCAACTGGTTGCCCGGCACAACAAGTTTTACCCTTATATCACACCCGAATCAGCCAATAAGATCGAGGAATTAACTGAAGAACCACTTGCGTACAACCTCTACATGGCTGATGACCCCGATACAGCCTCACAAATTCTATTAACGGTCTATATCACACAAACAACCACCAGGGACAAATTTGGATTTTGGCTCAACGACCAACCGCTGACCATGACACGACAATTGACCTGCCCTGATCGGTCTGGCGGGCTGCAGGCACCCGAGGTGGAGCCGCATCATTACTTTGAATGTGATCTTTCCAGTGGCCCCATTACTCACGGCTCCAATCATCTGCGGATCGAACTGTTGGAAAGGAACCCGCAGGTTGCCTCTTCCCTGCACGTCGTAGGAGTGAATATAGAGGTAAAATACACTTCTTGAACCGGTGGCCACTGAATTAAACCAGGCACCACAAATATCGGGCAGCCAATACCACGCTGAAAGTTTCAGCTCCGCTGTCGAATTGCGAATGTCCTGATCATGAGATGTTCACAATGTGCTAGCGCGGAACCACCAGATCATCGAGCCATTCGTTGGTCACACGCTTGCCGAGTAGAAAATGCTTGCGGTCCGGATACCAAAGAACACGGTCACCCTGACGCTCGGTAAGACTTGAGTAGGTCCCCATTTCTGTACGATTCTGAATACCAGCCGGTACTCCGTCACTGTCGGCAAAGTGCTTGGGACCACTAAACCAGATGGGTTGGTGCGCCTTGGGTTGAAACTCGCCAATGGCCAGAAAGATCGCGCGACGATTGAAGTTGTACGCCCGCGTCCAAAGAGGTTTAGGGCCACTGCTCATCGAACCGTCGTTGTTATGGTATTGAAGCAGGTAACGTCCATCCTCAAGAGCAAATAAAGGTGGAGGACTGGCCGGATGCAGAACTCTTTCCCCGTCATCTCGGTAACGCAGCGGTTCGGCCGGCCGCCAAGAATTCCCATCATCCTCAGAAACCGAGTACCACACACTACCCACGGAAGTTCGCATCACCATGAAGAGCCGGCAGTCCGGCAGCAGGACAATGCACGGCTCCATGCATCCGCTTAGTGTCAAATCCGGCTTCGGACTCACCGGACGGCCAGGAAGCCAGGTCATCTTCAGATCACTGGGGTCAGGGCCCTGGTCAATATTATCAAACCGAATCATTTCGATCAATTGGTTCGCGGGCTTGGGATCAATTGTTCGGCTGACCCAATGGGTAAATGGCTCGATCCGGCGCCCCCTGGAATCGCGCACCGGATTGACATAGGCAACCCAATTGGGCGGCACGCTTGAATGGGAGTTCCGCCGGGTCAGACCAGGTTCGTCCGTCATCATCGGAATAACGGCAGCACATAATGCTCGTCAAATTTGAACTCAAATCGATGATGCCAGTGTGTTTTTTATAAATACCATAAATGCGCCCAGTACTACTGACCACAGGAAATGCGTAAAACGCCGTGTGATATCGCTTATCGCTGGGGCCATCAATTTCATAGGGAATTGACCATGTGTTCCCACCATCTCCACTGCGTGCACACACCACGCAGGAATTATCCGCAGACTCATGTGTTGCCTGGGTCCAAAAACCCAACAGATCCCCACCTGGCGTGACGATCACAAGAAAATGCACGTTATCCGTATCCGGGCCAACAAAGTGCCTTGGTAAGTAGACCGCGAAATCAGGGCAGCTTCGCTTCCACTCGTCGGTATAACACGGTGATTCACGCATGAGTTAATCCACACTGCCTGCAGTTTTGTATGTCGCCTGCCAATCGTCCATTAAAATGACAATTTATCGATCGATGAGTTGGAGAATATAGTCAATGACCTGCCGGCGCAAATCATTCAGGTCACCGGAGGGATCAACCGTTCGGACCCATTGCTCAGCCTCATTGGCCTTTGCCTGCCGAGCGGGATCATTCATGGCGTTTTTAGCTGCAATTAGAAGTGTTGCCACGTATCGCGTGTCATCTACTGCTTCGCGTAACCCCTCGAAAATGAGGGTGTCAATCACGCCTCCGACGGTGGGATAGGCGAAATTAAAATCCTTATGGCCCGGATAATCGAAATCATTCCAAATATGACCAAACGAATGCTGATAGGCATAGGTCATTTCCACATCATATCCAGCCTGCCACAAACGCATGCCATAATTACG
>CAUZIY010000286.1:0-2606 GCA_963579995.1 Phycisphaerae bacterium
TCACTACGACGCATTACGTTGGCAAATAGGGCCCAAATTAGCCCTGATATGAGCGCCATCCAGTCGCCTGGATTCCTGGGTATTGGAAGACCTTGATCTAGGTTTAGGATTACTAGAAGTCCCGCTGTCCCAAGAATAATGGCCAGTGTGCGGTCCCTGGTTATGGGTTCCTTTAACCACGCCCGTGCAAGTAGGGCGCTCCAAATAGGAGTCAGGTAATACAGTAGGGTTGCATGGATAACATCCGTATAGAGAAATGCGGTCGAATACAAAACCAAGCAAAGGCCACCAATGATAGCGATCCCTTGCATCATCCAACCTGCAGAGATTATTTGCCGCCAGCGTAACAAGCCGATTGGCAGCATCAGTACAAAGGGTACTAAATAAAATACTGCAGTTGCCCAGAGCCCTTGAATTCCAGCCTCGTGGAGGGCCCGCACAGGAATCCAAAATAGCCCCCATATCGCACCAGCTACAGTACAGGCAACTTTGGCAATGTTTTCAGTGCGGTTGTCGGGTGGTGCGAGCATTTATAGGCTCGAGTACGCAGTTCTAATTTTGGTGTCGATTCTGGCTTACTCGTGTTCCTTCTTGGGTACTGAAATCCAAAAAGGACAGATCATACTCTTTGCGCAAACGCAGTGGGATTTCATAGTAGATCGAGATTAAAACAGTCTGAATAAAGAAAGCCCCTAACTACCGGGGGCTTTCACTTGCAACAGTGCGATTACGAGTTTGGTTCCGGCAACTTGGCTCGCCAGGTGGATTCATTTATTGATAGTGGAGATGGGTAATCTGTTTCGCACTGGCTTTAAAGCCAGGATCGAGTGATTTGTCAATAAAACGTCACTTATCCGGAAAAGCTTTCCTCATTTTTGTAGGGGAACCACCAGCCATCCTGAGAATCTGTGCAATCCGGATCGATCATAACGAACTTGGTCTCACGGAATGTATCGATGCCTTCCGGGCCGAGCTGACGGCCCTGGCCCGACATTTTCGTGCCACCAAACGGTCCAGCATCATTGTCCAGCAGGGGTGCGTTGACCCAGACCATGCCAGCTTCAAGTTGTTCCGTAGCCCGAATTGCCTCCCTTAAATCTCGCGTATATATATTGGCGCCCAATCCGAATCTAGAATCATTAGCGAACTCAATGCCTTCTTCGAAACTTTTTACTTTACAAATGGGTGCGACAGGACCGAAGCTTTCGTTATTGAAAATATCCATGCTCTGATGACAATCAGACAGGACCGTTGGCTCAACAAACCAACCCTGATTGAACTGAGCCGGGCGCCCACCGCCAAGCATCACATTGGCGCCCTGTCCGATGGCGTTTTCGAGCACAGTTTCGTAACGAGTACGCTCCTTTTCAGACACCATAGGTCCCATATCCACCTTGCCAAGACCGTTGCCAATTCGAATATCTTTGGTGTTTGCTATTAACTTAACCAGGAACTCGTCATAGATGTCTTCGTGTACATAAAACCGCTCTGCAGAAACGCAGATCTGGCCACAGTTCATGAAGGCTGAGAAAGCAGCAGCTCTGGCTGTGATATCTAGGTCGGCAGAAGGCATGATGACAAACGGATCATTGCCGGAAGTCTCAATCAGGGAGCGCTTCAACATACGACCGCAAGTCTCGCCGATGGCCTGTCCCGTGGGTACGCTACCGGTGAAAGCTATCATGTTGGTATCTTGATGTTCGACCAAATACCTACCTGCGTTGGCTGCGCCGGTGACGACCTGAAATAAACCTTCGGGCAGGGACTCATAGGCTTCAGCAAACAGCAGCGAGGTGAGCGTTGTGTACTCAGACGGCTTGCAGATTACTGCGTTGCCTGCAGCCAGTGCGGCTCCTGACTGCCACGCCAACAAAGTCAGAGGATAATTGAAGGTCTGTATGCTCACAACAACCCCCAATGGTAATTTGAGGGTGTAGTTCAGGTGTCCTTGGATTTCGTTACCCATGACCCGACCGGCATCACTGCGGCCGATTTCGGCGTTGTAGCGGATAGCAGAAACGGACCACTCCACCTCGTCGGCCGACTCCTTGTAAGGCTTACCCATCTCACGGGTCATGGCTTCAGCCAACCTGGGTTTCATGTGGTGCATGCGGTTGGCGACTTCATGCATTATCTCTGAGCGCTCAAGGCCACTAATGGCCCACCACTTTTCCTGTGCGGCATGTCCGATTGCTATTGCTTCATCGATTTCAGCTTCCGTGGTTTCGGCAATTTCACCGAGTTTATCTTCGGTCGCTGGGTCAATTACATCCAGTGCTTCAGTCGCTAAGCTTTTTCGATTTTGCCCGCCTAGGAAGATATTGCCGGTTAAGCGTCCAAAATCTTCTAATACAGTCATCAAAGTATCTCCGGCAGTTATGGTCGCGCTGTAAAAATTATCCAGTTATCCTCAACAGTATTCAATAGCCGATCACTTCCTCAGCCATTCGCACGATTCCACGTTTGTGATTGTCATCGGATGCGCTTTGGTTTTCCAGCACACTGAAGAAGACTACGACTGTTGCAGTTTCGGGGTCAACTATCAATAGCTGCCCACCCCAGCCACCGTGGCCTATCCAACGGCCATTGGTCATGAGTTGGTTGCC
>CAUZIY010000287.1:0-2598 GCA_963579995.1 Phycisphaerae bacterium
TGCCGCCGGCATCACGCTCTTGCCAATACTCTTGTTGATCCAGTGGAGTGGTGTCGTAGAACTCAGTTTCTCATGGAGCTTTTCAGAGCTTGGCTTGCCCGTTTTTTTAATTCTTGGTGTTGGATTCTCGATGGGATTTTGGATGCTGAGTGCCGACCGGATTGGCGTCACTGTGGCGGCTATCCATATCAATGTTGTACCATTTTACGTGGTCATTTTGATGCTATGGTTTGGGGGATCGCTGATCCTTACACAGATCGCTGGAGCGATCTTGGTAGCTGTTGGAGTGATCCTCGCGCAGGTTACTACCGGATTAAATCGTTCGGCCCTGCAGTAGACTGGATTGATGAAACTCGCGGACTAAGGGCGTTTAGTGGTTGAACTTCGCTGGGCGTTTTTCCAGAAATGCGTTGAGGCCTTCTTCGAAGTCTGGTTGGGCTGCGCATTCCACAAAACTGTCTCCCTCCGCAGCGAGTTGCTCTTCAAGGTTGTGCCCAGGAGAGCGTGCAAGAAGCTGTTTCGTATTACCAATTGCAACTGCGGGCGCGGCGACTAAGCGGCCAGCCAGACTGGCGGTTTCCTCATCAAGATCCGAAAGGGCAACCACCCGATTGACCAGGCCGAATTGCAATGCAGTGGCGGCATCGAAGCGATCACTGAGTGCCATCAGTTCAAATGCTCGCCGATATCCGACAATGCGCGGCAAAGTCCAGGAAGACCCACCATCTGGGCTGATTCCTATCCGCGCATATGCAATCGTGAATACGGCGTTGTCCGCAGCGATCACCATGTCACAGGCGTTCATTAGGCTAAAACCATAGCCAGCCGCGGAGCCGCGTACACTGGCGAGAACCGGTTGACGCAGGCTGCGTAAACGGCGGATGGGGGCTTGTGCTTCAGGCACAAACTTTTCGAACTTTTTAGCAAAGGCTTTCGAATCCGCCGCGTTTTCTCTCATCACCTGGAACTCCTTGAGATCGCCCCCTGCCATAAAATGATCTCCGGCACCTTGAAGCAAAACGACCCGAACGTCAGATTCCTTTGGTATCGACTCAGTGATTTCTCCGAGGGCTGTCGTCATATCGCGATTTAAGGCGTTCAACATGTCCGGCCGGTTCAATGTGATCGTCAGGAGATGATTGTTCAGTTCAACTTGCACAGCGTCGTTGGGTGATTCGATCATCTGTTGGTTCCTTTTAGTGCGGTTACGTTGTTAAGCCTGCCTATTTAACCTGAGAGATGCCGTACCCGGCCGCCCGCTTCCCGCAGCAGTGTCCCGAACTCTCGGGAATTCGCGAGTCGTTCACTGGTGAATACGGGCCCATCCTGACACACCAGATCTTGATCCAATGAGCAGATGCCGCACAGGCCAATACCACATGCCATATAGCGTTCCAAACAAAGTTCAGCTGCCACGTGATGTTGAAGCGCCCACTGCAGCCCATTTACCAGCATCGGCTCAGGTCCACAACTGTAGAGTCTATCTGGTGAAGACGAAGCGAGCAGTTCTGTGACGCGGCCATGGTGCCCAGCCGAACCATCGTCTGTCGCGAGCTTGACGGTTCCAGGAAACTCATCGCGATGAAAAATTTCATCTTTGGTTGTACCACCGAGGAGGGTGATCGGCTCAATTCCTTGGGCTGCAAATGATTGGGCGAGATACAGAAGTGGTGGCGCACCGACGCCACCGCCCATCAGCAGCGGATGGTGACCGTCCAGTGAGAAACCGTGACCGAGGGGCCCTGTTAACCCCAGCCATTCACCACACTGACAGGTCAAGAGGGCTTTTGATGTAGGACCTAAGTCTTTAATGGTGATACGGACTCTGCCATCGTCCCAGCCCGCAATTGACATGGGCACTGCATTGCAAACCTCGGGTTTATATCCGTCAGGCGGGTGCGGCAACCAGACCATGGCAAATTGCCCAGGGGTGGGCGCTGACAGCCAGGGCTCTTTGGGTTCGAGCCAGATCGAATGCCCGACCGATGTAGCACTGGTAATTTCTATGATCTTAGAGGGGATGGGATACCTCACGAGAACCACTCCAAGATTCGTCCTCTAAAGTCTGCAAGTTCACAATACCCCTTGCGATCCATCCATTCTTCTAAGCCCCGGGTAATTGTGCTCATACGTTCCGGGTCGCCGGTCAGAGACGTACCAATCTGCACCGAATGGGCCCCGCACAGCAGGTAGCGCACCACATCTTCAGCATTTGAAATGCCACCCATCCCGATCACTGGGGTATCAAAGCCTGCATGATTTAGGGCCTGTACGATTTCCAGAACCTTGCGCAAACCAATTGGTCGGATTGCAACACCCGACAAGCCACCGAACCCGTTGCCAAGTAGCGGCCGTTCAAGTTCCGGGTCGACATCGAGCGCGGCGAGCGTGTTGATTGCACTGACAGCTGCGGCACCAGCTTGAGCACAGGCCACAGCTACTGCTCCGATATCTGTAACATTGGGCGTCAGTTTGGCAATGACTGGTAGGTGCTTAGCAGTCGCTGCCACGACAGCAGCAGCAGCCTCCGGATCCTGTGCCGTCAGACTGCCACCATAAGCCGCTTTTGGATGGGGGCAACTCAGGTTAATTTCAGCG
>CAUZIY010000288.1:0-2548 GCA_963579995.1 Phycisphaerae bacterium
CATCACCAATTTTGATTTCGTGAATGATATCCTCTTCGAAAGGTTCAATCCCTTCCAGAACTATATTGGGCCTAAATCTTTCCATACCGATGTCAGTGTTTGGCGGAAAATATTTTCTTAGTTTTTCCAAGGATGCTGCATTCGTAA
Source organism: Phycisphaerae bacterium (assembly GCA_963579995.1). Classification (GTDB taxonomy): domain Bacteria; phylum Planctomycetota; class Phycisphaerae; order Phycisphaerales; family Phycisphaeraceae; genus UBA6626. Next base: position 148 of record CAUZIY010000288.1, read on the forward strand.
CAAGCAAAGGAAAGCCATCGGCAAAACTAACCCGATCTCCTTGCCGGGAATAAACTGGATCGGCAGGGCGAATAAAATCATCTGGCATTTTTACAAGCCGGCAAGGTTGGCCTAAATAATCTGAAAACCAATGAGCGATCGCATTTCCAGCATCCATGGCAACACATTCATCTCCCCATATATGCACGACACTGTCATAACAGGATAAATCGTCTACGCTGACCACAAGTGTTCTTCCATCGGGTGTCGAAAATTTAGTATTCCCAACACCATTTGGAAATGCTTTAACAAGAGCTAGTTTTTCACAACCTTTATCACGCTGCGTTATGAATTGTCCTGTGTTTGGTCCTTGATCGTGAACCAACATCCACAATCTATCGTTTTTAGGACCTCTTTGTGTCAGTTCAAGCTTATCGACACTGATACCGCTGCCTGATTTAAGAGGATAAATATAACAACCAGAAACCTTAATACCCAATATAGAACTCACAATTTGCGGCGATTTCATACTGCTTTTTAAGAGTTTCAACTAGGTCAATGGGAGAGTCAACTGTTTCCCACAGAACAAGGTCAGCCCCTTTCCGTGATGGCTGACTGGTCGTTGGTCCAGTCGATCGTTCCACTGAAAACTGGGATTGATCTCAGCGGACTAGGGGTTCCTTTTTGATCAGATCAGTGTGACCATAATGTGACCGACAGGAGTCAACTCCAATCCATTTGAGTCACTTTCAGTCACAGTCACGCGGGATCGGTGGACAATTCTGACGCTATTTGACCAACACTGTCTCTTCTAACTTACTTGGGTCCAACCCCATCCAACCAAATCCAGCACTTTGGACGGTAACTTTGACGGTAACTATTTGGGGGTAACAAGATTACATTCACTATATCAATCTCTTACAGTCCTGTTCGATCCCACCCATAGCCACCATCTAATCAAATACTTAGGTGTGTGCGTGACGACGCTGACTCGCCGGGATGCAAATACGGCACAGCAGATTCCCAACAGCCATAAATTCTGTGTTTCTCCGAGAACAGAACGGAATTATCGACATTCGGACGCAACGTTAGTCGCCGTTAGAATCTAAACATGGCAGAACATCATGGTATCGGCTTCATCGGCCTCGGTAGCATTGGACAGCGTATGCTCGCTCAGGCCTGGAATCATCCGCGTGTCCAACCTACCGTCGCCTGGGACCTAGCCGCAGAAAGATTAGCCCAAACAGTGGCCAACTCAGTTGGGTTGCGGGCTGCCGCGGACGTGAATAGCCTGATTAACGATGATGCGGTAGATGTGGTTTATATCGCATCGCCGCCTCTGACCCATGCGGCACATGCCAACGCTGCCCTCGAGTTCGGCAAACCGGTACTTTGCGAAAAACCCCTTGGCATCGACATCGCGACCAGCGAGGCATTGGCAGCGCGTGCAACTGCCAGTGGCATTGCACACGGCGTTAACTTTATTTTCGCCTCTGCACATCCCACCACGCAGATCGAGCAGGCGCTGGCACAGACAGAACTCGGTGAAATCAAAGGTGCGGAAGCCCAGTTGCACCTACCGAATTGGGCGAGGCGGCGATATGCCGAGGCCCCTTGGCTAATGGAGTCCGATCAGGGTGGTTTTGTCCGCGAATTACTTTCCCAATTCATTTACCTAACCGAGCGTCTGTTCGGGCCGGCCGTCGTCAACTATTCGCATTGCCGCCAAGGCCTTCGACATGGCAGCGCAATCACCGGCGTTGTTGCAGAACTCACCTGTGGTGATATCCCGATCAACATCCATGGCAGCACACTGGGCTGGGGTCCGGACGTCTGCAATTACACTGTATGGGGCGAACACTGTTCGTACCGTGTGCACGATCTGCACGGATTACAGGTCACTACCGGTGAGCGTTGGCTCGATTCAAATACCGCTGGCACCGATCCCGCAAGTGACTGGCACCAACGACAATATGATCAACTTGCCGCAATGCTTGACGGCCAAACTCATACTTTGCCCGATTTTGCGGCAGGTCTATCGGTACAGAGACTGATCGAAGAAATATTGGCAGACTGATTCGATGACCGGGACTGTTGTGGTGCTCTCAGAAAACCGCAGAAATCGAAAGGGGCCAAAATATGGCGGCCTCGAAATTGCGCTAACGCATCTGCAAGCTTACGAATTCCACCACGCGCAAACAGCGTCTGAGGAAGCCTCAGCGCTGGCGTCTCAGCCTTAACTTGAACAAGGCAAATCTCAGACTGAACAAAGAAGATACCAATCATGGAATTGCGTAAAATTTCGGTTTTCGTTGATGATGTTCTTAGCGAAGGCGGCCGCAAACTCCTGTCGCCCACTAGGCGGGTTGCCGCGTGTGGGGTTATCAGAAACCCCTTCGCTGGCAAAGCGCCAAGTGGGCGT
>CAUZIY010000289.1:0-2538 GCA_963579995.1 Phycisphaerae bacterium
CCTAAAGGCGTGGAAGGACAGATTGAGGGCGGTGCCGTGCAGGGACTCGGGTTTGCGTTGATGGAAGAGATGGTGGTCAAGCAAGGGAAGTTTGTGAATGCTCGTTTGAGTACTTACTTGATACCAACGGCAGCGGATGTTCCCAAGATCGATCCATTAATTGTAGAGGTGTATGATCCAACTGGTCCGCATGGCGCCAAAGGTGTGGCGGAACCAGCAACGATTCCTACGCCTCCTGCTATTTTTAATGCGATTGCCAACGCGATTGGTCAACGGGTTACTCGTACACCTGCTTCTCCTGAACGCATCCTTCAATTATTAGGCAAACTTGATGTTGTGGAAGAGGAACCGAGAACCCTGGAGGATGTTCCCTATCCAAGTCCGTAGCCGAGACAATCGGAAGAGTCTGATCTCGGTTGCTCGCAAATGAGTTTTGTAAAAAATGAAACGAATAGTGGGCTTGACTGTAGCGTTGTTCGCAGCTGTCATTTCAATGACAGCCTGTACCCCCAATTCTGCAGTTGACGAACTCGATTCTAGCGCTGTGGAACCAATCCGATTTGGTGTTATCACACCCCTCACTGGGCCTGTTGCGGATGCCGGATCTTATGTTGTCAGTGGTCTACGTATTGGCGTCGAAAAAATTAATGCGGAAGGCGGTGTTTGTGGACGGCCGCTCGAGCCAATTATTTTGGACGGGAGAAATGATCCGCAGGAATCTGCGAATGCAGCTGAGAATTTGATAACGCGTGAGGAAGTACCGGTCATTATGGGCGCTTGGGGTAGTTCTGCGACACTAGCGGTGATGCCGGTTATGGCACGTCATGGAGTCCCGCTGGTTGTGGAAACTTCTAGTTCGGTGAAGATTACATCTGCGGACACGCCTGGCTTCGAGTGGGTGCACCGCATCAGCCCGACGAGTGAGATGGAAGCGGAGGCCGTCAAACCATACTTGGCCAATGAACTAACCATGAAGAAAGTGGCCATTCTGAGTGTTAACAACGATTGGGGACGCAGTGCAGGTGACACCTTCCGTGAGGTTATCGAATCGCAGGGTGGTCAGATTGTGTTCGAGAACTATATTGACCAGAGCGTCACTGACGTGTTGCCACAGCTAACAGAGATTAATAGTTCAGAGGTGGATGCGATAGTGATGACTACCGGTGCAGCGCAGATTGCTACCATCCTAAAGCAATATGCCGAACTGGGAATGAGCCAACTTGTTCTGACTACTGGAGGGAGTAACTATCCAGTGGCTATTATGCACCTGTCGAGTTCAGAAATTGTTAATGGCACATATCACTTAATGTTCTATGTGCCAGCGGAGCACCATTTAGCTGGCGATCCGGTGCTGTCGGAGTGGTACTACAACGCATACCATGACGCTGGGTACCCTCAAGTGGGCTTGGGCGAATCCTACCGTGGCTTTGACGGTGTGCAGGTCATTGCGAAGGCAATCGAGTTAAATGACTGTAGCCTCGATCAAGCAGGCTTAAACCAAGCACTGACTAGGGTTGAATTTGCTGGTTTGAGTGGTCACATTAAGTTTGATGAGGCTGAAGGGCACCAGAGTCGTCCAAATGTATACCTAGTCCGTGTTGACGATGGTACGCTGACAGCGGTTGCAACTAGCGCGCCGACATTGTAACTACAATTGTATCTTCGTTGGGTGTGATGCCTTGTGCTTGAGGCAGAGCACCATCATGAGGAAATAGTAAGGTCCGGACCTAGGGATGTTAGTGCAAGCGCACCCTCTACCAGAACCAGTTAACATCAAGATGTTGTCACTGTGCAGGATTTGAGGCGCCCCTTAAGATATTCCTGCTACCTATCATGGTCGGCTTCCTACAACATCTTCTCAACGGCCTGTTAATCGGCGGCATCTATGCCCTCATGGGCATTGGTCTCACGCTGATTTTTGGCGTGATGAATGTCGTGAATTTCGCACACGGTCAGTTTTACATGTTAGGTGCGTTTGCGGTGTACACAATTTTTACCCTTGCTGGCGTACCGTACCCGATGGCCCTCATCATTTCGGCCTTACTCGTTGGACTTTTAGCCGCCATCATTGAACGTTTATTACTGAAGCCAATCCGGAACGAGCCCATTGATGTGTCCATGCTCGCTACGATCGGCCTTTCCATTTTCTTGGCGAACATGGTACAGATTATCTGGGATCCTACTCCCAAGGATATAGGCCTGCCGTTTCCTCTTCAGGGTATTCAGGTTGGACCCATCAGTCTTACGCCTATCAGGGTCTTTGTACTGGTGTCGGCGCTTTTGATCATCGTGGCCTCGCATCTTTTTTTGCAACGGACCAGAGTAGGTAAGGCGATTCGTGCGACATTCCAGGATCGAGAGGCTGCGGCCTTGATGGGCGTCAATATCGATTTTATTTACACGTTTACATTTAGCTGGGGTGCGGGCATCGCAGCACTTGCCGGCGGTCTACTTGCACCAATCTTTCAAGTCTTTCCAACGATGGGGGCCATTGTCACTGCCAAATCGTTTGCAGTGGTGATTGTTGGCGGCTTGGGA